>CAZSMN010000284.1:0-5138 GCA_964607615.1 uncultured Chthoniobacterales bacterium | reverse complement strand
TGCACGACGAGGAATTCCAATTTCTCGCGGAGTCGCGCGAAGCGTCCGGAATCAATCCACGAATGCGACGGATTGGTCGCGATGATCCACAGGGCACGGATCTCGCCGGCCTCGATGGCATCGAGAATCTGGTCGTAGGCATACCCCGCAGAGTCGGGAACCATGGCGACGTCGATGCTGAACAGTGATGCCACCTCGCTGCGGTGCGTCGGATTTCCAAAGTCGCGCCCGCCGAAGAGCGAACTGGTATTGCTGAAGAGACGCGACCCCATGGCATTGCATTGTCCGGTGATCGAGTTGGCCCCGGTGCCAGGGCGTCCAATGTTTCCGGTGAGCAGGGCCAGCGCGATCAGGGCCTGAGCGGTCCGCGTCGATTGGTGTCCTTGATTGACCCCCATCGTCCACCAGAACGAAACGCGCTTTCCGCGGGCGATCCGGCGGGCGAGGTCCTCAATGGCCCGGATCGAAAGGCCGGTTGACTCCGAGGCGTCCACGACGTCGTAGTGCGCCACAAAGTTCCGGAACTCCTCGAAGCCGTTCGTATGATTCCGGATAAACTCCGCATCGGTCGCGCCCATGCGGATGAGCAGGTTGGCGAGCGTGTAGAGGAGGATGAGATCGGATTTTGGACGGACCGGATAGTGCGCCGTGGCGGCTGCCGCCGTTTCCGTGTGGCGGGGGTCAATGATCAGAATATCCGGTGAGTGGGGGTTGCGCATGACGCGCTGCCACATGATCGGATGGGCGATGCACGGGTTGGAACCGACGAAAACCAGAACATCGGATTCCTCGAAATCGCCATACGTGAACGGAGGGGCGTCAAAACCGAAGCACTCCTTGTAGGCGCTGACCGCCGTGGCCATGCATTGGCGGGTATTCCCGTCCCCATGCCGGAATCCCAGCCCGAACCGTGCGAGGGCTCCCAGGAAGGCCATTTCTTCGGACGGAATCTGACCGGTCCCCAACCAGGCTGCAGCTCCACCCCCGTGCCGCTCCACGATCTCGCGCATTTTTGCGCAGAAGACGATCATCGCGCGCTCCCAGTCGCATGGCTCCAGTATGCCGTTCTCATTTCTGAGAAGCGGAGTCGTGGCGCGGTCCGCGGCGGCAAGCGGCGTGAGGGCTTCCCATCCCTTCGGGCACGCCATTCCGATATTCACGGGATAATCCGGCGAGGCGGAGAGGTTGACCGGCTTACCCTCCCGCAAATGCACATCAAGCGAGCAACCGGTGGAGCAATACCCGCAGATGAGCGCATGTGTTTCTTCGGGCTGCCTGGCCTTTGGTAGCATACCGAGACCGAGCGGAGAGCGATTCTGGGCGAGGCGCTCGGTGAGCGGTCCTGTGCCGGCGCGGAGACCGGCCATCGCGGATTTAAGGGCGTCTTTTAGCATAATTCGTGAGGGGAACGAAGGTGTTGCCCCGGTGATCCGGAGCCGTTAGTGGTTCCGGCATTCATCAGAGTCCGGGCATTTTGCGGGCGACGCCCGCCTTGAAGAAGAGAGCCCGCTCGAGAAGTTCACCCGCCAGAAATGCCGCCACGGCAGCGAATCCCGTCGAGCCTGAGGCAAAGAGGAGCAGAGCGATGCCGCCGAAGACAAACCGGCCGAGGCACCATGGCATCAGCGGCCCGCGTAGCAGCCGGGCCGCCCGGTCGAGTTCTTCGAGGTTCTTCTGCACCTGCGCACCGCGACCGAACAGAATCGCTTCACAGACCAGCTTCACTGCAAGAGCCGCTGCTGCCCACTGCGGCTGTCCTCCGACAGCCAAAGCGGTGATGCCGGTCGTGAGAAAAAATCTTCCGAACGAAAGCGGACCCTTCCAAACCCGGCGGCCGGTGTCGTGATAGACCCATGCGGAACAGGCGATCGCCGCGGAGCCCAGCGGGACGACGATCCACGAGGAAATTTGGCCAACGAACAAGACGGATTCGCGAAGCCACACGGGAACGTCAGGCAGGAAGCCCGCCGCTTCGGCCGCTCCCATGGCGACGATCAAAGGGGCGACGGCACCGAAGGCAAGAATCTCCCGGCTCAGCCACGAGGTCCGCCACCCGAGAAACGCTCTCCATGCTTTCAGCGGCTGTCCGAGATGCAGCACGCTTGCGGCCATCCCGGCAATAAAGAGCACCGATGCAAGAAGGGATGCCCCCGGCCGGCCACCGAGGCTGCCGATCGCGCTTCCCACACCGACCTGGGTGAGGACCAGCATGAACACCAGCGGCCAGTGCGTGTGTTGGACCTCCGGCCGGAAATGATCGCCTGCGACCGCGCGTTCGTTCAGCGGCTTGCGCGTCTTGTAGCGCGTGGTGGGAACCGTCAGCGAGGGATCGGGACTGTCCGGCAGGAAAATCCCGTTTGCCGCGTCGGCGCGGGAGTCGGAAACCTTCACCACGCGGATCGCGATGGCCGCGGTCGGGCAGGCCTGAACGCAGGCCGGAGCTTCGCCGACGGCCAGGCGGCTGTGGCACATATCGCACTTGCGGACGATGCCGAGAGACTTTGAGTATTTCGGCACTTCATACGGACACTTCAGCACGCAATACGAACATCCGATGCACTGATCATCGAGGTGACGGACGATCCCTGTCGTGGCATCCTTCTCGTAGGCGAGAACCGGACAGCCTTCGAGACATCCGGGCTCCGCGCAATGATGGCAGGCGCTGGTCACGGTCTGCGTGCGGGGGTGCAGCGCGGTGCCGCCGATGAGGGTGCCCACCTCGCGCCACGTCTCCTCGTCTTCCAGCCCGTTCAGGCTGTGACAGGCCGCCACGCAGGCTTTGCAGCCGGTGCAGCGGTCGAGGTCCACTTCGAAGGCATACTGCTCGCCGACGCCCGGTCGGGAGAGGGGGATGAGTTCCCGGAACCGCGCTCCGGCCGGGGCATCGATGTCTCCCGCCGCCTGGGCAAAACGCTCCACCGGGCGGAGGTTTTGCTGCCCGGCGAGGAGTTCATCGATCAGCGTTTTCATTCCACCATTTCCTGGAGTTGGCGGATCTCGTGCCGGAGGGCGAACTGCTGGAACGATTCGTCCGCCCGGCGCTGGTGGAGATACCCGAGGAGAAGCTTTTCGAGAGTGGTCTTCAGTTCCTCGAACGGCATGGCTTGAAAGAGGAGTCGTCCGCAGGCGCGGTGCGATCCGAAGCCGCCGCCGACAAAGACCGTATAGGCCTCCTCGCCGGCACGGGTCTTGGCACCGAGGAGTCCGATGTCGCCCATGTAATGCTGCGCGCAGGAATGCGGGCAGCCGGTGAGGTGGATGTTAACCGGCCGGTCGAGCGGAACGCGCTTTTCGAGATGGCGGGAGAGTTCGGTGGCATGTCCCTTCGTGTCGGTCGCCGCATATTTGCAGTAGCGGTTTCCCGTGCAGGCCACGATGCCGCTGGAGAGGTGGGATTGCTTCCAGGCGAGGCCCGCCTTCACGACGGCCTTCTGCACCGTGGCAAGGTAGGCCTCCGGGATGTCGGGGATGACGATGTTTTGCCAGACCGTCAGCCGAAGATCGCCCGAGCCGTAGTTCTGCGCGAGATCGGCCAGGCGCTCCATTTGTTTCGGAGTGATCTGACCGGCGGGAAGCGCAATGCCGAGAAAGTGGAACCCATTCTGTCTCTGGGCATGCGGGCCTATGTGGCTGTGCGCCAGACGCTCGTGGCCGTAGGACAGCTCGCCGGGTGCGAGCGGTGCCCGCTCGAGCGTCTTTCCTAGCTTGGCCTCTGCCGCTGCGAGATAGTCTGCAAGCGACATTGACTCCAAGAGATGCTTAAGACGGGCCCGCTTCCGGTTGGTCCGGTCGCCCTTTTCCAAATAGACCCGAAGAAGGGCGAGGACGACTTCCACCACATCTTCCGGAGGCACGCGGATTCCAAGGTCATTGGCGAACGCTTGGTGTCCGGTCGCTCCGCCGACCGCGATGCGGAATCGAATGTCCGATCCGACCCGCACGGCCTTGATCCCGATGTCGTTGGTATCCTCCACCGAACCGATGAGTCCGCCGCCGTCGAAGGCGATGTTGAACTTCCGCGGGAGGTTCGAGAACTCGCGTTGGTTGAGGATGTGATCGGCGAGATCTTTCACATACGGCGTGCAGTCGATGAGTTCCTCCGGATCGACCCCGGCCGTGGGATTGCACGTGATGTTCCGCACGTTGTCGGCTCCGGCCCCCTGTGTGTGAAGACCTGTCGCGCGAACGCGGCGGAGGAATTCGACGGTGTCCTTCGGCTGGATGAGCCGCATCTGGAAATTGGCTCGGGTCGTGATCTGGACGTATCCGGAGGTCAGATCGCGGGCCGCCGCAGCAAGGTCACGCATCTGCGCCGAGGTGAGCCGTCCTCCCGGAACGCGAAGACGCGCCATGAAGGAATCCTTCACCGGGGAGAGATAAAAGAGCCCGTGCCACTTGAAGCGGAAGACTTCCTCTTTTTCAGGCGTGGCATTGGCCCGGGCGTTCTCGGCGATGCGGTAGTAGGAATCGAGCGGATGTTCTTCGCGCTTAATGCGCTCCTCCGCCGTCAGCTCCGCCTCCTCCTCGGCGGGATTGGATGCCTGTCCGGGCAGTCCTCCGGGAAAGAGATCGCCGAAGACCACGGCACGTTCTTTCACGCCGGCGAAGAACCCCTCGAGATAGGTCCTCTGATGGGGTTCCATCGCCTGGGTGGCGAGTGCTTCGGGAAGGGTCGTGGTGCTCATAGGCGTGGGTTCAATAGACATCGCGCTGGTAGCGGTTTTGCGCCTTCAGGTTTGCCAGGTAGGCCGAGGCGTCCTCGGGTGAGAGTCCGCCTTCTTTCTCAACGACCTGCTGGAGGGCGGACTCCACGTCTTTGGCCATGCGGCTGGCGTCTCCGCAGACGTAAAAATGCGCGCCCTCCTCAAGCCAGGCCCAGAGCCCGGCGGAGTTCTCCAACATCCGGTGCTGGACATAGATCTTGCGCTCCTGATCGCGGGAGAAGGCGGGATCGAGACGATGAAGAAATCCCTCGCGCTGCATGGCGGCCAGCTCGTCCTGGTAAAGGAAGTCGCACTGTGCTTTCTGATCACCGAAGAAGAGCCAGTTTTTCCCTGTCGCGCCGACTGCACGACGCTCCTCAAGAAAAGCGCGGAATGGTGCGATGCCCGTCCCCGGACCGACCATGATCATCGGCG
>CAZSMN010000283.1:0-5148 GCA_964607615.1 uncultured Chthoniobacterales bacterium | reverse complement strand
GTGATCGGATGTTCGACCTGAATGCGGGTGTTCATCTCCATGAAGTAGAAGTTGCCCTCATCGTCGACGAGATACTCGATCGTTCCGGCATTCGCGTAGCCGACATCCTCACAGAGCTTCACCGAGGCAGCGCCCATCTTCTCGCGAAGGTCGGCCGTCATGAGTGGAGACGGGCATTCTTCAACGATTTTCTGGTTGCGGCGCTGGAGCGAGCAGTCACGCTCGCCCAGATGCACCACTTGGCCGTGCTCGTCCCCGAAGACCTGAAACTCGATGTGGTGGGGGTTGACGATGAACTTCTCGATGTAGACCGCGGCATTGCCAAAGGCCTTCTCCGCCTCCATCCGCGCGGCATGGTAGCCCTGAACGAGGCTGCCCTCATTGCTCGCCACGCGCATTCCGCGCCCGCCGCCGCCGGCGACAGCCTTGATCATCACCGGATATCCGATTTTCCGTGCGATCTTGATCGCCTCGGCCTCGGTATCCACGGTGCCGTCGCTACCGGGCGAGGTCGGAACACCCGACTTCCGCGCACACTCGCGGGCCGAATTCTTGTCACCCATGAGCCGGATCGCATTCGCCGACGGCCCGATGAACTTGATATTGCAGCTCTTGCAGACATCGGCAAAGTGCGCGTTCTCGGCAAGGAAGCCGTAGCCGGGATGGATCGCATCGACGTCGGCGATCTCAGCCGCACTGATGATCCGGTCGATTTTGAGATAGCTGTCCGAGCTCTGGGCCGGCCCGATGCAGATCGCCTCATCCGCGAGTTGAACGTGCAGGCTGTCGAGATCTGGCTCGGAGTAGACAGCAACGGATTGGACGCCGAGTTCCTTGCAGGCCCGGATGATGCGCAGCGCGATCTCGCCACGGTTGGCGATCAGGATTTTTTTGAACATGTTGTCGCGGAGAGGCCCGGTTACTTGAGGCGGAAGAGCGTCTGCCCGAACTGCACCGGTTTGCCATTCTCAGCGCAAATCTCGACGACCGTTCCGGAAACCTCGGCCTTGATCTCGTTCATCACCTTCATGGCTTCGATGATGCAAACAACCGTGTCCGGTGTGACTTCCTGACCAACAGAGAGGAACGCCGGCGCATCAGGAGCCGGGGCGGAATAAAACGTTCCCACCATCGGGCTTTTGATCTCGATGCCGGCAACCACGGGCGCCGGAGCTGCGGCCGGAGCCGTCGCATCGGCAACAGGAGCAGCCGCGGCAGGTGCCGGGGCTGAGACCGAAGTGACGAAATGTGCAGGTCCGCCTGCCTCGCCCGTCTTGAGGGTGATCTTGAATCCTTCGCGCTCCATTTTGAAGACGGCGAGGCCGTTCTTCTTCATGAGGTCGATCAGTGTGCGTATTTCTTTTATGTCCACGAGCGTAGGTGTTTGAAGTGCCGGACAGGATCGCACGCGCCTCGGATACCGGTCAAGATAATGCACGCCCTCCGAAATCCGTGCGGTTGTTGTTGCGTGCGGGTGGAAATTGGCGAACGATTGCATCCCATGTCCAGATCGGTCCCCATGCGTCCCCGGCTCTCGACGAAGGCAACGCTCTCGTTCGCCATCGTCGCCAGCCAATACAATGCGCAGTTCGTGCAGCCCCTCGTGGACAATGCCTACCGCGAGTTGAACGCGCTCGAACCCGGCGCGGCCGTCAGTCTGGTGGCCGCCCCCGGGGCATTTGAGATCCCTGTGCTGGTCAAGGCGGTTGCTGAGACCGGCAAATACAACGCCATCCTCGCCCTCGGCGTGCTTCTTCAGGGCGAGACCTCCCACGCAGTGCTCGTCGCGCAAGCGGTGACGAATTCCCTCCTCAAGATCTCCATCGACGAGGGCATTCCGGTCATCCACGAGGTTCTTTTGGTTGAAAACGAGGCGCAGGCGGAAGCACGCTGCATCGGGGCGGACCACAACCGCGGCATCGAAGCCGCACGGGCGGCCGTCTCGGTGGCCAGAACCCTCAGAGACCTCCGCCAGTAGAAAGATATTTATGGGAGTACGACGAGACGCACGCGAAGCAGCCGTGCAATACCTTTACCAACGCGACATGCATGCCGATGACAACGACTCGGGCCTGGAGGAATTTTACCGCCTCCGCGGCCTGAGCCCGAGCGCGCGCCGGTTCTGCGACGGCCTTCTCCGCGGATGGGCACAGCACCGCGACGGGGTGGATGAGTCGATTCGCAGCCATGCGAAGAACTACGAGTTCAACCGCCTCTCGGCTGTCGATCGAAACGTCCTCCGCGTCGCCGCCTACGAGCTCCTTCACTGCCCGGATGTTCCCGCAGCGGTGGCTATCAATGAAGCGATCGAGATCGCGAAGAAGTTCAGCACGGAGGAATCGGGAAAATTCGTCAACGGCATCCTCGACAATATCCGCCGCTCCGCCCGGCCGGCCGCCTGACGCACGATGGCTTTCGGATTTCTCAAATCCTTCGTCAGCAAATTCGCCGGGAAGCCGGTCGATTGGGATGAGCTCGAAGAGACATTGATCCGCGCCGACCTCGGCGTGCCGATGACGATGCGCATTCTGGATGCTCTCCGGGGCCGCGGCAAGGAAGTGACCGGCGAGACGGCGGCGGCCGTGACGCGCGAGGAGATTCTCCGCGTGCTCCCGGTCGTTCAGCCTCCGCTCCGTCCCCTCCCCTCAAAACCAAAAGCGATCCTGATTGTCGGAGTGAACGGCACGGGAAAGACAACCTCCAGCGCCAAGTTTGCGGCATGGCTCAAGGCGAAACGCCATACGTGCGTGTTGGTTGCTGCAGATACGTTCCGGGCCGCCGCGATCGAGCAGCTTATCACCTGGGGAGACCGTCTGGGCATCGAAGTCCTCCGCAGCCAGTATCAGGGAGACTCCGCCGCTCTCTGCTACGACGCCTGGACGAGCGCGCACCGGAAGAACATCGAATTCGTCATCTGCGATACCGCCGGCCGGCTTCACACGAAGAGCAACCTCATGCAGGAGCTCTCCAAAGTCGCGCGCACGCTGGCCAAGCACGATCCCGATGCACCGCATGAAAAGTGGCTCGTCGTCGATGCGACGACCGGCTCGAACGCCGTCGTTCAGGCAAGCGAGTTTCACCATGCCATCGGCCTCACCGGAATCATCCTGACCAAGCTCGACGGCAGCGGCAAAGGCGGCGTGGCCGTCGCGATCCAGCACGAACTGGGCATTCCCACGCGCTTCATCGGCACCGGAGAAAAGCCGGAAGACTTCGCCCCGTTCGATCGCGAGGCGTTCGTCTCGCGCATCATCTGAATTCCGGGCTCCCGGCCATGATCCGCACCGCCCTTCTCATCCTGGCAACGGCCTGCGCCGTTTTCGCCGAAGATGCCGGCCGCCTTCGAATCGCTGCCGCCAACCTGACCTCCGGCAATCACCAATCCTACTCCCCCGATAACGCCAACCATTCCAATCCCGAAGGTGCCGGCGCCCGCATCCTCAAGGGTCTCAAACCCGATGTCGTATTGATTCAGGAGTTCAATACAACGATCCCTGTCCGCCAATGGGTCAACCAGACCCTTGGTACTGACTATAAAATTGTCCGCGAGGAAGGACCGGGAATTCCCAATGGGATCATCACCCGGCTCACGGTCATTGAGTCCGGCGAGTGGTATGATCCCGCAATGGACAACCGCGATTTTGTCTGGGCGAAAGTCGCTCTGCCGGACGGGTCGCGGGCATGGCTCGTCAGCGTTCACCTTTCGGCCAAGAAACCGGCGACCCGGACCGCTCAGGCGGATGCCCTCAAGGGATTCCTCGCCAGCCGCGTGGCAGCGGGCGAGCGGATCGTGATCGGTGGAGACTTTAATACGAGATCGTTCGATGAAGCCTGCCTCGAAGTGCTCAGCGCTATCGTAACGGTCCCCAAGAACCCGCCGGCGGATGGCTTCGGCAACCCGAACACCAATGCTCCCCGCAGCCGCCCTTACGATGGAGTGTTTGTCGATGCCGGACTCTCCGCGCTGGAGAAACCGGTGGACATTGCCGGCCGCCTCTTTCCGAACGGCCTGGTTTTTGACAGCCGGATCTTCGAACCGCTCGATGCGGTGGCCCCTGTGCAGACGTTGGACAGCGGGGTCCAAGGCATGCAACACATGGCGGTCGTGCGGGATTTCGATTTTACGGAATGACGCCACGTCTCTGCGTCGTTGGAGGCGGTCCGGCAGGATTGCGGGCAGCGGAGGTTGCTGCCTCACAGGGCATCAACGTCCGGCTGTTCGATGCGATGCCTTCCGTCGGGCGGAAGTTTCTTGTGGCCGGCCGTGGCGGGCTGAACATCTCGAACACCGAACCCCGCGAGCTTTTTATCGAGCGATACTCCGCGCCGGATCGTGAGGTCTGGGCAAGACTTCTTAATGCCTTCGGTCCCGCGGATCTCCGGGCATGGGTCGAGCGATTCGGGATCTCAACCTTTGTTGGCTCCGGGAAACGCATCTACCCGGAAGGCATGAAGTCCGCCCCGCTCCTCCGGCGGTGGGTGACCGCGCTTCGCGCGGCCGGCGTTGAGTTTTTCCCGCGTCACCGGCTGGAGACACTGGAACGGCGGGAGCGATGGGAACTGCGATTCCACACGCCGGAGGGACCATGCACTGATGAAGCGGATGCCGTGGTGCTTGCTCTCGGCGGAGCGTCCTGGCCGCAGACCGGCTCCGATGGAAAATGGCCGGCGTTTTTTGAACATCTCGGTATCGCAACCGTTCCCTTCCTTCCGTCAAACTGTGGCTGGGAAGTCACATGGCCGGAGGAATTTCTTGGTGAGGCCGAAGGCTTGCCTTTGAAAAACATCACGGCCTTTGCGGGGACGCAGGAGGCGCGCGGCGAACTGCTTGTCACGCGGGACGGCATCGAGGGCGGACCGGTTTACGCCCTGACGCGGCACCTCAGGGCGATGGAGAAGCCGATGCTCCATATCGACCTCAAGCCGGCCTTCGACCACTCCCGGCTTCTTGCCAAATGGCCGGTGGGACCACGAGTCCATCTTCACGAGGCCTGCGAGCGGTGGAGGATCGACGGGGTCGCTAAGAAGCTTCTGGAGACACATCCGCAGCGCTCACGCTGGACCACCCGCGAAGCCGTGGCGGATGCCGTCAAACGTCTCCCCCTCCCCCTCGAGCGCCCGCGTCCGATCACCGAGGCCATATCCACG
>CAZSMN010000282.1:0-5158 GCA_964607615.1 uncultured Chthoniobacterales bacterium | reverse complement strand
GACGCCCGCGAGGCCCGGCATCGAGCCATCGGGGATGAGCGGAAGGCTCCACCCGCCGAGGAAGAGCGTCACGATCACGCCGGACCCGGCGATCATGGCCGCATACTCGCCGAGGAAGAAGAGCGCGAAGCCCATCGATGAATACTCGGTGTGGTAGCCCCCGACGAGTTCCTGCTCGGCCTCGGGAAGGTCAAACGGAAGCCGGTTTGTCTCGGCAAACATCGCGATGAGGAAGATCACGAACGAAATGCACATCGGGATCCAGAGAAGGATCCGCTGGAAGGAAAAACCCGCCACGAACGTGCCCCAGATGGCCTCCCAGTTGCCGGACATGACCATCTGCCAATCGAAGCCCTTTGGCCACCATGGCGCCACGAGCCAGCCGTTCTGGACCTGCCAGTCGACGATGGCCGGCATGTTCAGCGTGCCGCAGAGCATGAAGACCGGAATCACCGAAAGCCCGAGCGCGAGCTCGTAGGAGATCATCTGCGAGCTCGAGCGGATGCCGCCGAGGAAGGGGTATTTCGAATTGGAAGCCCAGCCGGCGAGAACGATGCCGTAGACGCCCAACGAGGAGACCGCGAAGACGTAGAGCACGCCGATGTTCACGTCGGCAATGACCATCGGCACCCCAAGAAGCTCGCTGCCGAAGGGGAGCACGGCCAGAACGAGGATCGGAGGGATCATCGCGAGCTTCGGCGCGATGTAGTAATAGAACTTGTTGACGCTGTTCGGGATGAAATTTTCCTTCAGCAGGAGCTTGAGCGCATCGGCGATGGGCTGGCCGAGGCCGAGGATGCGGATTTTCGTGAGCGGAATGCCGGTGCGGTTCGGGCCAACGCGGTCCTGGATGAGCGCGCAGACTTTGCGTTCCGCGTAAACGGTGTAGGAGACGAGCCCCAGAATCACGGCCAGAAGGCCGATCGTCTTGGCCAGCGAGGTCCACACGAGGAAGACCTCGGGCATCATCAGTACGCTCAACACGCTCGAAATATCCATAGAAAGTCCCCTTTTGGTTATCCTCTCCCCTTCGGCCTGTCGAGCGACAAGAGGGAAAAATCCCCCCGCGGCCGGCTACGGAAGCCGGATCTCGTCTTTGAATCCGAAGCCCCGCGCGTTATCGATGAGGCGGATCCAGTCCGGCACGAGTTTCCAGATCGTGGTTGAGGCCATCGCCTTGGCGAGGGCACCGGGGTCGTCGGCGGATTTCAGGAGATTCACAAACGGGTATTTTTTCCCGTAGAGGAGGGCAGCCGAGGGAAACTCGAGGGCCTTGACCGGACGGGCCTCGCCGGTGAGTTGGAGTCCACTCAGCGTTTTCCACTCCTGCTGTTCGGCATGAACGGTGCCGGCCACGCGTGGATGAGCGAGCATGTTGGCCCCATGAACAGTCGTCTTCGCCGAGAGGAAAAAGAGGTTCAGTTTCTCATCGTGCACGTAGTAAACCGCGGCCGCACAGGGCTCGCCCGCCTCACTGACGGTGGCAAGCGTGAGGGTGGTCAACGAACCGAGCAAGGTGTCGATCGTTTGGCGGGTATCGGGGTTTTCCATCGTTGAGGCGGGCAGTAAACGGTTCCGGCGCCCGGCTCACCATGACCCGCGGCATGGTTTTTGCAAAGAGAGGGCCGCTCAGACCACCGCAAACGCCTGAACGAACGCAATGACCGAATAAACGGCGCCCACAAGACCAAGAACGACGCAGGCCCCGTAGAAGAGCTTCTTGGATCCCGGGCCCTTCAGGATGAGGCTGATCGCCCCGATGACCAGGCAGAGTTGGAGAAAAAGCGTGCCCATATCGAAAAGATCGCCCGCTTTGCCCAGCCCGGCCGCCGTTGCTTCGTATTCCTTGGCTCCGGTGACCTTGCCCATCTCGCCGTCGATATCCTGCACCCAGTTCGCCTCACCGACGGCCTTGGACCCAAGGAGGATCTCCTTTTTTTCCTTTTTGTAACGTGCGACATCCGCCTTGAGGTCGGAGAGATTTTTCTCAATGCCGGCGCGGTTTTCCGCCGGAATCGTCCCGGCATCGATCAGGCTCTGGAGGAGACCGATCTGCCCGTCGGCGAGGTTTTCCTTCAATCCCTTCGACGCATACCAGGCGAACGCCTGCTGTCCGAGGCCGTAGGCGATGAGCTCGTCGTCCCCGAACTTGCCGGCCCCGAGGTCGTTGATCGCCAGAAACGCGGCAAAGACCGCCAGCGTGACACCACACAAAATCTCAAAATGCGCCATGAAAAATCCCTCCGGCTCGTTTGTTTCGCTCATGCCTGCCGTCTAAGATGCCCGGATTCCACACGCAAGGAAACTCTGACGGCCCGCACTAAGTTCCCCTCACAAAATGCCCGAACAACGGGCTCGACAGCCGCAACGCAACAGGTATGGAAAGGGCAACGACACCCCTATCGGGGGCACCCGAAATTCCCAAGACCCCATGAGCAACGATTCCTTCTCCGTTACCACCCAGCGTTCGTGGTTCAGCCGCCTCGGCAGCGCGATCTCCGGCATGGTGTTCGGCGTCATCCTCTTCGGAGGTTCCTTCGTCCTTCTTTGGTGGAACGAGGGCCGGGCGATCCATCGCGAAAAAACGCTCACGACAGGAGCGAAGCAGGTGATCTCGGTATCGGCCGAGGCCCCGCTCCCGGAGAATAACGGCAAGCTCGTTCACATCACGGGCGACGCGGCAGCGACCGGACCGGTCTCCGATCCGGTCTTCGACATCACCGCCGAAGCCCTCAAGCTGAGCCGCTCGGTCGAGATGTATCAGTGGAAGGAAGACCAGAAATCCGAGACCAAGCAAAAGCTCGGCGGCGGGGAGGAGACGGTCACCACTTACTCCTACACCAAGGATTGGTCGGCGACGCTCATCGATTCCTCAAGCTTCCAGCGTCCCGACGGCCACTCGAATCCGGACGAATTCCCCGTCGAGAGCGAGACCTTCACCGCACCCGGCATCCACGTCGGAGGATTCGAACTTTCAGACAGCCTGATCGGGATGATCAACAACTTCACAGCCCGCCCGGTTACGGCCGAAGAAGCCGCAGATGCAGCGGAGAAGCACTCGGAAGATATCACGCCATCGATGGGTGGCTCGCTCCTCGTCGGCAAGGACCCTCAGGCACCCGTCGTTGGCGACCTGCGCATCCGTTTCGAGCAGGCGCCCGCCGGACCGGTAAGCATTATCGCGCGCCAGACGGGCGATACGTTTGAGCCCTTCGAGGTGGAAGGTCTCGGCACGATCGAGCTCCTTCAGGTCGGAACGCTCAGCGCGGACGCCATGTTCGCCCAGGAGCAGCAGGGAAATGTGATGCTCACCTGGATCCTCCGGCTCGCAGGGTTTTTCATGATGCTCTTCGGCATTTCGCTCATCACCGGCATCTTCTCCGTCGCCGCCAGCGTGATTCCCTTCCTCGGCCGCATCGTCGGGGCCGGCACCGGCCTGCTCGGTCTCGCCGTCGCTCTGCCGCTCACGCTCATCACGATCGCGATGGCCTGGCTCGCCTACCGTCCGCTCATCGGGATCCCGCTGATGCTGGCGGCCATTGCCTGTGTCGTTTTCGGAATCCGCGCCATCGCAAAATCCCGCAAGCCGAAGCCCGCCGCCTGATTTTTTCCGCCATGAAAACCGCGCCCTTCCTTTGTATCCTCGCTGCCCTCGTTGCGGCGCTGCCCGGCCATGCCGCGCAGGATTTTTCGAAAGACGCCCCCGGCAGCAAGGACCCCGCACCCCTCCAACGCATCGACGGGAGCATCATCCTCCGGCAGACGAGCCAGAAATTCGCGCCGCTGAACATCCCGCTTGAGCGGGTTCTCTTTGATTACCGGAAGGGAAAACCCAAGCCGTTTGCCAAGACGGCAGCGGAGGGCGCACTGACCACGACCTTCTACCGCCTCCCGCAGGACGCCTCGACCCTGGAGGTGATCCGCGCCTATCAGGGCGAGCTCGAAGCCGCCGGATTCGAGGTGGTTTTCGAGGGAACCAGCGGAGGAAAGCCGGGTGGCGACACGAACACGCTCGACGATGGTTATGGCCGGTTTGTTGAGCGGGTCTACGAGAGCGAAACCGACTACGGCGTCCAGAAATACATCCTCTCCTCGGCCGAAGACTTTCGCTATATCGCCCTGAAAAAGCCGGCCTCCGGCGACGAGGGCAATATCTACGTCACCGTCTTTGCCGGCGCGGTGACCGACTCCTGGAAGGATCCCGAAAAAGGCCTCCTCACCGGCACGAGCGTCGCCCGCGTCGATGTGCTCAACGAGAAGCCGCGCGCCAACCGCATGGTGACCGTGAAGGCCGAGGAGATGGAGAAGCAGATCGACAGCGCCGGGCGCATCGCGCTCTACGGCATCCTTTTCGACTTCAACAAAGCCACCCTCAAACCGGAGTCCGATCCGACCCTGCTGGAAATTGTTTCCCTGCTGAAAGAAGACCCGACCCTCAAGCTCCTCGTCGTTGGGCATACCGACAACGTCGGCGACTTCGAGTTCAACCGCGACCTCTCCTCGCGTCGCGCCAACGCCGTCGTCGAGGCGCTCGTCAGCAAGCACGGCGTCGACAAAGACCGCCTCTTCCCGTTCGGCTGCAGCTTCGCAAGCCCGGCCGCGCCGAATACCACCGAGGACGGGAAGGCGAAAAACCGCCGCGTCGAGCTCGTCCGCTGGAACTGATGGCACCGCCCGCCTGCATTCGCATTTGAAGTCCCGGCCGGCAGCCTGTTAGGGTTTCCGGTCCCGATGACTCCGCAACTTTCCGAACTCGAACGCATCCGCCACTCGTGCGCGCATGTCCTGGCGACCGCGATTTTAAAAATCTGGCCTGAGGCCCAGTTTGCCGCGGGCCCGCCGGTTGAGAACGGTTTCTACTACGACGTCGATCTCCCTCACCGCATTTCGCCGGAAGACTTCGCCCGCATCGAGGAGGAGATGAAGCGCGAGATCAAGGCGAACCATGTGTTCGAACGCGTCGAGATCTCCCGCGAAGAAGCCTTGAAGATGGCCCACGAGGGCAGCCTCGCCGCCCTCGCGCCGCGCGGCGAGCCGAGCAAGTTCAAGCTCGATATCCTCGAGCGCATCCCCGAGGGCGAAGCCATCACCATCTACCGCAACGGGGACTTCACCGACCTCTGCGCCGGGCCACACGTGATGCGCACCGGCAACATCG
>CAZSMN010000281.1:0-5185 GCA_964607615.1 uncultured Chthoniobacterales bacterium | reverse complement strand
GACGGTCGTCCAAATGAAACTTTCCAAGAAATGGGTTCACTATGAAGGCGACTAGCCCGAAGTTCCGCTCCTGGCTCCGCGACGGGATGGTTTACGGTCTCCTGATCATCGGATCGCTCATTTTCATGTGGCCGTTTCTCTGGATGGCCACCGCCTCGGTAAAGGTCGACCGCGAGCTCTTTGCGGAAGACGCCGGCCTCTGGCCGATGACGCCCTACCCACGCAAGGCTTCGCCCTTTCTGGAAACGCGGGGTATCGACAGCCTCAGCCATCCCCGTAAGGCAGATGTCCTCCCGGCGCTGGAAGCCTACCTCGCCCCGCGCGTCGGACCGTGGCCGGGCAGCGTGACGCCCGCCGAAGCGAACCCTGTTCTCGCAAAAGCCGTCTTCAAGCGGATCAAAAAGCTCGCGCCCGATGACTGGTGGTATCTGGACACACCGGACCTGATCACCAATCTCCAATCACTCATCACGCCATCGATCCTCACTGCCGAGCGGGCCAACGTCCTCCGCGGTCTCGTCATCGGCCAGCTCGTCCTGCGCAGTTTCGACCTGCAGGAGAAAATCGCGATTGTTCCCGACCGGATCGAAGAATCGTGGACGATCGGCGGGAGCGGCAAGGCCAACTTCGCCGAAAAGGCCGAGGTAGCCGACCAGGGCCGCATGCTGGAATACGACTTCGCGAGCGGCGGATCCGTGACGCTCACCACGACGGTCGACGCGGGATTCGACCTCGACCGCCTCCAGCGCGTGCAGCTCTTCCTGCGCCCCGACGACACCTGGCACGCCATCGAATGCACGATGGAGATGCAGGGAAAGAAATACCGCGCCGAGCGGGCCGGAACCCTCTTCGACACCAACTGGCTAACACTCACGTGGCAACGCCCGGGGCCTGACGATCTGACGAACCAGCAAAAGATCTGGACTTTGCTGCGGGAAGAAGCGGCGGGCTCTCAGTTCGAATCCCGCCCCGGTCATATCAAGATCCAGATCGAGCTCCGCCAGCGCAGCCTCCTCGAGGCCTGGTCGGCAAAGATCATCCGGAACTACCAGACCGTGCTGGAGCACATTCCCTTCGGGCGCTACGTCGCAACGAGCCTGTTTCTCGTGATCCTCCAGGTGGTCTGCACCATCCTGAGCTGCTCGCTGGTCGCCTACAGCTTCGCGCGCCTGCGGTGGCCGGGGCGGGGCGCCTGCTTTCTGCTGATGATCGGAACGCTGATGCTCCCGGGTCAGGTAACGATGATCCCTCACTTCCTGATCATCCGCGAGCTTGGCTGGTACAATACCCTCCTGCCGCTCTGGGTGCCGGCGCTCGGAGCGAACGCGTTCTTTGTTTTCCTCCTCTACCAGTTCATGAAAGGGATTCCAAAGGAGCTGGAAGATGCGGCGCGCATCGACGGGTGCGGAGTGCTCCGGACCTACTGGCACGTCATCATGCCGATGCTCAAGCCAAGCCTCGCGGCAATCGGCATCTTCACGTTCATGGGCGTCTGGAACGACTTCATGGGCCCCCTCATTTATTTACAGGATCAGCGGCTCTATCCCCTTTCGCTCGGTCTTTACGCGCTGAACGTGCAGAGCGGAGGCAGCATGGGAATGATGATGGCGGGATCCCTGCTGATGACCCTGCCCGTGATCCTTCTGTTCTTCTTCGCCCAGCGCTATTTCCTCCGCGGCATCACGCTGACGGGGATGAAGTAGCCGCGGAACACTCCCGCGGAGGCCGGCTTATCCGGCGCCTTCGGGCAAACCGAGGGCGTGGCGAAGCCTGTGACGTGAGCCTTCAAGGTGGCTTCTCATCGCCTCGGAGGCCGCCGCCGGATCGCGGCGCTCCAGCGCATCGAAGATGCCGGCGTGCTCCCGGTAGGTGGTCGCCGCCAGATCCGGCTCGATGTGCATCGTGCGCGCAAGGCGCCGCCCACGCACGGGAAGAACGGCCTCTCCGACCTCACGGAAAAGGGCATGCCCCGATGCGCGCAGCAGCGCGAGATGGAACGCCATGTCGGCATCCGCAAACGCCGGCAGGTCCCCGCGGCACCGCTCCATCTCGTCCAGATACTTTTTGATGTCCTTCAACGAACCCGAACCGGCCGCCACCAGCGCGGCGCAGTGACACTCGATCAGGATCCGCAAATCGAGGAGTTCGAGAAAGCCGACGCTTTCCTTCTGCAGCGCGACGAATCGCGAGAGCGTCTCGCCCAGCGTGCCGTGCTTGGGCTTTGCCGCAAAGCTGCCGCTGCCGCGCCGGCTCACGATAAGCCCCCGCGTGCGCAGCGCCTGCAGCGCCTCTCTCACCACCGTGCGGCTTGCTCCTGATTTTTTCCCGAGCTCCTGCTCGGATGGAAGTCGGTCTCCAGGCTTGAGCGCTCCGGACAAAATCATTTTCTCCAGATGACGGATCAGCGTATCACTCCTTACCGGTTGGGATCTCACGCTCCGGAGTGTAGAAAACCTTTTCGCCGCCGGAAAGAATTTGCTGGCGAATCCCATTGTTGTCATACAACTTTAAAAACTGTCACCATCTCTCCCCCTTATGCTCCTCAAAGACAAAGTCATTCTCCTCACAGGCGGTTCGACCGGAATCGGCAGGGACTGTGCAGAAGCCTATGCGAAAGAGGGAGCGACCGTCGTCGTCGTCGCCCGCGGAGGTGCCGCTGCAGAGCAGGCAGCGGCCGAACTGGGCAAAGGTCACCTCGGCTTCGCTTGTGACGTCTCAAAAGATGTGGAGGTGAAAGGCGCCATTGACCGCATTCTGAAAACCTACGGGAAGCTGGACGTGATCCACAACAACGCGGGGATCGCGACGCCGAGCAAACCGCTTCACGAGACGACGGACTCCGAGTGGGATGCGCTTTTCAACATCAACCTCCGCAGCGTGTTGAACACCACCCGCCACGGCCTCGAAGCGCTGAAGGCGACCAAGGGAAACATTTTGAATACCTCCAGCCTCGTCGGCGTCATCGGGCAGGAGATCCACGCGGCCTATACGGCAACGAAGGGCGCGATGAACACGCTCACCAAATCCATGGCGCTCGACTACGCGAAGTATGGCATCCGGGTGAATGCGGTTTGCCCGGCCGGGACGTGGACTCCGATGCTGCGCACCTGGGCGGCCGAGCAACCGGATCCGGCCGGGATCAGCCAGTATCTCGACGACATCCACCCGCTCGGGTATTGCCCGGAAGGCGATGTCATCGCCGACGCGTCGGTCTTTTTGGTTTCGGACAAGGCGCGTTTTGTCACGGGCCATATCATGCACGTCTCCGGCGGCGCAGAGATCGGCTACCGCCGCTGAGCGGTGCCCCCTTTTTTACTTCTCATGCTACTGTCACTTATTGCCTCGTTCCTCGTTATGGCTTCCGCCGCATCCCCCTCGCCCACCGCTCCGATGGAAAAAAAATCTGATGACCGGATCGCATGGTGGCGGGATGCGAAGTTCGGCCTCTTCGTCCACTGGGGCCCGGTGAGCCTTGCTGGAACGGAGATCGGTTGGTCGCGCGGCGGTGAGCGACGCGGCTACTGGGGCAAGGGAACCGAGGTGCCGCAGGAGCGCTACGACAACCTTTACAAGGAATTCAACCCCGTCGCCTACGACCCCGAGGAATGGGTACGCATCGCCAAGGAGGCAGGGATGAAATACATCGTTCTCACGACCCGGCACCACGACGGCTTCAGCCTCTGGGACACGAAGGCGAACGATTACAAAATCACCTCGAAAGAAAGCCCCTACGGAAAAGACATCGTCGGCCCGCTTGCAGAGGCCGCACGAAAGGCCGGACTGAAATTCGGCGTCTACTACTCCCAGCCGGACTGGAAAAATCCGGACGCCTTCACGGAGAACCACCAGAGGTATCTCGACTATCTCAAGCTCCAACTCCGCGAGCTCCTGACGAACTACGGAAAAATCGACATCGTATGGTTCGATGGGCTCGGCAAGTCGGCGAAGGACTACAACGCGGTCGAGATCAACCGCATGATCCGCGAGCTCCAGCCCGACATCCTGATCAACGACCGCAACGGGCTGCCGGAGGATTTCTCCACACCGGAGCAGCGCGTCGGCAACATGGAAGTCAACCGCCCGTGGGAAAGCTGCATCACCATTTGCCGGCAGTGGGCCTGGAAGCCGGATGATCAGATGAAATCCCTCGACGAGTGCTTGCGGATGCTGGTCATCACAGTGACCGGCGACGGCAACCTCCTCTTCAACGTCGGCCCGATGCCCGACGGCGCCATCGAACCGCGACAGGTCGAACGGCTGAAGGAAATGGGCGCGTGGCTCAAAGAGAACGGAGAGGCCATCTACGGCACGCGCGGCGGCCCGTGGCGCAACGGCAGCTGGGGCGGCAGCACCTACCGGGACAAGACGATCTACGTGCAGCTCCTCAATCCTCCGGTTGCCGGCCGCCTCCACCTTGCGCCGCTCCCGCACAAGATCATGGCGGCAGAGTTTCTCCATGGCGGCAAGCCGGTCACGTTCCAGCAGGGAGCTGACGGCGTGACGCTCGATCTCGGCGCCGATGGGTTCCAGAAACCCGTCACCATTGTGAAGCTCACGCTCGATGAACCGGTCAAACCGGGACAGACGCTCGGCAACGAGGCCGGCCCGTTCGCCGACGACATGCTCTTCGGCAAAGCCCGGCAAGCCGATGCCAAGGTCACCGTCTCCGGCGGCGAGGCCGTGAAAGACGAGCTCGGCCGTTGGGATGTGAAGACCAAGGGAGACAAGATGCCCTCGGTGACAATCGACCTCGGAAAATCAATGGAGGTCACCGCCGTCTCGGCCGCCTCCGTTGACCACAACGCCTTCAACAGCAATGTCGACCTCCGCATCGCGATCTCCGGAGACGGAGAGAAGTGGGAGGAAGTCTACAAGGGATCCTACGGACTCCCCGAATGGGAGGTGCCCGTCACGCAGCACGTGGCCGGCATCCAGCAGCCCGGCCGCCCTGCGCGCTACGTGAAGCTCTGGATCGATTACGGCGGCGGAGAAGGCGGGCTCAGCCTCGGAAACCTCTCCGTCTACGCCCGCTGAGGGAGCGCAGCAGGGATCACTGATCTATGAGACACGCACTGCTTGCCCTCACCCTGCTCTCCGCCAGCAACCACTGTTCTGTAGCGGCGGATCCCGCCCCGGCGCCGATCCCGGTTGACGAAGCCGCCATCAAAAACTGGCGCGATGCCCG
>CAZSMN010000280.1:0-5208 GCA_964607615.1 uncultured Chthoniobacterales bacterium | reverse complement strand
CGCTGATGATGAGCGGCGTGCGGGCCTCGTCGATGAGGATCGAGTCGACCTCGTCCACGACGGCAAAATAATGCCCGCGCTGGACCTGCTGCTCACGGCTGGTGGCCATTCCGTTATCGCGGAGGTAATCGAAGCCGAACTCGCTGTTCGTGCCGTAGGTGATGTCGCAGAGGTATTGGGCGCGGCGGTATTCCGGCGGCTGGTCGTTCTGGATCACGCCAACGGTCAGGCCGAGGAACGCGTAGAGCTGTCCCATCCACTCGGCGTCGCGTTTGGCGAGGTAGTCGTTGACGGTCACGACGTGGACGCCGCGTCCGGAGATCGCGTTCAGGTAAACAGCAAGGGTTCCGACGAGCGTCTTACCCTCGCCGGTTGCCATTTCCGCAATGCGGCCTTTGTGGAGGATCATGCCGCCAATGAGCTGCACGTCGAAGTGGACCATGTTCCACGTCAACGGCTGGTCGCAGACCATAATCTGGCGGCCGCAAAGCCGGCGGGCACCATTTTTTACAACGGCAAATGCCTCGGGGAGAAGATCGTCGAGTTCGGCGGCAAGCTTGTCGGGGTCCGTGATCTTCGAGAGGCGGTCCTTCCACTCGAGCGTCTTGGCGCGGAGGGCTTCGTCGGGGAGGGACTGGAGGCCCTGCTCGATCTCGTTGATCCGCCGGACGATGGGTTGAAGCCGGCGCAACTCGCGCTGGTTTTTGGACCCGATAATTTTCTTGAGAAGCCAGTTGAACATGAGCGAACCGCCCATCAAAGGCAGATTCCGGCAAAAGTAAAATGGGAAAAATCCCGAGTTGCGGGCTCAGGGTTTCACGGAGCGCAGACGGAGGGCATTCGCAATAACGGTCACGGAGCTGAGGGACATGGCCGCACCGGCGATGACCGGGCTCAAAAGCCAGCCGGTCAGAGGGTAAAGAAGGCCGGCAGCGACGGGAATGCCGAGGATATTGTAAAAGAAGGCGAAAAAGAGGTTCTGGCGGATGTTGGCGACGGTCGCACGGCCGAGAACGATGGAGGAGGCGACCGATTCGATCCGGTTACCGAGGAGGACAAAGCCTGCGGATTGCTTGGCGAGGTCGGTGCCGCCGCCCATGGCTGCTGAGCAATCGGCGACGGCGAAGGCCGGGGCATCGTTCACGCCGTCTCCGACGACGAGTACGCGGTGGCCGTATTTTTTAAACGCCTCGCGCGCCCCGGCCTGCGCCGGGGGAGTGAGCCGAGATTTCCAATCGACAATCCCGACGGCGGATGCCACCCGGGCGGCATTCGGCTCCGCATCTCCGGTGAGCATCACGCTCTCCAGGCCGAGTTCGCTGAGACGTTGGATCACCGCAGCCGCCGCCGGGCGGTGAGGATCATCAATCCGAAGGCTGCCGGCAAATTTCCCATCGATCGCAACGAGAACGCCTTCCATCGCGGCAGGAAGTTCGATTTCTCGCGCCTCCAGGAAGGCCGGGGTCCCGACAAGGACGTGCCGGCCCTCAACCGAGCCTGCGATGCCCGCGCCGGGCTCGGATTCGAAACGCGTGGCGGAGGGCAGGTCGAGCCCCCCGGCGGCTTGGAGCACGGCGGCGGCGAGCGGGTGTTCGCTGAGACGTTCGAGGCCTGCCGCGAGGCGAAGGACCTCGTCTTTTGTGAAGGGCGCGGCGACGTCGATGGAGACCACCTCGGGCCGGCCTTCGGTGAGAGTGCCGGTTTTGTCGAACGCCACCAGATCGACGCCGGCTGCCGCCTCGAGAGCGCCTGCCTCTCTCACCAGGAAACCGAGCTGTGCGGCGCGGCCGACGGCGACCGTGACGGACATCGGGGTGGCGAGCCCGATTGCGCACGGGCACGCGATGATCAGGACGGCGATCGCATTCGGAATGGCGAAATCCGGTGCCGCGACAGCCCATACGAGCGCGGTGAGCCCGGCCGTCACCAACACCGCAGGAACGAACCATTCGGCGATCCGGTCGGCCTTGCTTTGAACGGGCATGCGGCTCTGCTGGGCGGAGGTCACGATCTCGACGATCTGCCCGAGAAGCGTCTCGCGGCCGGTGCGACGGGCCTCGACGATCAGAGCGCCACGGCCATTGGTCGTCCCGGCCCAGACATCGGAACCCGCCTCTTTGAGGACCGGCAGCGGCTCGCCGGTGATCGACGCCTCGCCGACATCGCTCCGTCCCTCGATGATGCAGCCGTCAACAGGCAGATTCTCGCCGGGGCGGATCCGGATGCGGTCGCCGGGGACCAGGGATTCGACAGGAACTTCGGTGGTTGCGCCACCCGCGAGCTTGAGTGCCGTTCGGGGCGCGAGATCGAGAAGATCCCGTATTGCCCGGCCGGCCGACCGCCGTCCGCGCGCCTCGAGAACCTGACCGATGAGCGCAAGAACGACAATCATCGCCGCCGCCTCGAAGTAGACATGGTGCCCTCCCCGCACCGTCTCCCAAATGCTGAACCCCCAGGCTGCGGACGTTCCCAGCGTGATCAGAGTGAACATATTCGCCCGCCGGTTCTTGACGGAGGCCCAGGCCCGCCGGTGAAACGGCCAGCCTGCCCACCAGAAGACCGGCGTGGCCAGCAAAGCCTGCAACCAGAGGCCCGCAGGACTCATCGCCCAGTGGCCGAAGGGATTTCCCGGAACCAGATGAGACATTGCCAGAAGAAAAACCGGCAAGGTCAACACGGCACCGATAAGCAGCCGGAGCGAGAGATCTTTTTCCTCACGCCGATCCTCCGGCACGGGACCGACGCCCTCCAATGGCATGCCGCAAATCGGGCAATCGCCCGCCACGTCGCTGATCACCTCGGGATGCATCGGGCACACGTATTTGCCCCAGGCCTCCGACGGTGCAGGCTCTTTCGGATGGGAATGGCAGCAGCAAGACATGGTGCCCCGCAGACTACACAGTTCGGACCACAACAACCAACTCTCCGGCGCCTCCTATTTCCGCCGCATCACCCGGCCGAGTTCCCGGCATTCGCGCCCCTCGAACGTCTCGAATCCCTCATGCGTCGAAACGAGTTCGAAATGAGGCAGGAAAAGCGTGTTCAATTCTTCAACCGTGCAGCCGAAGGGCGGACCGGATTCGTGGCCCGGGTCACGGTAGAAAACCGCCAGAAAAATCCCGCCGGGTTTGACCGCTTGGGCAGCGGCACGGGCGTAGGCTGCGCGGAGCGACGGATCGATCGCGCAGAAGCACGTATGCTCGAAGAGACCGTCAAACTCCGCCGTGATCGTGCCGGCCAGGAAGTCTCCGAGCACGTATTCCTCGCGTCCGGCTTTCGGAAACGCCGAGGCCCGCGCGATGGCGGACGGGGCGATATCCATCCCCACGACGACCGCCTTCGTCCGTGCCGCAAGCGTGCGGACATCATGTCCAGTGCCACAGCCGGGAACGAGAATGTGGCCGCTCAGCGGAACGTCGGCCAATAGAGCGTCGAGGGCCGGGTGGCTGCGGCCCTTGTCCCACGGGGTATCGCCCGCCAGATAGCGGGACTCCCAATCAACGCCGCCGCCAGCGGGTGCCGAGGGAGATGCCATATTGATACTTTCGGGAGTGTTCACGGATGAGGAAAGGAAGATCGCGCTCGCACTCGCGCTCGAAATGGGGCGTCAGAATTTCATGGAGCGCGTCACGGCTCGCCGGCCCGCCCTCGCGTCCGCCGATCCACTCCGGTTCCGCGGTATATTCCGGCAGCCAGGAAAACGGCGTGACCAACAGGAGCTGGCCGCCCGGTTTGACGAGCGACGGAAGACGGTCGAGAAAGGCCCGAGGGCTCGGCAGGCGGCAGAGAAGATTGGCTGCGAGAACGACATCGAACGAACCGAGATCCGCGCGCAAAGCGGTCGCGTCACCGACTTCAAACGACACCCGCTCCGGCAGGGTATCCACCGGCACCGAGGCGGTGAACGCGAGCTTGCGCGTGCCTTCGATGGGGATCTCGCCGCTGAGCACCTCGCCCGACTTCAAGCGATTCGCCGCGTCGATAAACGCACGGGAAAAATCGATCCCGACGACCTCGTTCGCATAGCGGCTCAACTCGAACGACGAACGTCCGACCGCACAGCCGATATCGAGGGCGCGATCCACCGGCCGGCTTGTGTCCATCAACTCCGAGACAACGCGGCACGGAAAATCCAGCGCCTCAACGGGCAGAGGAATCCCTCCGCCACCGGACGGCGGAGGATAATGAAACCAGAGATACTCGGAAACCAGCTTCGCGGACTCGTAGGGATTCGACATTCAGGAATCTCTACGATCCGCGGTTGGATTTCCGTTGCTGCAGAAAAACGCCTTAGAGCGTCTTGCAGAACTCCTCGATGCGATCGAGACCGGTCTTGATGATGTCGAGGCTGGTGGCGTAGCTAAGGCGCACGGTGCGGTCGTCGCCGAAGGCGATGCCGGGGACCACCGCGACGTTGGCTTTGCTCAGGAGGCGGTCGGCGAAATTCTGCGACTTGAGACCAAGCGCGCTGATGTTGGCCAGGATGTAGAACGCTCCGAGCGGCTTGACCGCCGTGATGCCGGAGATCTGGGTGATGCGCTCGAACATGTACTGGCGGCGGATATCGAACTCCTCGCGCATATCGACGACCGTCTGCTGGTCACCGGTGAGCGCCGCAAGGGCGCCGTATTGGGCGAACGAGCAGGGATTCGAAGTCATGTGGCTCTGCATGGAGTCGATCGCCTTCGCGATCGGCTCGGGAGCGCCGAGATAACCGAGACGCCATCCGGTCATGGCGTAAGCTTTGCTGAATCCGTTCACCGTGATCGTGAGGTCGTAGGCCTCGGGCGTGAGCGAGCCAATGCTGACGTGCTCGACGCCATCATAGGTGAGCTTCTCATAGATCTCGTCGGCGAGAATGTAGATATCCTCTTCGGCGGCGACTTCCGAGATCGCGCGGAGCTCATCGCGGGTGTAGACCGAACCGGTCGGGTTGCCGGGGGTGTTGATGATGACCATCTTCGTGCGCGGGGTCATCGCGTTCTCAAAATCCTCGGCGGTGAGCTTCCAGTCGTTCTCCTGACGGGTGGGGACGATGACGGGCTCGCCACCGGCGATGCGGACCATTTCCGGATAGCTCAGCCAGTAAGGCGCGGGGATGATCACTTCGTCGCCAGGGCCGACGCAGGCGAGGATGGCGTTCAGGCACGAATGCTTGGCGCCATTGCTCACGACGATCTGGCCCGGGGCGTAATCGAGATGATTGTC
>CAZSMN010000279.1:0-5247 GCA_964607615.1 uncultured Chthoniobacterales bacterium | reverse complement strand
GGATGAGCGTGCATGTGAACCACCCGCGCGAATTGACCGTCGAGGTTCGCGATGCCCTCGGCCGGCTCGCCGATGCCGGCATCCCGCTGGGCAATCAGAGCGTGCTTCTGGCCGGAGTGAACGACGATGCTGTGGTGATGAAGGAACTGGTGCAAAAGCTCCTCCTCTGCCGCGTGCGGCCGTATTACCTTTATCAGTGCGACCTGATCCGTGGGTCTTCCCACCTTCGGACTTCGGTGGCCAAGGGCATCGAAATCATCGAGGCCCTCCGCGGACACACGACCGGCTATGCCGTTCCGCAATTTGTCATCGATGCGCCCGGCGGCGGCGGCAAGGTGCCGGTCAATCCCGGTTACGTCCTTTACCACGACAAGGAGAAGGTCGTGATCCGCAACTTTGAGGGGCGCATTTTCGAATATCCCGAGCCCCTCGCTCTCGCCCGGCCGGCGACTCATCACCACGAGTCCGACCTCTGCACGGCCTAGGTTTTATTTCATGGCTGGCATTATTGTTCGTCCCCGCTCCCGCATTCTGCACGGCCACGACTGGGTCTATGCGACAGAGATCCAGAAAACTTTCGGCGAACCCGAGGACGGATCGGTTGTTTCGATTAAAGACGGGCGCGACCACTTGCTGGGCGTCGGGATTTACAATTCGAAATCCCAGATTGTCGTCCGCCGGTTCTCGAGGCGCCGTCAGGATCTGGATGAGGATTTTTTCTCGCGCCGGATCGCCCAGGCCATCGAATACCGCCAGCGCGCCGGCTGCCGCAGGGATCTCTGCCGCCTTGTCTGGAGCGAAAGCGACGGTCTCCCGGGAGTGGTCGCGGACCGCTACGGTTCGACGGTTGTCCTCCAAACGCTGTCGCTTGGGATGGATCTTCATAAACACGTGATTGCCGGCCTTCTCGCCGGTATCGAGGGCGTGACCTCGGTCGTTGAAAGGAATGACGCGCCCGTCCGCAAGGCGGAGGGTATGGAGCTTGTCACCGGCGTGCTTCACGGCGCCGCACCGGGGCCGATGGAGGTTGAAACGGCCGGAGTCCGCTTTCTTGTCGACGTGCTGGGTGGTCACAAGACCGGACTCTATCTCGACCAACTCGAAAGCTATGACCTCGTTGCTCCGATGGCCGCCGGTCGCACGGTGCTCGATTGCTTTTCCAACCAGGGCGGATTCGCGCTCGCCTGCGCCAAAGCCGGTGCGACCAGTGTGATCGCTGTCGAATCGGGTGCGGAAAGTGCCACTCGGTTGAAGGAGAATGTCGCCCGCAACGGCCTCGCGATCGAGGTCCGTCAGGCCGACGTTTTCGACTTTCTCCAACGCCCGCCGCGGGAGGATTTTGATCTCATCATCCTCGATCCGCCATCGTTCACGAAATCCCGAGGCCGGATCGCAGACGCCGTGCGGGGCTACCGGGATCTCCACGCGAAGGCCGCACGTCTTCTCTCGAAAAACGGTCTCATCGTTACGTTCTCCTGCTCGCACCACGTCGCTGCGCATGAGTTTGAGAGCGCCATCGCGGACGGGCTTCAGGATGCCCGCCGCAACATGCGCGTGCTCCGTCGGATCGGCCAGCCGGCCGACCACCCCGTCGTTCTCGGCCTTCCCGAGACCGAATACCTCAAGGGCCTCGTCCTTGAGGCGATGCCGGGCCGTTGAATCACCGTCCCGGGCACGTTTCCTGCTGATTTTCGGTTAACCTGTTTTTGACCTTCGTCATTCGAAGGCCACAACGCAGGGATGAGCCGGCGAAAACAGCATTGATCTTGACCCTTGCCCCGCTAATCTCCGACCGATTCATTAGAAAATCTCATGTTGCTCATCCGCCTTAGCTGCCTCGCTCTTGTCCTCGCAGCCTTGCTCCGCCCGGCCGGTGCCGCGGAGAGTTACATCATCATCGATAATCAGACCGGCACGGTTCTGGCCTCGGATAATCGTGATGAGAAACTGCCGGTGGCGAGTCTCACGAAGATCGCGACGGCGATGGTGGTGCTCGATTTTGCGAAGCTCAAGGATGCCGATCTTTCGGCTCTGGCCACGGTGCCTTCCGTGGCATTCGACAATGGTGTCACCAGCCCGATCGGCCTCCAACTGGGTGATCAGATGAGCCTGCGGGACCTTGTCTACGGGGCCCTTCTGGCATCCGACAATGTCGCGGCCACCACGCTGGCGAACCACATCGGCACGCTTCTCCCGAACGTCGAGCAGCTTGATCCCGTGGGAAATTTTGTCGCCCACATGAACGCGCTTGCCCGGTCGCTCAACATGCGCCGGACGCGGTTTCTCAACCCGACCGGCTTTGACAGCATGGAGGATGCCGAGCCCTTTTCGACGGCCTCGGATATGGCCCGCCTCGTACGGTACGCCTACGACTCGGCCGGCTTTGCCTTCTATGTCGCCCAGCCGTCGCGTCAGGTGCACATCCTCCGCGCCGGCGCTGATATCCCGGTCGACATCCGCAATACCAATGAGCTCATCGGCCAGGATGGCATTGATGGCGTCAAAACCGGCCGCACACGCCGCGCCGGCGACTGTCTTATCCTCTCCGCCGACCGCGCGCCGGAGGTGAAGCGCGAAGGCGAACAGGTTTTCATCACCCCTCGTCGTTTGACCGTGGTTCTCCTCCGGTCCCCGGATCGTTTCGGCGAAGGTCTGGCGCTCATGCGCAAGGGCTGGAGCCTCTACGACACCTGGGCTGCCGGAGGGCGCAAATCCACCCGTTCCGGAACACTCTAAAATCAATACTATGGAAAAGAAACGCATCGGCATACTGACAAGCGGCGGCGACTGCCCCGGACTCAACGCTGTTCTTCGTGGCGCCTGCCGCGCCGCGGATAAGCTCGGATGGGAAGTCATCGGCTTCCGCGACGGCTTCGAGGGTCTCCTGCCTCCGGGCGACTACATGCTTCTGGACCGTCGGACCACCGCCGGCATCATGCACCTTGGTGGAACGATTCTCGGAACGGTGAACAAGGGGCACTTTGTCGCAAAGATCGGTGCCGGAGACAAAGCGGTCATCCCGGCCGACATCATCCAGAAGGCGCGCCAGACCTTTGATGCGCTCGGCTTGCACGCCCTGATCACCGTCGGCGGCGACGGCTCGCTCAGCACGGCGCTCCAACTCCATGAGGAAGGTTTTCCGGTGATCGGCGTGCCGAAGACGATCGACAACGATCTCGAGGCGACGGCGATGACGTTCGGATTTGATTCGGCCGTCGCCTGTGTGGCGGATGCGCTCGACCGTCTCCACACCACGGCAACCAGCCACAAGCGGGTGATGGTTCTCGAAGTAATGGGCCGGCATGCGGGCTGGATCGCGCTTCACGGCGGTCTCGCCGGCGGCGCGGACGTGATCCTGATTCCTGAGATTCCCTACGATATCGAGAAGGTCGCTGCCGAAGTGCTCCGCCGCGACAGCGAAGGTGCCAAGAGCACGATGATCGTGGTTGCCGAAGGTGCCATCCCGAAGGACGGACGCCAGCATCGCCATGCCACGGCCAGCGGCGAACACCGTCTGGGCGGCATCGCCGACATCATCGGCCGCGAGCTCGGTGAGCGCACGGGCAAGGAAGTGCGCACCTGTATTCTCGGCCACCTCCAGCGCGGCGGTGCGCCGACGACGCTCGACCGCATTCTCGGCACCCGCTTCGGCGTGAAGGCCGTCCAGCTCATCGAAGAGGGCAAGTTCGGCTCGATGGTGAGCTACCAGAACTACCTCACGATGGACGTCCCGATCTCTCATGCGGTTCACAAGCTGCGCAAGGTGAGCCCGGACTGCCAGATGGTCGAAACGGCACGTGCCGTCGAGATCTCGTTTGGAGACTAGATGGACGTCTCAGCCCTGCTGAGGGAAGCGATCCGCGACATTCCGGATTTTCCGAAAGAGGGGATCCTCTTCCGGGATATCACGCCGGTATTGAAGGATCCGGAACTTTTCCGTGTGGTCATCGGCGCCTTCGTGGAAAGCGCGAAGGCGGCCGGTGCACGCAAGATCGCGGGCATCGATGCAAGGGGATTTCTCTTCGGGGCGACCGTGGCCTACGAGATGGGGGTTGGTTTTGTTCCGCTTCGCAAGCGGGGCAAGCTGCCCTTCTCAACGCACGGGCAGTCTTACGACCTCGAGTATGGCAGTGCGGAGATCGAGGTGCATACGGATGCCTTCGAGCCCGGTGAGCCGGTCGCGCTGATCGATGACTTGCTGGCAACCGGCGGAACGGCCGGCGCTGCAATCCAGCTGATCCGCCGTGCGGGTGGCGAGCCGGTCATCGCACAGTTTCTGATAGAGCTTGCGGGGCTCGGCGGCCGTGCGCCGCTGGGTGATGTGCCTGTGCAGGCACTCATCAGCTATCCCTGAACCCTTTCTGCAGATCAGGGATATGTCGCATGACATCCTAGACCTCGCGTTGGCCGAGGATATCGGCAACGGTGACGTAACGGTCCGGCATTTCACGGATCCTCAGCGGAAAGGGGAGGCGAAGATTGTCGCGCGTGAATCCTGCTGCCTTGCCGGTGGCAGCGTGGCTGCCGAGATTTTCGGCCGGGTTGACCCGGCGCTGGAAATCCGTGTTCTCCTGCCGGACGGCACCGGTCTTACCCCCGGCGATGTGGTCCTCGAGGTACGCGGTGCTGCCGGATCGATCCTGACGGCCGAGCGCACGGCATTGAATTTCGTGCAGCGGCTCTCCGGTGTGGCCACGATGGCTCGCGCTTATGTCGAGGCGGTGGCCGGGACCGGAGCGGTGATTCTCGACACGCGCAAGACGACGCCCGGCATGCGCCTTCTGGAAAAAGCCGCCGTCGCGGCCGGCGGTGCGACGAACCACCGGATCGGCCTCTACGACATGGCGATGGTCAAAGATAACCATCTTGCGGCGGGTGCGGCATCCGGACTGCAAGAGGCCATTCTTGCGGCGAAGCGCGAGGGACTTCGCGTCGAACTCGAGGCGGATACCCTGGATCAGGTTTTGGAATTTTACCGAATGGAGGGTGTCGATGTTGTGCTGCTCGACAATATGTCCCTCGAGCAGATGCGCGAGGCCGTCCGGTTGCGGCCCGCCCATCTCCGTCTGGAAGCCAGTGGCGGGGTCAACCTCTCCACCGTGCGGGCAATCGCCGAAACCGGGGTTGATTTCATCTCGGTCGGGGCGCTCACGCACTCCGCCCGGGCGATCGATTTCTCGCTCGAGATGCCCTAGGTCCTGTTCACGAATTCTTAACGATGAGAAAAGCGGCGACGAGGTGGACTGA
>CAZSMN010000278.1:0-5249 GCA_964607615.1 uncultured Chthoniobacterales bacterium | reverse complement strand
TGTGGTTTTGCCATGGTGGCGGTTGGTTTGAAGGCGATACGGAAGACGCTCGGCTCCCCGGTGCTGATGCCGCCCTGCACGCCGCCCGAGCGGTTCGTTGTGGTGCGCACGCGGTCGCCGCGGATTTCGTAGGCGTCGTTGAGTTCGGAGCCCTTGAGCGAGGTGCCGGAGAACCCGGAGCCGATTTCGAATCCCTTCGTCGCCGGCAGGCTGAGCATGCCCTTGGCGAGGTCGGCCTCGAGACGGTCAAAAACCGGTTCGCCGAGCCCGACCGGCACGCCGCGCACCACGGCTTCCACGATGCCACCCACGCTGTCGCCCTCGCTGCGGACGGCTTTGATGCAATCGATCATGGCTGCGGCCGCGAGGGGGTCGGGGCAGCGGACGGCATTGGCCTCGATCGCTTCGGAGGTCACGGCGAGGGGATCGACGAGCGAGGAGATCTGGTGAACGGCCGAGACCCATGCGAGGACTTCGAGCTCCGGGTGCAGGGTTTGGAGAACTTTACGGGCGATGGCGCCGGCGGCCACGCGGCCGATCGTCTCGCGTGCGGAGGAACGTCCGCCGCCCTCCCAGTTGCGAACGCCGTATTTCGACTGGTAGGTGAAGTCCGCATGCGAGGGGCGGAAATGGGTTTCCATCTCGCGGTAGGCCTCCGGCCGCGCGTCGGTATTCGGCACAAAAATCGAGATCGGCGTGCCGAGCGTGACGCCCTGAAAGGTGCCGGAGAGGATTTTGCAGGTATCGCTCTCCTTGCGCGGGGTGACGATGTCGCTCTGGCCCGGCCGGCGGCGGTCGAGATCGGGCTGGATGTCGGCCTCGGTTAGCGGAAGGCGCGGAGGACAGCCGTCGATGACGACGCCGACTCCGCCGCCGTGGCTTTCGCCCCAGGTGGAGATGCGGAAAAGGGTGCCGAACGTGCTGGCCATGGGATCAGTGGCGGAAGTGCCGCGTTCCCGTGAAGACCATGGCCACGCCGCGTTCATCGGCGGCTTTGATCACATCGGCGTCGCGGACCGAGCCGCCGGGCTGGATGGCGCAGGTCGCGCCGGCTTCCGCCGCGGCGATGAGGCCGTCGGGGAACGGGAAGAAAGCATCGCTGCAAACGGCGCTGCCCTTGAGTGAGAGGCCGGCCTCCTGGGCCTTCCAGACGGCGATGCGGGACGAGTCCACGCGCGACATCTGGCCGGCACCAATGCCGAGCGTGCGGTCCTTGCCGGCGTAGACGATGGCGTTGGATTTGACGTGTTTGACGACTTTCCAGCCGAATTCCATCGCTTCGATCTCGTCCTTCGTCGGCGGGCGTGAGGAAACGACGCGGTGCTCGAGCTCGGGAACGTCCGCTGCGTCGCAGTCCTGGACGAGCAATCCGCCGATCACGCTGCGGACGTCGCGTCCGATCTGGGTCGCCGGCTTGAGCAGGCGCATGAGGCGGAGGTTTTTCTTTTTCTGAAGGAGCGAGCGGGCCTCGGAGTCGAATTCCGGCGCGATGATGACCTCGCTGAAAATCTCGGAAATTGCCTTGGCGAGCGCGACGGTGATGGCCTGATTGCAGATGATGATACCGCCGAATGGTGCCTGCTTGTCGGTCGCGAACGCCTTTTCCCATGCCTCGCGCAGGTCGGCATCGGTCCCGACGCCGCAGGGGTTCGTATGCTTCAGGATGGCGACGGTTGGTTTGCTGAACTCCGCGATGAGGTTCGCGGCGGCGCTGATGTCGAGGATGTTGTTATAGGAAAGCTCCTTGCCGTGGAGCTTTTCAAAATAGGACCCGAAGTCCCCGTAGAGCTCGGCGGCCTGGTGGGGGTTCTCGCCGTAGCGGAGCCGCATTTCGACGGGCAACTCGAGCCGGAACGCGCTGCAGGTCTCCTGCTCGCGGTTGAGGAACTCGGCGATCGCGGCGTCGTAGGCGGACGTCGTGGCAAAGGCCTTGATCGCGAGACGCTCGCGGAGCTTGAGGGTCGTCTTGCCGCCCTCTTCCTTCAAATCCTCCAGCACGGCAGCGTAGTCGGCGGGATCGGTGACCACGCAGACGGACTGGTAGTTTTTTGACGCGCTTCGGATCATCGACGGGCCGCCGATATCGATCTGCTCGATGGCCTCGGGCAGGGTGACCCCTTCCTTGGCGATGGTTTCCTGAAAGGGATAAAGATTCACGACCACGAGATCGATCGGGCGGATGCCGTTGGCTTTGGCCTGCTCCTCATGATCCTCGTTGCCGCGGAGGAAGAGGAGCCCGCCATGGATCTTCGGGTGAAGGGTCTTCACGCGGCCGTCCATAATCTCCGGCGAACCGGTGAACTGGGAGACCTCGACGGTGGCGATGCCGGCCGCCTGAAGGGCCTTTGCGGTGCCGCCGGTCGAGAGAATCTCGACCCCGAGGGCAGCAAGTTCACGGGAGAAATCGACGATGCCGGTCTTATCGGAGACCGAGATCAGGGCGCGTTGGATTTTCATTGGGACTGGCGAAGAGGAGTATTCCCGGCAGGGGAGGAATTCAATCCCCTTTCCACCCCATGGCGCTGGGCGGGGCGGTGGGAGGAAGGCGAGCGACGGTCGGGAGACCGCCGCCACAGGAACGGTGGGTTTGTAGCGGCGGCGCCCTCGCCGTCGGGGTTTTTGTCCCCGGTCACCGCTGGCGGAGGCGGATGACGTTCCAGGAGAGCGGCGGGAGCTCGGCGCGGAGCACGTCCCCTTCGATCTGCGACGTGCCTTTGGCGTGAGGAACGACTGTTGACGGTCTTTCAAGAGTATTTGTTGCCAGTGGGTCCGTGCTTTCGAGGACGAGGTGCTCGATCACCTCGAATCCGCTCGATGCAACGAGGGAAATCTCCACCTCCATGGCCTCGGTGAGGTGGCGGTTGACGGCAAAGATCGTGAGATCGTCGCCATCCGTCGTGGCAACGGTTTCGAGGTAGGGAACCTCGCCGAATTCCTCGACCGGGTAGGCGGGCGAAGCCACCCGCACTTCGAGCGCGGTGCCGCGGCCGAAACGCGAGGCGTGTAGGAACGGGTAGAATATCGTCTGCCGGACGAGGCCTCCGCCGGGGGCGGTCAGGATCGGGGCAATCACGTTTACCAACTGAGCGAGGCAGGCCATGCGCACGCGGTCGCAGTGTTTGAGAAGGGTGATGAGGAGCGTGCCGACGACGAGGGCGTCGGCGTGGGTGTAGATGTCCTCCAGCAGGGGCGTCGCGATGCCCCAGGGTTCCTGCTTGGCATCGGAGGCATTCGAGTGGAACCAGACATTCCACTCGTCGAACGAGAGATACATCACTTTCCGGCTGCGTTTTTTTGCCCGCACGAAATCGCACGTCGCCACGACCGAGCGGATGAAGTGGTCCATGTTCCGCGAGCTGGCGAGAAACTTGGGAAGATCACCATCCCGGCAGCCGTAGTAGGCATGAAGGGATATAAATTCGACGTGATCGTAGGTGTGATCGAGCACGGTGGCCTCCCATTGGGGGAAGGTGGGCATCCAGGTATTCGAGCTGCCGCAGGCGACGAGCTCGATCGTGGGATCGACGAGCTTCATCACCTTGGCCGCCTCGCAGGCGATGCGTCCGTATTCCTCCGCCGTCTTCGCGCCGATCTGCCAGGGGCCGTCCATTTCGTTGCCGAGGCACCACGTTTTGATGTTGTGCGGTTCGGGAAAGCCGTGCTCTTTCCGGAGATCGCTCAGCCGCGTGCCGCCGGGGTGGTTGCAATACTCGACGAGGGCGCGGGCTTCGTCCGGACCGCGGGAGCCGAGGTTGACCGCCTGCATCACTTCGGTGCCGGCCTTCCGCGACCAGGAGACGAATTCGTTCAGCCCGACCTCGTTGGTCTCGATTGTCCGCCAGGCGAGTTCGAGCCGGCGCGGGCGGCTTTCCTTCGGTCCGACGCCATCTTCCCAGTTGTAGCCGGAGACAAAATTTCCGCCCGGATACCGGACGATCGGCACGCTGAGCTCGCGGACGAGTTCGAGAACGTCTTTGCGGAATCCCTCCTCATCCGCCGTGGCATGTCCGGGCTCGTAGATGCCGGTGTAAACGCAGCGGCCGAGGTGTTCAACGAAGGATCCGTAGATCCGGGAATCGACCGGGCCGATGGGGAAACGGGTGGAAAGGAAGGCTGTGGCTTTGAGCATGGGGGCAGGGGAAAGTCGATTCCTACTGCTTCGTCCGGTCGCTGTCGAGCGACTCGGGGGCCGGTGGGATATCCGCATGATCCAGCGCAAGTGAAGCTTCCGTGATCCGTGCGAAGGATCCCATCTTTCCTTGCCGGCCGATCGGAGAAGACTTGACAAATCGACCTTCCAAATTAAGTGCTGGCGCCACCATGAAGAGCCAATCTGTTGTTTCTTCCCTGTTGGCGGCCTTGTTGACACTCGTTGCCGGATCCTCCCTCTCCAACGCGCAAGGCCCGATCGAGATACGCTTTTACAACAGCACGTCTTATAACGCCACCGAGTTGCAGATCCTGCCTTACGCCGGAGCAAACAGCACGCTGACCGATGCGACCGGGAGTAACATCTACTGGGATGCCAACTCGTCCAACAGCACCATCCGGAACGTTTCGCTGGCGTCGTTGGCTTACACCGATCTGGGCGGTGGAAAGGGCTACTACTCGGCCTACACCACAAACTTCAACAACGCCGCCTGGTATCTCGGCGTGAACACCCCTTCGCTGAGTTTCAGCGACGCCCGGCCCTCGCCGGGAAACCCCTCTTCAAATTGGGGAGGCTACACCTACCAGCCGTTCGAGTTGACGATCGATGGAAACCCTGCCGATACCGGCGACATCACCTATATCAATCAGATCGGGCTCCCCATGCAGATGCGCACTTTTGTAACCGGAGCCTCGACGCCTTCGTTCACGACAGGGTTCACAGGTTCGAATGTGAGCTCCCAATTCCAGCAGATGGCGGCGAAGATGCAGGCATCCTTCCCGAATGCGTTCGTGCCGGCCAATCCCTCGTCGGGGAACCCGAGCGGGCTTGCGATTATCAGCGCTCCAAACTCTGCACAGCCGGGAACCCTCAACAGCATCGCCGGGGGTAACCAGTCGTTCCAGCCTCTCACCGACTACTTCAACAAAATCAAAGCCTCGCAGGAAAACGGGTCCGTCACGGTGGTCAAAGACTTCATCAACCTCACTCAGAGGGTTTCCAGTGTAAACCAGACCTTATCGTATTACTACGATTTCAACCTGGACCCCCTCGGTCCGAATTACACGGTTAAACTCTGGGGCAATGTATCGTTCGTGGC
>CAZSMN010000277.1:0-5276 GCA_964607615.1 uncultured Chthoniobacterales bacterium | reverse complement strand
TCTACACCATCTTCCGCTGATCTCCCCCCATCATGAATACCAGATCCCTCGTCAAATCGCTCGCGGCCGCTTCGGCTGTCGTTCTCTCCGCCTGCTCCTCAACCCCCAAGGCCTCCGTGGCACCCGTTTATGGGCCGACGAACCCCTCGCCGGACAAGGTGGCCAAATCCGGAGTTCGCACATTCGGGTCGATCATCGAGCTGAAGCCCGAGAAAGAAAAACTCTACCGTGAGCTTCACGCCGACGTCTGGCCGGATGTGATCGCCGGCATCCGGAAGTCGAAGATCCGGAATTTCAATATCTACATCGTTGAACTGCGCGGGAAAAAGTACCTCGTGAGCCACTTCGAATACACGGGGAAAGACCCGAAAAAGGATTTTGCCGCAATGGCAAAGGATCCCACCACCCGCGACAAGTGGTGGCCGATCACCGACGGCTGCCAGGAGCGTCTCCCCGGCACGCCCAAGGGCGAGCAATGGCTCAGCATGGAGCAGGTCATGCACCTGCCGTAGACGGCGGCGATCCCGTCTTTCCCTCCACCGTCCCGGTCATACCGCGAAGAGGTTGAAACCTGTCTCTTGACGGGCGCCTCTTCCGGCTTCAGGGCTTCGGCGTCGGTGCCGGCTTGATGTCGCGGTAGGAAGGCTCGAGCCCCGCTTTTTCCATGATGTCCTTTGCCGGTGCCGGCCAATCGTTTTTGACCGCGATGATGGCGGGCTCGGCCTCGATGCGAGGGCATTCGTAGACCGGCAGCGGCTTCTGCGCGTAGGTCCGGACGATATCGATGTCGCTCTTGTCCTTCTTTCCGGCGATTTTGATGATGTTGTCACCGATGCCGGCCGTCACGTTGTCCATCACGTGGTAGAAGTTCGAACCCTCGTCGAAGTAGATACCCTGGTTCGAGCAGCCGCTGACGTAGTTGCCCCGGATGACGCTGTAATCCTTGTCGCCGCTCTGGGGTCCCAGCAGGTAGATGCAGCCGCCGTCGTTGAGATCCTTCATGATGTTCGCGACGCGGTTGTTTTCGATGAGATTCCGCCCCATTGACGTCGCAGGCACCGTGACCCACGCCCAGCCGAGGTGCATGGCCGTATAGGGGAGGTTCTGCATTTCGTTGTGCGAGAACGTCGAGGTGACCGGAAACGCGGCGGCGATCGCTGTCGCGGACGGGAAGTCCACAGCGCAGCGGTCGAAGAAGTTATTCGTCACAAGGTTGTTTTTCAGGAGGAGGCGCTTGTCGAGATCGGTGCGGGAGGGGTCCGCGATAAAGCAGTAGTTCTCGCTCGCGGGGTCGAGGAAGCCCTGGTAGTCGCCGAGTTGGATCCCGGTGCCGCCGAGGTCTTCAAAAACATTCCCGCGGAACACGCAATCGCTCGTGCCGGCATAGGCGTTGATGCCCGTGCAGCCGAGGTCGAGGAATTTGCAGCGCTCGATCGTGATGGCGCGGGCGTATTTGAGCGTGAGCGCGGCGCCGTCGGGGATGAATTCGTTGTAGACCGGCTTCTTGCCCTTCTCCTTGAACGGGCTTTCCCGCAGGACGTTGTTCTGCGCATCGGAGTGGCCGTTGGTGGTATTCGGCCGCAGCCAGGTGGTATCGGCAAAAGTGAGACCCTTGAACGCGATGTTCTGAACCGGCGTGGCAATCGAACGGCCTTTGACCGTGACGAGCTGCTCGGCAACGGGAGCGATCACTTTCGCCGTGGCCATGTCCTCATCTTCGCGCGGGATGTAGTAAAACGTATAAGGCGTGCCATCGATGGCGCCGCTGCGGTCGAGATACCATTCGCCGGGAGCATCGAGGAGCTCGTAGGCGTTCTCGAGATAGATCGGGTTTTTTACGGACGTGATGCCCTTGTCGCGGACCCATTTCCAGCCGGGCTGGTCCATCACGATCGTTGCCGTGGTTTCGTTCGCGGAAATGCTCTCCACGCCGCAGCGCGGCTTCGTCCAGATGGCCTCATAGACCATCTCGATATCGCCCGGGTTTTTCCAGCTCGCGAGTTCGACATCCTGTGAGGTGTAGCCGGCGGCATCCAGAGCGGGCTCCGTCAGCCCCTTGGTGCCGCGGGCGCGGAGGCCGCGGACGCCGTTGACAAAAAGCTGGCGCGTCTCGATCGGGCCGGCCGTTGCCTTGTAGATGTTTTTCTCCGCATCGTGCATTGTCCACCCCGTGACCGGCCGGCCACCGCTCAGGATGGGCTCCTCTTTCTGATAAGCGGCATAGACAACATTCCGCCCCCGGCTGCCGGAGTCCCGGTCATCAAACGCGATCGGCTTCTGGATGGGATAAACACCGCCGCGCAGGTGGACGACAATGTCGGATGTCATGGCCTTGTTGGCCAGCCGGACCGCATCCCGCGCACGCTCGATCGTCTGGAAGGGCGCGCCCACCATCGTCCCGACGTTGGTATCTTTTCCCTTCACCGGATCCACAAAATAGGCCGGCGCGGACAGGGCGGCGGTCACGGGGATGAGAAAACATGCGGCGAGGGCAATGCGGCGCGCGGATTTGCCGGCGGAAAAAACGGTGTGGTGGGATTTCATACGAGAGGACTCTGGTTCAGGGTAGCGGGTGGAGGATTCGGTGGAATGATGGATATCAAGGCGCGGTAACTCTCAGGCGAAGGAAGCGGCTGCCCCCGCCCATGGATACGGTGGCACGGATCGTCCGCAGATCCGCATCGGGGTCGAGCGTGATATCGGTTTGCACGACGCCGGCCGTGGACCAACTGTCCGGGGCCAGGGTATCGCTATGCTCGACCACGCAGATCACATCGGTTGCGCTGCGGCTTTTGGTGTAGGTCAGCTCAAGGTCGGATCCGCGCTGAACCACCGTCCCGAAGGAGGCGCCGGACAGGGCGGGATCCGAGCCGGTCGCATATTCGATGAGGTTGGGCAGCCCGTCCGCGTCCGGATCCGCCATTCTACCGATGGTCAGCTCATCGGTGACGTCCGGCCATTTCGCCGACTGCCAGCGCTCGAAAGGCGTTGGCACCTTGAGCGTTCCGGTGCCGGAGAGAAAGGCAGGATGGGATGCCGCGCTGAAGGTCCCGGCCGGCTGGATGACCCCGCCAAGGGTGACGGTGCGCACGACGTTTTCTCCGCTGAAGGCCAGGTTCAAAAGAGAACCGGAGGCGACCGCGACGGTGGCATTTCTTGAGAGAGCCGGCTGTCCGAGGACGAGCGTTCCGGCCTCGACGGTCGTGTTGCCTGTATAGGAATTGTTCCCCGACAGCGACAGCGTGCTGTTGCCGGTTTTCCGGATTCCGCCGGTGCCGGTGAGGGCTCCGGAGATTTGAAAGGCAGCCGTGCCGTTGCCGCTGAACGTCGCGTCGGCACCGAGCGCAAGATGGGCGGCGAAATCGTATGTCATCCCGGCACCCGCCGCAGCGTTGAGGCGGACTTCGGGCCCGACGGATCCGGATTTTTGCAGGGCGAGACCATTCCCCTGGATGCGAACCGTCGCCGTTCCTCCGCTCGTGCCATTGAGGGTCAGACCGGTTACGGTGATCGGGGTGAGCAGATCGTTGACCACCGTGAGGTTGCCGCTGAGGAGCCGCTGATCGCTGAGGAATTCGATCGCCGATCCGGCAGTGCCCACCGGCTGCACGTAATCCCTCCAGTTGGACGCCACGCTCCAGTTCTGAATTTGCACCGGGGTGGTAGCCGTCCATCGGGCCGTTGCCGCAGGCAGGGGCGCGCCCGCCGCCGAAAGTTCCACGCGCAGGTAGTCCAGTCGAGGGGAGAGGTTGGTGGAGACTTCCGAGCGGAACATGATCGAGTTGACTCCGCGATTGAGCATCACCGATTCCCGCACGGTCGCATACGTGTCCCAATTTCCCGTGCCCGGGAGGCTGAGGTTTTTTACTTTCACGTTGTTTACATAGAGGCCGATGCTCGTGCTGTTCCCCTCCGCACAGCTGAAGCCGAGAACAAGGTCGTGGGGCTCCGCGCTCGCAGCCACGACGTCGAAGGTGGCCGTTGCGCCTTCCCGTCCCCAGAAGCCCGCCGCGACGAGACCGCCGCTGGCCGATGCGATCGTGTAGCGGCTCGCGCCGCCGCCGAGGGAGGCGTTCTCCGCCTCGAAGGATTGGTTGGTTGGGCGGACGGTGAGGCTGTCGAGGATCACGCCCGCCGGACTGTTCACCTCGGAGCGGACGGCGATCGTGTTGTTGCCGCTGTTGAGCCGCACCTGCTCGGTCTGGGCGTCCCATCCGCTCCAGGCTCCAGTGGAGGCAAACGCCAGCGGGCGGAGCCGGACGCCATTCACGAAGAGTGCCGTGTTTGTGCTGGTGCCTGCACCGGCCGCGTAGCGGAAGCTCAGCGAGTATCCGCCGGCGGCTGTCGCGTTGAAGGTGAACGTCGCCGTGGCATTGGCGGAATTTTGAAACCCTTGGACATAGCCGGTGCCGAAGAATCCGGGCTCCGTGGCAGCCGTCGCCGCCGTCCCGGTGCGCACAGCCGCCTCCGCTTCGAGGAACGTCCCGGCGACGTAGGGCAGCTTGATATCGCGATAGGCTTCCGACGGCCCCGCATTCCTCATGATGGAGAGCGCCGCCTCCGGCCAGATGCCGCCCGTCGGCTGGATCGAGGGCTCGACCGTCACGCGCGGCGCGGTGTAGGTGCTGACGGCCTTCGTCGCATAGGTGCGGACGACGTTGATGTCGGTCTTGTCCGTGCCCGGAATTTTTACGATCTCGTCTCCGATGTTCAGCGTTACGTTATCCTGCGCCTGATAGAAATTGCTGAACTCGTCAAAGTAGAGGCCCTGGTTGGAACATCCGCTCACATAGTTGTCGCGAAGCACCGAGAGCCCTGCGGATCCCGACTGGCGGCCGAGCGTGTAAATGCACCCGCCGTCGTTGAGATCCCTCATGATGTCGCGGACGCGGTTGTTCGCGATGAGGTTGTTCTTCATTCCGGTGACGGCCATCGTCTGCCATCCCCAGCCGATGTGCATGCCGGTGTAGGGAAGGTTTGCGACCTCGTTGTTTGCAAAGGTCGAAGCCTCAGGAAAAGCAGCAGCGAGGCCGGTGGCCGAGCGGTATTCGACGCCGCAACTCTCGATGTAGTTGTTCGAGATCGTGTTGTTCTTAAGAATCAGCCGGCGGTCGAGCGACGGCTGTGCGGAATCCGAGAGGTAGGCGTAATTTTCGCTGGCCGGATCGCGGTAGCCCCAGTAGTCGCCGAACTGGATGCCGTTGCCGGAGACGTCGGTGATGACATTTCCGTTGATCAGGACGTCCTGCACGCCGGCGTAGGCGTTGATGCCGGTG
>CAZSMN010000276.1:0-5287 GCA_964607615.1 uncultured Chthoniobacterales bacterium | reverse complement strand
CTCGACCGCCGCACGCTGTTCGGCAGAGCCCTCGAAGAGCGTTGCGGATTCTTCGTCCGTCAACTGGCGCAGCTTCCAGCGTTTTGCGTCGAGCCCGAAGGCTCCGTTGAGAAGAAACTCGCCTTCCACGCAAACCGGTTCGCCACGTTCGAGCGTCTCACAGGCATCAAAGGCCGGCGTGTCGTTCCATGCGCGGAGGACGAGAGAGTCGGTCGCGTCGCGGAGCTTGAGCTCCCAATACGGCTTTCCGGCCGCGGAGTCCTTGCGGGTGAGTTCGTCAATCTGCGCGTGAACCGCTGCGGCGAGAGGTGATGATTGGCTGGCGGCACGGACCTCCGCGATGGTGGCCTGTTGAGGTTTCATTTCGAGCGGTTGCCTTTCGCTGTCCGTCGGGTGATGCCGGCGCACCATTTGCCCCGCGCGATGATCCGGGGAGGCTCAAAGCCTGCCCGTACAAGACCTGCTGCCACTTCGTCCGCCTGCTTCCGCAGCACGCCGGAGAAAATCAGCCATCCGCCCGCCGGCAGCTTTCTGGCAAAGCCGGGAGCGGATTCCAACAGGAGCTCGCTGAAGAGATTGGCGAGGATCACATCCGCGGGAGCGAACGTTCCGATCTTCCGGGCATCGGCCTTGCTGACCTTCACGCGCCGGCATCCGTTCATGCGGGCATTCTCCTTCGCGATCCGCACGCAGGCGGGGTCAAAATCAAACGCCTCCACCGAAGCGGCTCCGAGCTTGTCGGCCGCGAGTGCCAGGATCCCGCTCCCGCATCCGGCATCGATCGCCCGCCACCCGGCCGGCAGCTCGGCCACGGTATCGCACAGCAGACGCAGGCAGGTCGCCGTGGTCGCATGGTCGCCTGTTCCAAAAGCCATCCCGGCCGGCACAAACAGCGTGTGCGCGGGATCGGCCGCCTCGCGCCACGACGCTTCGTCCGGGAAAATCCGGAGCTTTCCGCGAATCGCCAGCGGCGCTCTCGGCTTCTGCGCGTCGCCGGTCCAGACCTGTTTGGAGAGCTCCGTCACCTTGCCGCCGAACCGCTTCGCCAGCTGGTCCGCGGTCTTCTTGTCGCCGAAAACCTGGATCTTCAGCGCGTTCGATTCGGGCCACGTGAGCATGACGACCTGCTCGGGGTTCAGAAACTGAAGCCGCTCGGTCCATACGTCTTCCCATTTCTGGGTGCTCAGCCGCGTCCAACGATGCATTGCCATGTCTCGTCCGCTTGTGCGAAAAACGCGCTCCGATGGCACGTCCAAAATTCATCATCGCCTCCAGCGAGGCCTCTGCCGACCAACTCTATGGCTCCGGATTCCGTGCGCCCGACGCGTTTGCTTTTCTCGAGGTCGAGGGCCGCAAGCACCTGCTCCTCTCGGATCTCGAGGTCGATCGCGGCCGCACCGAGGCGCGGGTCGATGTTGTCGAAGCGTTCTCCGCGGTCGAGCGGGAGGTTCAGGGACTGAAGAAAAAAAAGCCCGCCCATGCCAAAGTCATCGCGGCCTGGCTCAAGAAATCCGGTGCCCGTGCGGTTGCGGTGCCGTCGGATTTTCCGCTTGGTCTCGCACGCGAGCTGAAGAAGCAGGGCATCCGCCTCAAGCCGGTCGAGGGGTCGTTCTGGCCCGGCCGGGAGATCAAGACCGCGGCGGAGGTTTCCAAAATCGAAACCGCGCTGCGCATCGCCGAGGCGGGGATGGAGCGGGCGTTCGAGGTGTTGCGCGCGAGCGTCATCAAGCCGGACGGCCGCTTGTTCTGGCGGCGGAAGGCTCTCACCTCGGAAATCGTCCGGCAGGAAATCGAGGTGGCGATCGTCCGTGCCGGCGGCGAGGCCCGCGGTGATGAGATCGTGGCCTGCGGCGAGCAGGGCTGCGACCCGCACGGCCGCGGGACGGGCCCGCTCCGCGCGAACGAGCTGATCATTCTCGACATCTTCCCGCGCGACGCGCGCAGCGGCTACTTCGGAGATATCACCCGCACCGTCGTTCGCGGCAAGGCCTCCGATGCGCAGCGGCATCTGTGGGAGACGTGCCTGAAGGGCCAGAAGATGGCGCTGGAAGGCATGCGGCCGGGCATGGAGGGCTCGGTGACGCATGAGAGCATCAAGAGCTTTTTTGCCACGGAGGGGTATCCGACCGAAATCCGCAACGGGCGTTGGACCGGGTTTTTTCACGGAACCGGCCATGGGCTCGGACTCGAGATCCACGAGCCGCCGCGTTTCGGTGCCACGGTTTTCCTTCCCGGGCAGGTCATCACGGTCGAGCCGGGCATCTACGTGCCCGGCCTCGGCGGCGTGCGGCATGAGGACGTCGCACTCGTCACACGACGCGTTCCGCGGGTTTTAACCAAGCAGCCGAAGCCGCTGGAGATCTAGCGTGTGACTTCGCGGACCTGCTTGCGATACTCGAGCGCTTCGCCTAGGGTCACGTAGCCGTCTTTGTCGAGGTCCGCTCCGTAGAACGAGACCGTCATGGCGTCCATCGCGACCTTGCTGGCTTTCGCCTCTTCGAGCGTGATGACGCCGTCGCTGTTCACGTCCATCTTTGCGAAGGCCGCTTTCGATCCGCCGGCTGCCACGAACTCCTGAACGGTGACGACCCCGTTTTTGTTCGAGTCGAACATTGCAAACGCGTCATCGATCATCAGGGCTCCGAATTCCTTGCGCGAGACCTTGCCGTCGCTGTTCGTGTCGGCTTTCTGGAACTGGGCCTTGAGGTGCTCGTCTCCGGTCTTCGGTGTTGAGGTCGTGGCGCAACCCGTGAGGAGAGCGGCAAAGCAGAGCGGGAGAAAAAGAGATTTGTGCATACGCGTGTGCGACTAAAACCATCCCGGACTCCGGGCGTCAATCCGTAACCGTTCCGCTCCGCGACCCGTGCCGGCGGGGAAGAACTCGCCATCCGGCGGGCGGGGATGATACTCGTCGGCCGGATGGGAACCACTTCGAGCCAGACAATTCCAGAGCCGCCGTCTCCGCGATGGGTTCCTGTGATGCTCGCGATCGTTGTTTTTCTTGCCGCGCTTGCCCTCCTCGGCCGGCATCTCGATTTTTCCGGCTACGCGCATCCGGACGAGCGCAACAAGGTGAACCAGATCCTCCGCGGAGAGTATAATTTCCACCACCCGCTGCTGATGATCCGCTCGACGCGCATCGCGGCTGACGTGCTCGGCAAGTCGTCGGACTTCGAGGCAGTGAAGCGGATCGGTCGTGCCGGGAGCGTTCTCTTCTCGGCGGCCGCGCTGGCATTGCTCGTCTTCGTGGCCGCGCGCGTCTTCGGTCCATGGGCGGGAGCCGGAGCCGGCGTCTTCCTGCTGGCCAATCCGCATGTTTTCGAACTTGCCCACTATCTGAAGGAAGATCCCGGTCTTCTCTTCGGGGTGAGCCTCTCGCTTTTCGCGATGCTCGTCTATTCGCGGCATCCGTGCGTTCCGGCCGCATTGGCGCTCGGGGTCGCTGCGGCGGTCGCGGTCTCGGCCAAGTATGCCGGCGGCATCGTCCTACCCTTCTGTCTTTTCATTGTCCTCGCATCATCCGCCAGGCGCAGCCGCGATGTGCTACTTCTTCTCGCTGGCTTCGCAGTGGCTTGTCTGGTGATCAACCTGCCGGCGTTCTTGGCGTTGGGCTCGGTCTCCAACAAGCTTGGCCGCGAGCTCACCCTTCTGTCCGGCGGCGCCAAAGGCATCTCGCGCAGCGTGCCGCATGGGGTTTACAGCGCGGTTTATTGGAGCTCGGCGACGCCCGTGCTCATCGCGCTGCTCGTCGCGTATGGCTGGACGATCTACCAGCGGCGCTTCCGGCTGCCTGCGATCGAGTGGGTGATGATCCTGCTGCCGCTCGGCTACGTGCTTATCCTCTCGTTTCTTCCGAAGACGCACCACCGCTACTTCCTGCCCTGCGCAGCGCTTTTTGCCTGCCTGAGCGCAGCAGGGCTCGAGCCGATCCGGCGGCTGCGCTATGGGCGCACCGCCGCTGTGGCGCTCATCGTGCTGTCGACTGCCTGGCAGGCGCCGCGCCTGCTCTCGCTGGAATCGGGCTTTGCCCGTGACCACCGGCAGGAACTCGTGACTCTGATGCGTGGCACGCTGCCGCAGGGATCGGTCATCTTCATCGACGAATGCCTCGAGCCTCCGGAATACGAGGGCCTCGCAGTGATCCGTGAAAAGTTTCCCACCATCGGCAGCCTGGAGGCCCTTCGTGCGCGGGGCGTGACGCATGTTGTCGTTACCGAGAAAAAATACGGCGCCTACTTCGCGAAACGCTCAAAGCCGGTCCCGGGCAAGGAGGAGGAATTTGCCCAAGCGCGTGCGCTCTACGACGACCTCATGAAGCGCGGCCTGCTACTCCACGAGTGGAAAACCGGTCCGAACATCTATCTCGGCGCGCCGCTGCGGCTTTACTCGATCGAGGCGATCCCGCCGGCCGGCTAGCGCTGGAACCGGAAAAATCCATTCGCCGTCTGCTCCGTGCGGGCGGCGAGTTCTTCCAGAGAAATCCCGCGGATCTCAGCGGCCTTCTCGGCGACGAGGCGCGTGTGGGCGGGCTCGCAGCGCTTGCCACGGAAGGGCACCGGCGCCAGATACGGGCAGTCGGTCTCAACCATGAACGCATCCGCCGGGACCGCCTCAAGACTCTCGCGGGCGAGGCCGGCATTTTTAAACGTGACGATGCCGGTAAAGGAAACGAGATGACCGAGTGCGAGGAGTTCGGCGGCCTGGTCGGGCGTGTTGCCGAAGCAATGAAAGACGCCACGCACTTTCCCGGTGTAGGGCTTCAAGCTTTCGAGCGTGTCGTTCCAGGCATCCCGCTGGTGGATTACCACATTAAGCCCGAGCTCGCAGGCCAGATCGAGCTGGGCGGCGAATGCCTCGGCCTGCGCCGCTTTGTAGGCGCCGTCGATGATCATCGCCTCGGAATCCACCGCCATCTCGGCCTGAAGAGCGCTGATTGCCGGCGCCGAGGAAAGCTGCTCCGACGGGAGGCGGTGGTAGTCGAGGCCGGTCTCGCCGATGGCAACGACTTTTGGATGCGCTGCGAGTGCGCGGAGAGCATCCAGCCAGTCGCCGGTTTCCTCCTCGACGTTTGTCGGATGCAGGCCGACGACTGCATAGATCTGCGGATATCTCTCCGCAAGAGCGACGGCCCGCCGGCTGCTTTCGACACCCGTGCCGATCGTTATGAGGCGGGTGACGCCGGCCGCGGTGGCGCGGTCGAGGACCGCCTCGAAATCCTCCGCGAAGTCGGGATAATCGAGGTGGGCGTGGGTGTCGGTGAGCATGATCAGTTCAGGAGCTGATACCA
>CAZSMN010000275.1:0-5290 GCA_964607615.1 uncultured Chthoniobacterales bacterium | reverse complement strand
GGCGGGGCTGCCAGCGCGCTATGTTTGCGGTTACATCGAGACCGATCCTGTGTCGCCGGCTGCCGGCGGGCAGAAGGCGCTCATCGGCGCGGTCGCTACCCATGCGTGGGTCGAGGTGATGGTGCCGGGGCTCACCTGGGTCGGGCTCGATCCCACCAATAACCAGTGGTGTGCCGAGCGGCACGTGGCGGTTTCGTTCGGGCGCGACTTTGAGGAGGCGGCTCCGGTGCGCGGCACGTTCAAAGGCTCGGGCTCCCAGGCGATGAAAGTGAAGGTCACCATGAAGCGACTGGCGGACAAAGCATGAAACTCTCGATTGATTACAAAGCGGACTACCACTACGAGGCCGAGGCCTCGCTCTCTCCCCACATCGCCCGCGTTCTTCCGAGGACCGACCTCTTCGTGAAGGTCCATCATCGCGCCTTCACGACGCATCCGACCGGCGACATCCAATACCGCCGCGATCTCTTCGACAACCTGATCGCGTATTGTTTTTATCCCGAACCAATCCGTGAGCTTCCGTTCCGCATGGAATTGGAAATCGAGGTTGGCGAGCGGAATCCTTTTCACTTCCTTCTCGATTCGCGCGGGTTGCACATTCCGTGCGACTACACTCCGTCCGAGCGGGCGGTGCTGGATGTTTTTCTCAAGCCCTCCGGCAGCGCTCTGGCGCTTCCCGCTCCGCTGGCTTCGACGGGCAAGCGACCCACCGTCGAGACGCTTGTCACCATGAACCTTTGGATCCACGAGAACATCGCCTACGAGCGGCGTGAGGAGGGTGAGGCCTTTTCTCCCGAGGAAACACTCAGGCGGGAGTCCGGCGCCTGTCGCGATGTGGCGGTGCTTTTTGCCGAGGTCCTGCGCCGCAACGGTGTGGCGGCGCGGCTGGCCAGCGGATTCGTTTGGGAGGGCGACAAGGAGGAGGGCGAACGCCGGGCCGAGAGCGCGATGCACGCGTGGGTCGAGGCCTGTCTGCCGGGGGCGGGTTGGATCGGGATGGATCCCACCAACGGCGTCTTCTGCGACCATCATTTCATTACGACCGCGGTTGGCTTCGAACCCGCCGATGTCTCCCCGGTCAGCGGAACGTATTACGGACGGACAAAGATCGAAAGCCACCTGACGACGGCGCTCGATATCAGAAAAATATGAAGGAAGATAAGTGGCAACATCATGTTGCAGACAGGGTTTCGGAGGTTTTCTCGCGCCACGGTGCGAAGGTGACCCTCGGCGGTGAGCCCACGTATGTCCCGCTGATGCCCGAGGGGCCGGAATGGAACTACTCGGCGGTCGGCCCAACCAAGCTCGGCTATGCCCGTGAGATGGCGCGGCATCTTCTCAAGAACGACCTGCCGGGCGGTGTCGACTTTTTCTCCCCCGGAAAATCCTACCCGGGTGAGGTGAATCCGCGCTGGGCGATCCGGCTCATCGCCAACCGCAACGGTCGTCCGATTTTCCGCGCCCGCAGCCGGGCGGCGGCGACGGCAGAAAACCTCACCATTTTTCGCAAGACGCTACTGGCCGAACTCGGCGTGCGCGGGCGGTGGGGCAGTTTCAAAGATCCTCTTCTGAAATCCAACCGCGTCTGGGCTCTTCTGATCGATGAGACGCACGGGGAGTGGACGGTCTCTGTCTGGCCGGATGCGGCGAAGGAACTGACAAAAGCCGAGGGGCCGGGAGGTCTCCGGCTTCCGCTCCACGAACTTCCCGAGGGCGTCGCCCGCCGCGCGCTGACCATAGAGTGGAAGGCCGGTGTGCTGTCGATTTTCATGCCGCCCTTCTTGCAGAAGCCGTTTCTCAAGCTCCTCACGGCGATCGAGCAGTCCCTCCGCGCCGCCGGCATCGGACGTGTCGAGATGCAGGGCTACGTGCCGCCGGATGAAGCGGGGGTCTGGACCCAGGTCGGTCTCGCTGCGGACCCCGGCGTGCTCGAGGTCAACCTGCCGGCGTGTTTTGGATGGAAGGAATACGATCACTGGATCAAAGCGGTAACGAGAGCGGCGGAATCCTGTGGCCTCCGTTCCTGGAAAGAGTTCCATGGCTCGCTGCCCGAAGGCACAGGAGGCGGCAACCACCTCCTCTGGGGCGGACCGAGCGTCGAGGAGAATCCGTTTTTTCACCGCCCGGGCTGGCTGGCCTCGATCCTGCGCTACTGGCAGCGGCATCCCTCCCTCGCTTACATGTTCACCGGTTGCTATGTCGGCGCCTCGTCGCAGGCTCCGCGTGCGGATGAGTCCGCGCGCGACCGGCAGGATCTCGAAATGGCGTGGACGTTTCTCGAAACGCTTGGAGCCGGTGACCACCGGATCCTGATTTCGGAGACACTCCGTCACCTCCAGACGGATGTGACAGGAAACTCCCACCGAAGCGAAGTGAGCCTCGACAAGTTCTGGAACGTCGGCTGGCCGGCGGGGACACTCGGATTGATTGAGTTCCGGGCCATAGAGTCGCTTCCGAAAGCCGACTGGATGAGTGCGGTCGCCCTGCTCTGGTCGGCACTGGGTGCGTGGCTGCTTGAGAAGCCGGTCAGCGGGCCGCTGGAGGATTTCACCGGCCAACTCCACGACCGGTTTTTCCTTCCGAGTGTGCTCTGGAGCGATCTGGCGGAAATTCTTTCCGACCTCCGCAAGGGAGGGTTTGCGATGGACGAGGAAATCTTTCGTGAGATCTGGGATTGGAAGTTTCCGGTGCTGCTGGACTTTGAGGAAGGCGGTGCCCGATTGGTGGTGCGCAAGGCCCACGAGAGCTGGCCGCTCCTGTGTGAAACCCCGGTGGATGGCGGAACGACGAGCCGGTTTGTTGACACCTCGATGCAGCGGCTGGAACTTTGGGTCAACGAGGAGTTTGCCAAGCGCTACACGGTCCGCATCGCCAACCGGCCGCTTCCATTCAAAGAGGTGGACGGCCAATCGCTGGCAGGGATCCGGTTCCGCCGCACGAATCTCTACCCTTCGCTCCATCCCGGCCTCCCGCCGCAAATGCCGCTTTCCCTTTCGGTGGTCGGCTCCGATCGGGCCATCGGTTTTCTGCTCGAAGAGAGCAGTCCGCTCTTCCGCAGAACGGGAACCGGCGCCGTGTTGCCGGAGGGGCGTGTGTGCAAACCCGGACGCCGCGGCGACCTGACGTGCGATTTGCGGATCCGCTGAGCGGCTCTTAGCGCGCCGAGCGGATCGCTTCGGAAATCGGCGAGACGAACCCGGCGACCGCTCCGGCGAGATCGGCCCCCGCTGGCTGGCCGGCGATGTGGCGAACGATGGCGCTTCCCACGACGACGGCATCGGAATTTTGTGCGACCTCGGCGGCTTGCTCCGGGCTCGAGATGCCGAATCCCACGGCGATCGGAAGGCTCGTATGGCGGCGGATTTCTGCCACTTGGCTGGCGATGGATTGTGAGACGCTTGATTGCTCGCCGGTGACGCCCTCACGGGAAACGTAGTAGATAAACCCGCCCGCGGCCTTGGCAATGAGCTCCATGCGCTGCGGAGGCGTCGTGGGGGCGATGAGCTGGATCGGTTGGAGTCCGTGCGAGAGGCCAAGCTCGGCATTCCGTGCCGCCTCGTCGGGCGGGAGGTCAAGAATCAGGAGACCGTCCGCACCGGCTGCTGCGGCATCGGCGTGAAAGCGGTCGAAGCCGTAGACGTAGACCGGATTCAGATACGTGAAGAGGACGATGGGAATCTCGGATGCCGCCCGGATCTCACGGACAATATCCAGCACCTTGGCCACCGTTGTGCCAGCGGCAATCGCGCGTCCGGCAGCGGCCTGGATGGTGGCGCCATCGGCGAGCGGATCGGAGAAGGGAATGCCGAGCTCGATGATGTTCACGCCCGATTTTTCAAGGGAGAGAACGATGGATGCTGTGGATTCCGGGCCCGGATCTCCCGCGGTCACGTACGCAATGAAGCCGCACTTCTTCGCGGCACGGAGGTTCTCAAAACAACAGTCAATACGGTTCGACATCGTCGGATGTGATTATCCTGCGGTAAGGGATCGGGCAAGTTCCGTCCGAGGTTCACTCGGGTTTCGGCGGTGAGCCGATCCATGCCGCGAGGTGGACATCGCGCACGCTGACGCCTGCGGATTCGGCCACCGCCCGGCAGGATTCAAACTCCGGTGCGGCCTGCACGAGATCATCGCCGAGGAAGCCGAGCTTGATGCGGACGGCACCGTAGGGCGTTTCGACATCGCGGAATTCGCGGCGGAGCTTGTAGCGCCGCACGCGGTGCACCCGCACGCCGAAGGCGCTGGTCTCCGTGAGGAAAATACGTGCGATCTCATCCGTCTTCTCCGGCGCGCAGAGGGCGGTTATGACAAACCCGGGACGGTTTTTCTTCATCTGGACCGGCGTGAAGAAAACGTCGAGTGCACCGGCTTGGAAAAGCTTCTGCATCGCCGCAGCGGCGAGCTCTGGCGTCATGTCGTCGATATTCGTCTCGATCTGTGAGATTTCGTCTGCTTCGGCGCTGGCGGGGTCGCCGGTTTCCCCGAGGACCGCACGGAGAACGTTCGGGCGCGGAGGCGTGTCGCGTGTGCCGAGGCCGTATCCGGTCTTCTCGATGCACATCTCACTCATCGGTCCGAACCGCACCGCATACTCGGCAATCAACGCCGCACCGGTTGGCGTGATGAACTCGACCGGTTCCTCCGTCTGGCGGAGGGGGATGCCGTGGAGGATGTCCAATGTCGCCGGGGCAGGAATCGGAAACTTCCCATGCGCGCATTCGATCCATCCCGTGCCTTCGACAAGAGTCGAGGCTTCGACCTCGACCGGGGCAAGCGATTCAATCCCCGCGCAGGCAGCGACGATGTCGGCTATCGAGTCCGCCGCTCCAACTTCGTGAAAGCCCACCTCCTCGGGCGGAATCCCGTGAATCCGGCCTTCGGCGATGGCAATGCGATGAAAGACCGCGAGGGCGCGGGTTTTGACGGCCGGTTCCAACGAGGAGGCTTCGAGGAGCGTGCGGATCTCGCGATAGGTCCGCCCGTGTGTGTGGCTGTCACCGTGTTCGTGCGAGTGACCCTGCTCATGGGAATGTGCGTGCCCGTGCGAGTGGCTATGGCCGTGCGAAGGCTCCTGATGCGAATGCGCATGAACGTCGAATTTCGTGCCCGAGATGTTCTGCTTCGCACCACGGTGGAAGTGGGCATGGATCTCGTCGCCGAGTCCGAGAGCGGCGATGGCGTTGTGAAAGACATCCTCGGCGATCCCGAGATCCCGCAGGGCTCCGACGACCATGTCGCCGCTGATTCCGGAAAAGCAGTCAAAGTGGAGAATTCGCATGGAATTTTT
>CAZSMN010000274.1:0-5320 GCA_964607615.1 uncultured Chthoniobacterales bacterium | reverse complement strand
GGACTAAACCTGACTCCCCCCCCCCGGAACGATGAAAACGGAATTTCAAGACATCGAGCGCAACATCGAGTTCGAATTTGTCCGCGCCACGGAAAATGCCGCCCTCCATTCCCTTCACTGGATGGGACGCGGAGACAAGGAAGCCGCCGACGCTGCCGCTTGTGACGCCATCTACGGCGTCTTTGATTCCGTCGACATCCGCGGCGAAGTCGTCATCGGCGAAGGCATCAAAGACAACGCGCCCGGCATTTTTCTCGGAGACAAGCTCGGGCTCTGGAAAGAGGACGCTCCGCGTTTCGACATAGCCCTCGATCCGATCGACGGCACCAGCAATATCGCCAAGGGGCTGCCGAACTCGATCTCCGTCATGTCGGCCGCCGTCGTGCCGGATGACCGCGCCTCGTGCATGGTCAACATCCCGAGCTTCTACGTCGAGAAGATCGCCTACGGCCCACAGGTCGTCGAAGGCATCCGGAAGAACGACCTCCTTCCGATCCGGCTTGAGGCCCCCTTCTACCGCTCGCTCGTCGTCGCCGCCACGGCGCTCCGCAAGCGCATCAGCGATCTCGTTGTCGTCATTCTCGACCGGCCGCGCAACCAGAGCTATATCGACACCGTCCGCAAAGAAGGTGCCTCACTGCGGCTCATCTCCGACGGAGACATCGCTGCTGCCGTCGCCCCTTCGCTACCTGACTCCGGCGTTGATCTGTATGCCGGCATCGGTGGAGGACCGGAGGGCGTCCTGACAGCGGCCGCTCTCAAGGCCCTCGGCGGCGAAATCCAGCTCCGCATGTGGCCCCGCGACGACGCGGAGCGTAGCGAACTCCTGAAGACCTGCACGCCGTCCGATCTCCAGCGCATATATTACTCGGAGGATCTGGTTGCGGGTGAGAGCTCGATCTTCTGTGCCACCGGCATCAGCGACAGCGCACTCCTGCCGGGCGTCAAGCTTGTCGGCAACACGGCCATCACCCATTCGATCCTCATGCGCGCCCGGAGCAAAACCGTGCGCTACATCCGCGCCGTCCACAACCTCTCGGCAAAAACCATCCATCTCCGCAGCTCGTCCGGAGAAAAAGGCATCTAGCCCAACCACCGCGCAACGAACCGCATCGCGTTTCTCCTTGCCTTGGAGCCGCAGTCGCCCTAGTTTCTCAACTCTCGACCGCCCGGCCCTGCAGGCATGGAGCGGAAGATCCAAAGGAAGGGTGGCTGAGTCCGGTCGAAGGCACTCGACTCGAAATCGAGCGTGCTGTTAAAGGCACCGTGGGTTCGAATCCCACCCCTTCCGCTTTATTCATCAGTAAAGGCTAGCATTTCAGCCTTTTACGGAGCAACACGAATCCTGAGGCGCTTTGCTCAGCAAATCTCAGAAAATCGCAGAAATCCGGAACAAGGCTCTTTTTTGCGCCACGTTTCCGCCACGCTTCCCTTGCCTATAGGCCCCTCGAATGCGATCCTTTGGCTGTCATGCCAAAGTCCCGCTCGCTCATCGCTGGCCTCCCCCGGGGCGTCGGGGTGAGAAAAACCGCAAATTCCTCGGGTAAAGAATATTTCCGGGTTTCATTGGGCAAGAAATTCACCGGAAGGGATGGCAACCCCACAACGAAAAACTTCAGCACCCTCTCTGACGCCCGTGAGTGGATTTTCGGGGACGCTCAGAAGAAAAACATCACGCCCCCGCCCGTGGTGGAGCTTCATGCGACAGCTCGCGACAATGCCTTTTCCATGAGTCCTCCGGAATGGGCCGAAGCCGCCGCGGCGATTCGAAAGTGCAGGGAAAACGACATCGACCTAACGTCGGTAGTTGATGCTGGGCTCAAAATGCTTCGTCCCTCCGGAGGAACGAAGACATTCAGCGAAGTTGCGAAGCTCTGCCTGGAGACGGCGGAGTCTGAGAAGAAATCCGCATCTCACATCCAGCACATCAAGATTGTGTCAACGCGATTCGGCTTGGAATTCGGCAAAGAGGCGATTTCAAGTTTTACTCGTGAAACGGTTGAGGAGTGGCTTTCAGAGGAGTTTGACGACCAAAACACCCGCCGCTACTACGCGCGGTATCTGCATCTTTTCTTCGCTGCCGCCTGCGAAAGAAACTGGGTTCATGAAAACATTCTGAAGCACGTTCCCAGAGCCTCTGTGCCTCTTGGAGATATCGAATTTCTCAGCACCCCGGATCTGAGACAATTGCTTCATCAGGCCCATGAAGAGTCTGCCGGCATCTTGCTCCTTGGTATAGCCGTGAAGGCATTTGCGGGACTCCGCACTTCCGAGTTACTCTCGCTCTATTGGAGAGATGTGAATCTCAAACAGATTCACGTGCGGGCGTTGAACGCGAAAACACGCCAAGCCCGCCCGGTTTCCGTCTGTAGATCTCTGGCGACATTCTTGAAACGCCATCAGGGGGATCCGGATAAAAGGGTCGTTCCTTGGAGCCGCCGTCACTGGCATGCCCAGCTGTCGTTACTCGCCGAGACGGCAGCCGTTAAACTGCCTCATAACTGTCTGCGCCACTCCTTCGGAACCTACCACTATCACCACCATAAGAACGAACACAAAACGGCTGCAGAAATGGGCAATAAGCCCGACACGGTCATTCGTTGGTACCGCGCTCCGATCGTCCAGAAAGCACATCTCGATGCTTACTGGAAAATGAGTCTGCAGACAGTGATGTAGTCCGTTCGATCTCCGTTGCTCTGCCTCCAAGTCCCATTGAGCCCAAAGACTCGCTACCATGAGGCTACAATCACCGCAGAGGATTTTTCCTCTTCGCTGTTTCAAGTGGCAAAAGGCCTTGCAGGTTGAGGCAACCGGCTTTGAGGTAGGCGGCTAGACAGAAGTTATGGATTCTGCGGAAGCCCCGTGAGATGTGGTTGGCCACTTCGAGGGTGCTGTTGATCGCTTCGTAGCCCTTCTGGGTATCGCCTTGAATGCGGCAGTCGTTGACGCTAGGGGATCTATGTCATGAATTGGTGCCACGGAAGCGGCCCGGGTGTTGTTTCGGCATCACTATCCTTTTTCCCAAAGACTGAACCCGTCTTAGTCGCCAGATCATCTCCTCGTCTCTCAAACATCCCCCAGCACTCCTTTTAAAAACCTATGGAACTCCAACAAGTCGGCGACAGCTGTTATGCGGTGCTCAACGAAAAAAACCGCGTTTGCGATGCCAATTCGGGTCTGATCAACAAGGGCGGGGGCGTGGTCATCGACACACAATCGGATTTAAAACATGCGCGGCAGATGATCGAAATGTTCGGACGGGTGTGGTCGAAGCAGGCCGACCGCGTGATTAATACGCACGAGGACGCGGATCATGTGTGGGGTAACCAGCTCTTTGAGGGTGCGGAGATCATCGCCCACCGTTCGGTGCCCGAGCGCATGAAGCATGTCGCCGAACCCAAGGAATCGCAGAAGCTTCTGCACGGCGTCGGACATTTTCTCACGCGCCTGCTTTTGAAAACCATGCACCCTGGCCTCGAGGCGGCAGGGGAGCAGTTGTTGGAAGATTACAATTTCGATGGCATCGAACTGGTGCTGCCGACCACGCTTTTCGACACCCGCTACGAGCTGGATCTGGATGGCACGGAGGTGCACCTGATTTATGTCGGGCCCTGTCATCAGGTCGGCGACACGATTATCCATGTGCCCAAGGAAGGGGTGGTTTTTGCCGGCGATGTGCTTTTCCGCAATTGCACGCCGATGGGATGGTCTGGCTCTTACTCGAAGTGGTTCGACGCTCTCGACCTAATCATCCAGCTCGAACCTCAGGCCATCGTGCCCGGTCACGGCCCGCTTTGCGGACTCGACGGGGTCAGAGAAATGAAAGCCTATCTGGAGTATGTGCGCAACGAATCCAAGCGGTTTTTTGACGAGGGCTTCAGCTCGCTCGAAGCGTCCAAGAAAATCGAGTTTGGTCCTTACAGCGAGTGGCGTGCTCCGGCCCGGCTCTACATGAACGTTGAACGTGCCTATCGCGAATTCCGCAACGAATTGCCCGATGCTCCATGGGACTCCGCCGGCACGTTCGACGCCATCCTCCAGGTGGCGAAGGCCAAGGGCGTGGAAATCGAGTTTTAGCGCATCGTAACATCGGACCCCAACTCACCATGCCCACCGTGAAATTCCCCATGATCCATGCCGACGCCGAGGGCGGAACGCACTTCGGCGTCAAGGAGTTCGCCGAGCGCGACGTGGCCCTCGGGCCGCCCCCCAATCCCGCCGGGCGCATGGGCGACTTCGGGGCAGTCACGACCATGTGCTCCTTTTTTGTTCCCGCAGGAACATCGGCACCCGCGCACAACGCCCCGCAACCCTACGTCGTCATTGTTTTGTCCGGCGAAGCCGAGGTTGTGACCAGCGACGGGGAGGCCCGGCGATTCCACCCGGGAGATCTGCTTTTTTGCGACGACCTGACGGGCAAAGGGCACGAGACGCGGGCTATTACCGACCTGCTCCTGGCCTTTGTCCACCGGGTCAACACCTCGCCCTCCGCCGGCGGCCCGAGCGACGGGACAACCGACTGAGAAAGAAGCCCATTATGACACCAAACACGAAAACACTGGCCGGCCCCGCCACGGGCCTCAAGTTCACCGAAAGCCCCCGCTGGCATGGCGACAAACTGTGGTTCCTCGACATCCACGACAAGCGCGTCAAGACGGTTGACCTTGTGGGCACCGTCGCCACCGTGGCGGAGTTGCCGTTTCTGCCGAACGCATTCGGGCTCGCTCCGGACGGGGCCTTGGTGGTCGGTGATGCCTTCCAGCGCCGGATTCACCGCTGGCAGGGCGCGGCCCTGGAGACCTTGGCCGACATCGGCAACCTCACCAAATACTGCCTGAGCGACGGCATCGTGGACTCCGCGGGCCGCCTCTACGTCGGCGACATCGGTTACAATTTCGTGGACCCGGAGGCCAAGCCCGTCAACACGTGCGTCATCGTGCTCGTGGACACCGCGGGCAAGGCCTCGGTCGTCGCCGACAACCTCTCCTTCCCGAACGGCATGGTAATCACGCCGGACGGCCGGACCCTCATCGTCGCCGAGACCCTCGGCCATCGCCTGACCGCGTTCGACATCCAAACGGACGGCTCCTTGGACAACCGCCGCACCTGGGCGGAATTGCCGGCATCGATCGGACCCGATGGCATCTGCCTCGACGCCGGGGGAGGCGTGTGGTGCGCGAATCCTGAGGGTGAGGATAGCGTGGTGCGTGTTTGCGAGGGCGGAGAAATCACCGACCGCATCCGCATCGCGACCCACGCCTATGCGGTGATGCTGGGCGGGCCGCAGCGACGACATCTCTTCATCTCCGCCTCGGGCTCC
>CAZSMN010000273.1:0-5377 GCA_964607615.1 uncultured Chthoniobacterales bacterium | reverse complement strand
GTCACACTCAAAGATTGGCATGAAGTCGAAGATGTGGATAGGATCGGACTGGACCGCGACTCCTACGAGATCCTTGGAATCAAAATTCCTCACGTCACGCTGCCCGTCCGCACCGGAAGGGATCTGGCAAGGCTGGTGGAAGTCGCGGCCCTTGACCAGAAACTAAAGGACATGGGAGAAAACAGCGCGGTGGAATTCAATCAGAGACTTCTACATATGATCAGCGAAAGAAGGAGCCGGTGATGGGAATCCTCTCGAGAAAAAAAACCTCGGAGGATGTGCAGAAATGCGCGAGCGATGTGGTGATCGAAAACCGCAACGGTCTCCATGCCCGCCCGGCTGCCATGTTCGTCAAGATCTCCAGCCGCTACCGCGCGGAAGTCTGGGTCGAAAAGGACGGCGAGCGTGTTAACGGCAAGAGCATCATGGGCCTCATGATGCTCGCCGCCGGCAAGGGCTCGAAGCTCCGCATTCTCGCCGAGGGGTCCGACGCCGACAAAGTTGTCGCCGAGATCAAGAACCTCGTCGAGACCCGCTTCGGCGAGGAGTAGCCCCGCCGTCTTCCGCGCCGCCGCTCTGCAGTGGAAAGACGCACGGGCAATGCCCGAACTGGCCGGCGAACGCTTTGCTGAAGTGGCTCAGGCTCGAGTAGCCGACGCTCAGGGCCGCCTCCGTCACATTGAATGCTCCCGATCGCAGCCGCTCGGCCGCAAGATCCAGCCGCTTCCGCCGCAGGTAGCGCGTGATGGTTGACCCCGTCTCCTCCGAGAAGATCCGGCTCAGGTAAAACGGGCTGCAGCCCACCTCCTTCGCGATCTCCGCCAGACCGGGCGGGCTCTCGAGATCCCGCTTCAGTATGGCCTTCACGGCCGCCACACGCTCGCGGGCCAGCTTGTGCTGCCGTTCGCAAAAAAGCTCCCCGTCACCGGCAGCGAAGACGTGCGCCACCACTTCGATGACTTTCGCGGGATACCAGACCGCCTGCAGGCCTTCGGGAACCGGCGGCCGGATCATCTCCTCTGCTGCCTGTCGCACCGGCCCTGTCAGCTTTGTCCAGCCGAGGCGGGGTCCCGGTGTTCCCGCCAGCACGTTCCGCAGCGTGATCCCGCAGCTCTCCCGCGCCGGCCCCATCGTCCCGGCCAGCCAATCCCTCGGAATCTCCAGCGTAATAAAACGATGGACATCCCCGCCGGCGCGCCAGCTCCGGCTGCGGGCATTGCATAGGTGCCATCCGGCCGTCTCCGGCAGAAGCGCCGAGGTGTGGCCGCGCTCCCGCATCTCGCCCCGCCCTTCAAAATTCACACAGATCTCCAGCTTCTCCCGACCGGCACTCCGCTCCGCATCCGCCTCCAGACAAAAGGTATGCCAACGCACGAGGACGCCTCCCGTCCCTTCAAACAACGTTCGACTCCCTTCACCCCAGCCATTCTGTATGCGCAACCTCTCTGCCACCCCGCCATATATTGAGACCAAGTCTCATTAATCAAGACGTTTTGCCGCCTTTGAGGAATCGCAGACGGAAGGAATTCCTGTATGGCAAATGCGTCTCCGAACAAAAATGCCGCGGAATGTGCCACACGAGGGTGAGTTTGATTTGATTTCGCGGCATAGGCATCCCATAAATAACCACTCGTCATGCGCATCTCCCCGTCCACGATCCTCGCCGCAGCCGTGAGCCTTGCCGTGGCTCTTCCTGCCGTCGCCCAGACTCCGCCGGCACCCGCGGCCAATTCCCAGAATTTGCTCCGCAATGCCGGGTTTGAAACAGGTTTCCGGTTAGACAACATCTGGGACGGTGTGGATTCGCTCGGTTTCCTTGCGGGTAACCGCGCGGACCTTCCGGTGCTGACCACCAGCGGCGCGATTCAAGACACGCCCATGCCGGTCTCGGTCTCGGTCGCCGACTTGAACGGGGACAAACTCCTCGACCTCGGCGTCATGGACGTCATGGGTTACTTCCGCGTCTACTTCAACTCGGGAACACCGACAGAGCCCAAGTTCACCCTCGGCGAGCTTTCCACAATTTTTCTCTCCCGCACGGATGTGGCGCACCCGTCGATGGCGAGCCTGGTTTTCAATTCCGGCGTGGAATGGCAGCGGCGCCGGTTTGTCCAGCGCGCTCGGTGGGGACAGCGCATCACGCTGGCGGATCTTTCGCGCAACGGGAAATCCGATCTGGTTCTCGGCAACTACCACGGTGAGATCATGCTCGTTCCGAACGCGGGGACGCCTTTGAAGCCAGACTTCCGCCAACCGGCCGACATCGGTCAGGCGATTATTCCCACCTCGAAAGACCCGTCCTCCAAATGGGGGAGCCTTCTTTCGCCGGTGGTGTGGGACTGGAACAACGACGGCCGCGGAGATCTTCTCGTTGGTGAAGGGTCGTATTCTGCAAACAGCATTCACCTCCTTTTGAACCAAGGCTCGGGTGCACGGCCGGTCTTCAACGAGGACCAGCGCAATGTGATCGCCTACGGCATGGGCCTTGAGCAACTCACGCCGACCGTCGTCGATTACAACGGAGACGGCCGGATGGATCTCCTTGTCACCGAGCGTTCCGGCAAGGTGGCCATCTACCTCAATACGGACAAGCCGTGGAAGCCCGGTGAGACGCTCCCCTTCTCCTCCTTCGTACGCCTTGGGACCGCTCCCGCCTCAGCGGTCGCTCCCGGCACGGTCGATCCGATGGATGCGGCGAAGTCACCCGGCCTCCTCTCTCTGGGCGGCATTGCGACGATTTCCGCGGCAGACCTCAACGGTGACGGCCTCTTTGATCTCATCTTCGGCAAGACGAACGGCAAGGTCGCCCTGGCCTTAAACTCGGGCACGAAGACCGAACCCAAATTTGCCACGCCGGTTGAGATCAAGGGTGATGCCGGCACGCCGGCGTTCATGCCGCCGTCCGGCTGGGACTACGACTTCGGCCTCGCGCGCGGAAACTTCTACGGCTTCTTTTCGATCGTGACGGCCGAGAACGATCCGGAAGCCCTGCCGACAGAAGGAAAGGCCGCGCTCAAGGCAGGCTACTCCCCCAGCCCCAACAAATTCCTTCCCGTTCCCAACCAGTACAACAAGGGCCTGCAGAACTTCAAAATCGAGAACGCCATGACCTACATGGAGGCGTTCGAAGGTGCGCCGGCGAATACGTTTATCCTCACGCAGCAGGTGAAAATGCAGCCGGGCAAGCCGTATACCTTCACGATGAAATACAAAGGCGCCCGCGTGATCAGCGCGGTCGTCCGTTTCGGTATCCGCGGTGACATCATCTTCAATACGCGCGTCACGCGAGGAGACCGCGGCGCCGTGCAGCGCGACGAGGACAAGGTGCATTTCAGCGACAAGGAACTCGTCTCCTTCAGCCCCGGGCCCCAGTGGCAGGAACTCCGCCGCGATATCACGCTCAAAGCGGCCGATGCCCGTGCGCAGAAAGTTCTCGAGCAGCCCACGCTTCCGGAGGGTTCCTGGTTCGGCACTTACGTCTCAGTGATCTTTGACCTCGCGCCGGGCCAGGGCGTCCTTTACCTCGACGACTTCGTGCTGGTGCCCAAGCAGTAAGCCAGCACAAGAGCGGTTCGCTCAGATCCGCCGCGCGATGCGCTTCACGTCCTTCGGCAGATCGTCAAAATCCTCCGGCACGACGCGGTCGATGAAGAGGACGCCTTGGAGATGGTCAAACTCATGCTGGACCGCCCGGGCGAGGAGGCCTTCGGCTTCGAAGGTGATACCAGCACCCTCCAGCGTTTGCGCCTTCACGCGGACGGAGTAGGGCCGCGGCACGTCGCCCCTGAGGCCTGGAAAGCTGAGACATCCCTCGCTCTCGGGAGCGGTCTCGCCAAAGATCTCAATCTCGGGGTTCACGAGAACCAGAGGCATCAGCTCTTCGAAATCCACCGTCCTGTCATCCATGCGCATGGCGCTCGGGCGATCCCGCATCTGTGGCACCTCCAACACGAACATCTGCAGCGGGAGGCCGACCTGCTGGGCGGCAAGGCCGATGCCGTCCGCTTCGCGCATCGTATCGATCATGTCTTCGGCCAGCTCCACGAGGCGCTTGTCGAATTTTTCCACCTTGCGGCCTTTGGTGCGGAGGGCGGGATGGTCCTTCGTGGTGATCTCGAGAATCATGGCGTGGCGTTTTCGGGTTGCGTAAAGGCGGGGATGTTTTTCACACCAGCTGCCTTGAGGGCATCGAGGACTTTGACCACGACGCCGAAGGCTGCCTCGCGGTCGGCCTGCATGGCGATCGGCCGTTCGGGATCCTTCTCGCGCGCCGCCTTGAGGGCGTCACCCAGAGAATCCAGCGCGACCGGATCGTTGTTGAGCGTGATCTCTTCCGCACTCTTCACGCGGAGCACAAGGGGCTCCGCCTTTTCCGCCGCCGCCTTCTCCGCGGTCTTCGACTCCGGCAGGTTGATCTGCAGTCTCGGCTGCTCCTTGCGGAAGGTGGTCGTGACGATGAAAAAGATGAGCAGGATCGCCAGGATGTCGATCAGCGAGACGATGATGATCGTAGGATTCCGCCGCTTGCGGGTGTAAAAGCGCATCGCTCAGACGATCTGTGTCTCCACCTGCGGCTGTTCGCCGTGGGGGTAGCATTTGGCGAGGAGGTCGGCCGCGACGGACTCCATGCTGATGGCCATGACTTCGACTTTCCGCTGGAAATAGTTGTGGGCGATCACACTGGGCGCTGCGACGGCGAGGCCGGCGATCGTCGTGTTCAAGGCTTCCGAGATGCCCCGCGCGATGACCACAGGGTCGCCGGAGCCGCCGATGGAAGCAAAGATACCGACGAGGCCGGACAGTGTGCCGAGAAGGCCTAGGAGCGGTGCGACGCCAGTGGCGATCTCCAGAATAACCAGACCGCGCTCGAGGCGCGTGACCTCGTTGCGGGCTTTGGTTTGAATGGCTTCGAGGTTCTCGGCCTTCGGCCAGTGCAGGTGCCGGATGAGCGTGGTAAGGATGCGGCCGAGCGGCGAAGGATTCTGTTCGATCGCACGTTGTAGCGCGTCGAGATCGTCGCCCGGTTCGAGCTTCTCCACGGCGTCGCAGATTGCCCCGGGAATCACCACCGCTTCGCGCAGTGCCCGACCGCGGAGAAGGATGACCGTCAGCGAAACGATCGAAAGCAGAAGCAAAAAGACCATAAACGGCCCGCCCTTCACAAAGAAGTCGACCGTGGAAGAAACGAAGGTGGCGAGGATCATCAGTTGCTGAGAATGGTGAAGGAGTAGTCGATCTCGATCCGGTTGTTTTCAAGCAAACTTGCGACATCCGGCGGGATCGGTGGTATTTCCGCTTCGATGATGGCGCTCGTGCTGACCGAGGCAAAGCTTTCGTTGGAGGTATTCGAAAGAACTTTCAAATTCTTCACCTTGCC
>CAZSMN010000272.1:0-5386 GCA_964607615.1 uncultured Chthoniobacterales bacterium | reverse complement strand
GGCACGGCGCAGAAGGTCGTTAACGGGCGCTATGCGGACGACCAGAGATTGGCTACTTTCATCGGGGCCTTCCCAATGGACAAGCCAAGGTATCTCGTGATGGTTATGCTCGATGACCCGAAGGCAATTCCGGGCACCTATGGCCTTGCAACAGCTGGCTGGAATGCAGTGCCAACTGCGGCGAAAGTCATTGAGCGTATTGCACCAATGTTGGATATACGACCAGTTTTGACCGATAATGAGCCAAAGAGGCCAGTCTCACCACAATGAGAAAAACCTGACAGCAAAGGACTAGCAGTAATGGCTTGTGATTGCGCGAAGCAGAACGATTGTGAGTAAAGTCTGGACTGCAATGCGTTTTCCTGCCTGACTTCCGAAGACTATCATACCAACATCATCTGGCTCAACCAGACTCCATATCTCGGGAATGTTGATCGCTCACGGCAGATCATTCTTGTTCTCATTCTGCTCGCCTGCGATTTTCTCCGATGCCCTGGCGATGCGCCGCAATGGGGTGACAAAATCGGGGAGATCAACGAGCGCGAGAAGCAATCCGACGATCCAGAACATGTGCTCGCCGGTGAAGAGCGAAAGCAGCGCCAATACAGACACGACCTCGAACTGCAGCTTGCGATGCCCCATCCTCTCGGGCAACGAGTGCAACCAGAAAAACAATACGCCTATCAGAACCGTTGCCACGACGACGATGAAAATGGTCACGACGTAGAGATTGTCTGTGGCGCCGGGGGCGGTGATAAACCACGGCAGATATTCCGGTGTCATCGGGTTCGTGGATTTTGGCAAGACCAAACCCCTGCGTTCAGACTTTGGAACGCTACACTAGTCGCAATCTGGAAAACAGGAAAGACTGAGGTTCTTCGACAGCGATGCACCCCACCGACGCGACATGGGGCCATCTCCGCAGATTGCAATCACCCGTTCGCAACCAGAACTTGTTATCCACACTAAAAGTCGAAGCGGCAATTCGTGTATCGAGCCTCCGAACGTTACCGCAATCGACAAGCAGAGACTCCTGTGAAGTTGCGCAAGAAGTACAGGGCGTCGACGCGATCCGGTTTCGCTTCTGCTAGCCCGTGCAGCGTTAACTTTACTCCTGAGCAACCATTGCGAGGTCCCGGCTGTTCGCGCATATTAACAATTCGTTAACAGTTACGACGGGGATAAATTATGAGGCAGACGGGAACGGCGGTGGCGCTCGTATTGATCGGCCTGCTGGCCATTGCCGGAGTGGCCTCGCCTTCTCATGCTACGCCCTCCTCCGACTTGTCCTCCGCCCGCGAATATGGCGATACCCTTCCGCCCGTAGGATTTGTGCAATTTTGCCAGAGGGTTCCAGAAGATTGTCAGCCCGAGAACAGGCACCGCCGCTTCGTGATGACCGACGAAAAGTGGCTGATGGTCCGGATGGTCAACACCTACGTTAACGGCGCGATCGCTCCCGTTACCGATGAGACACTCTACGGCACGGCCGAATACTGGACACTCCCGACCGATGCGGGCGATTGCGAGGACATCATGCTTCTGAAGAAGAAGCTACTCGTTTCAAAGGGCATCCCCGCCGAATCGCTCCGCATCACGGTGGTACTGGACGAGAACGGAGGAGGTCATGCAGTCCTGACACTCGTAACAGCATCAGGTGACTATATTCTCGATAACCGGCGCAACGATATTCGTATGTGGTCCCAAACCGGATATACATTCCTGAAACGTCAGGCGGCACACAATTCCCGGAAATGGGTTGCTCTTGAACCACCTCAGACTCAAACTCACGTCGAAAGCGGCGGAACTGCGAGCAAGTAGAGTCCAGCATAAACAATTGCCAAAGATCTTGCGCCCCTCTGGAGCAACGGAAATCTCTTAGCCAGAACTGGGATGTCGTGAAAACACATCCGTCGTGCTGTCACGGCGCACCAGCAGTACTTCATAGGGGCTGGCGGGGTCAGGTTCACCCATGCCGGGAGAACCACTCGGCATGCCCGGCACGGCGAGACCGATCGCATCGGGCCGGTCGAGTAGAAGGTGATCGATGTCGATCGACGGCACGTGACCTTCGATGACATATCCCTCGATCATGGCGGTATGGCAGGAGTAGAGTTCCGGCGTCAGCCCGGCTGCCATCTTCTTCTGGACGAGGTCCGCCATCGGCAGATTGGTCACCGTCGCAGTATACCCATCGGCTTCGAGATGCTTGACCCAGGCAATGCAGCAGCCGCAGCCATTGGTGGACATCACCTCGATACGCCGTCCGCCAGCCTGCACGGGTTGCCCTCTCGTCAACAGAAGGAAGGGCAAGAGAAGACCAGTTCTGCGGGTAATAATCATGGGGTCAAGCTCCTGTGAGCAACTTGAGTTTCTTGACGGCAACTTCGTCCGACTCGTGCTGGTCAAGGGTACCCTGGAATGCTCCCCCCTTCCTGAAGAGAAACACCCCGGACGTATGGTTCATGGTATACTCGCTGCCGGTTCCTGATTTCTCGTAGAAGAGCCTGTACGCTTTTGCGAAGGCCTTCAGTTGTTCGGGCGTGCCGGTCATGCCGGTGAAGTCGCCTTCAAAGGCAGCGAGGTATGACTTGAGAACCTCCGGTGTGTCCCGCTCGGGATCGACAGAAACGAGAACGACGCGAATCTTCCCTTCATCCTCTCCGAGCTGCTTCACAAGCGTGGAGAGCCTCAGCAGTGTGGTCGGACACACGTCCGGGCAATGGGTGAAACCCGCGAACAGTGCAACTGCGGTCTGGTCGAGGACCTGTTTTGAAATGGGGCGTCCTTCCTGATCGATCATCGTGAAGGGGCCTCCAATTTCGATGGGCCGACGTTCCTGAGCCGTGCTCTCCAGGTAGAGGGAGATTGCGACCCCGGCGCAGATGGCGAGAACCGCCGCGACACCTTGTATCCAGAAGCGTTTCAGCATGCTCAATGTTTCATGCCTTCAGCGGGGTGTTTCACGTGCTGTTCAGCGGGGTCTCCGGCACCGAGCGGAACAACCGGCACCTTGAGGTCAAGGGAACCAGCATCGCGGAACACCATGGTGACAGGCAACAGATCGCCGACCTTCGTGTCCTTCGACACGCCCGTCATCATGATGTGAAGACTGCCCGGCCGCATCACCACTTCGCCATGGCTCGGCAGGTTCACACCCATCGGCAGCGGATCCATGCTGGCAACCCCATCCTTCACGGTGGTCGAATAGATGGCAGTCGATTCCGCCAAGGAAATGTCCACGGCGAGTAGCAGGTCATCCTGACCTGATTTGTTATGGACCGTGAGATAGACGGACCCCGTACCCGCCCCACCCGGAGCGAGGCGAGCCCAGGCTTGCTCCACAATGATGTCGCCGAGCTTCCACGGGCCGCCCTTCTTTGCTGCCAGGGCAGTGCTGGCCGCAAGAACGGCTAGTCCAATGAACGTTGCAGAACGCAGCATACCCAGTGTCATGATTGCTCTTCCTTCACTCATCTACGTCAACTCAGCAACCGGAGCCGCTTTGAGGGTGGCGATGTCTGCGACGATGGATATCCAAATGCCGATGAAGCTCGCAACAGACAACGCAGTCAGCTTCCTGGATGCGGTAACGGGCTATCGTTGTCGTGTTGTTCCATCACTCAAAGAGGAACTTCCGCTTGCGCTTCGGCGGCGGCACGTCCTCAGCTACGAATGGCGTGCTGCCTTGCAGGACGACGACCTCCGTTCCCACCGGTACACGCTCATAGAGGTCGGCAACATCGGCGTTCAGCATCCGGATGCAGCCTGACGATACCGCTCTTCCGATGGAGGACGGCACCGTCGTGCCGTGAATGCGGTACAGCGTGTCGCGATTGCCCTTGTAGAGATAGAGGGCCCGTGCCCCAAGCGGATTGGTGGGTCCGCCTGGCATGCCGCCCGCCCACTTCGCCGCAAACTCGTCGCGCGCCACCATGGCCGCGGGCGGAGTCCAGGTTGGCCACTTGGCCTTGCGGCGGATTACGGCCGTCCCGGCCCACGCGAAACCCTGCCGGCCCACGCCGATGCCGTAGCGTACAGCTCGGCCACCCTCGAGAACGAGGTAGAGGTACTTGCTCGCCGTATCGATGACGATGGTGCCGGGGGGGTAGTCGAGAGAGACGCTTACCTTGCGGCGTCGGAACTTCTTCGGCACCTGGCTGATCTCTGCCTCCGAGATCGGGAACGGTTCGTCCGATGCGAGAACTGCCTTGGGCAACGCAAGCAGTCCTGCCGCCAGGCTGGCCAAGAGAATGTCGCGGCGATTCATTACTAGTTCCTTCATCATGAGGCTCATGCCTTTATACGATCTACCCTTTATACGATCTACAGCCACTAGAGGTTCAAGGGTAATTTCGAACGCTCAGCCAGCCCCGAGGGCGGATTCGATGGCGACTGTGACGGCGGTCACGTTTTCGTGATCATCGACCTTCCGCCCGTTCACGAAGAAGGTCGGCGTGTCTTCCACCCCGAACTGGTCACGGGCCGTTTGACGGGACTCGTGTATTGCATGGGCAAGTTCCTTGCGGTGCAGGCAGGCGACGAAATCTGCCTCCAGCATGCCTGCAGTTCCCATGATCTTGAGCAATTCGGGTTTGATGTTTGTCCCTTTCCACAAGCCTTGGCGTTGAAAGATCATGTCGAGAGTGGAGAAGTACTTCGCCTCAGGAATGCAGCGCGTGAGCATGAACACCATCAAGGCACTCTGATCCGCCGGGTATTCCCGGAAGACATATTTTACAAGGCCCGTGTCGATGTATCTGTCCTGAATGAGGGGCAGAACATCCACGTGAAACTCGGCACAACGGCGGCTGGTTGCAGAAGCATACTCGATCAGCGTCACCTTCGCATCGTCGCGGCCAAGACTCCTGTCTCCAATGGAAGGGGCCGCCTTCATCAATTGCTGCGCCAAACTGGCGCCGCCTTGTTCAGATGCCCCGGCCTCGGTCATCCTCGCGAGCATAATGCTGGCAGCCACGCCAGCCAGCAGAGCGCGGCGATCACGGCTGACGGGCACGTCTGCGAATGGCACACTGCTTCGCGTCATTGCTCGTTCAGTGCAGCTTTGATTGCGGTGGTAACAGCCGCGGCATCCTTGTGACCGTCGATGAGTTTGCCGTTGATGAAGAATGTCGGCGTGCCCTTGACACCGAACTGCTCATTTGCCGTCTTGCGGGTGTCGAAGATTGCCTGCGCGAGGTCCCTCCTCTTGAGGCAAGCATCAAACTCCGTCTCGGTCATGCCGGCGTCCTGCATGATTTGCATCAGCGGCGCCTTGGGATTGCTGCCCGTCCATGACTTCTGCTGCCGGAACAGAGCGTCGATCGTCGGGAAATACTTGTCCTCCGGCAAGCAGCGCGCCAGCATGAAAACAGCCATCGCCCGG
>CAZSMN010000271.1:0-5399 GCA_964607615.1 uncultured Chthoniobacterales bacterium | reverse complement strand
AAAGATCCGCTTCGGCGAAGAGGCCATCGACCTGGTCGGCGTCGGCATCAAGCCGGTTTCCAAGCCCGGCACCGCCCGCCTCATCCGCGCCGCGATCGAATACGCAATCATCAACGGCCGCAAGAGCGTCACGATCGTCCACAAGGGCAATATCATGAAGTATACCTCCGGCGCGTTCCGCGACTGGGGTTACGAGACCGCCAAAGCTGAATACGGCGCGGTCGAAATCGACGGCGGCCCGTGGTGCAAAATCCCGGAAGGCAAGCGTGGTGCCGGCCTCGTCATCAAAGACGCCATCGCCGACATCACCCTCCAGCAGGTCCTCACGCGCCCGTCCGACTTTGACGTCATCGCAACGCTCAACCTCAATGGCGACTACCTCAGCGACGCCCTCGCCGCGCAGGTTGGCGGCATCGGCATCGCCCCGGGCGGCAATATCAACTACCTCTCCGGCCACGCCATCTTCGAGGCCACCCACGGCACCGCGCCGAAATATGCCGACCAGGATCTCGTCAACCCTGGCTCGGTCGTTCTTTCCGGCGAAATGATGCTCCGCTACATGGGCTGGAACGAAGCCGCCGACCTCATCCTCAAGGGCCTCAATGGCGCGATCGCGAGCAAGCGGGTCACCTACGACTTCGCACGCCTGATGGACGGCGCCACGCAGATCAAGTGCAGCGAATTCGGCGATAACATCATCGCCCACATGTAACGCTGAGGGTTCACCGGCACCGCCGGGTCACGGACTCCGCCCAAATCGGCGGAGGAAACTGCACCCGGCGGGGGTCGAACCCACAACCTTTGGCTTCGGAGGCCAACGCTCTATCCAATTGAGCTACGGGTGCTGAAAGGTCGGTCATTTTCACCGGATTTTTCGAAACATCAAACGGAAAACTCGCAGATCTTGCGCTTCCCCTGTTGAATTGCCGTTATGAAAAAAAGCGTCAGCGTGCGGGTGCCGGCCACCACGGCGAACCTCGGACCCGGTTTCGATTGCCTCGGCATCGCCCTTAAAATCTACAACACCACGACCGTCAGCCGCAGCACGAAGCGTCCGGATGGCATGGCGGGCGATGCGGCCGCGGCCTTTTTTGCGGCGTCCGGTCTCAAGCCGTTCGGATTCTCCTGGTCGGTCGACGGTGATGTCCCCCGCTCGCGCGGTCTCGGCAGCAGCGTCACCGTCCGCCTTGGCATCCTTCACGGCCTGAACGAACTCGCCGGCTCGCCGCTCGACCGCCGCGCGCTTTTCACGCTCTGCTCGGAACTCGAAGGACACCCCGACAACGCGGCGCCTGGAGCCTTCGGCGGCTTCACGGTCGCATCGTCATCAACGGAGTTCCACCGCTTCGCCGTCGATCCCGCGCTGTTCTTCATCCTCCTCATCCCCCCCTTCGAAATGCTCACCAAGGCAGCGCGCCTCGTGCTGCCGAAGTCGGTCACGCTGGGAGACGCTGTTCACAATCTCGGGCGAACGGCGGCCATCACCGCGGCCTTCGCCACCGGAAAATACTCCAAGCTCCGGGGCTGCTTCGAAGACCGGCTCCACCAGCCCTACCGCAAAAAGCTCCTCCCCTTCCTCGATGACACGATCGCCGCGGGCTGCGAAGCCGGAGCCCTCGGCGGCTGGCTGAGCGGATCGGGTTCGACAATTGCGTGCGTCACCCTGGTCAATCCGAAGCGCGTGGCCGGCGCCATGATCGATGCCAGCGGGCTCGAGGATGGCTTTGCCGTGATCACCACGGCCGACAACTCGGGCGTCCGCATTCTAAAATGAGACGCTGGATCGAGGGCCTCGAATCGTTCGCGATCGACGTCATTCTCGACCGCCGCTACGGACGCCGCGCGGATTTCCTCCGCTGGATCCTCCACGGTCTCTCCTTCATCTACCGGAGTATTGTTCTCAGCCGCATCGCGCTCTACCGGAACCGGTTTTTCCGTAACCATTCCCCCGGCTGCCTCGTCATCAGCGTGGGCAACCTCACGGTCGGCGGCACCGGAAAAACGCCGGTCGTCGAACTCCTCGCCCGCGCGCTCGAAAAGGGCGGCCGCAAGGTAGCCATCCTGAGCCGCGGCTACAAGAGCGTTCCCCGACCGTTTCTTCTGCGACTCCTCGACAAGGTGACAAAAAACAAAGCCGTCTTCGTCCCGCGCGTGGTCTCCGATGGCCGTTCGCTGCTCCTGGATTCCCGGACCGCCGGCGATGAACCGTTCATGCTGGCCAACAACCTCCGGGGCGTCGTCGTTCTCGTGGACCGCGATCGCGTGAAGAGCAGCCTCTATGCGACGCGGGAATTCGGCGTCGATACGATCATCCTCGATGACGGACTCCAATACGTGCGCATGCGGCACGGACTCGAGGTCGTCCTTGTCGACCGCCAGGCGCCGTTCGGCAATGAATACCTTCTACCGCGCGGAACCCTTCGCGAACCGCCGGAGAACCTCCGCCGCGCCACGCACATCTTCATCACGAAATGCGACGGCTCGGACAATGCCGATCTCATCGACCGCATCCGGAGCTACAACCGTACGGCCGACATCATCGAATGCGCCCATCGGCCGAAGCATTTGCGGAACTTCGTCACCGGCGAAATCAAACCCCTCGAATTCCTGCGTGGCCTCCGCATCGGTTCGATCTGCGGCATCGCCGTGCCCGAGAGCTTCGAGAATGCCCTCCGCAAGCTCGATGCGGAGATCGAAATTTCCAAGAGCTACGCCGACCACCACCGCTACACCGCGGCGGAGATCGAGCGCTTCATCCGCCGCTGCGCCCGCCGCGAACTGGATGCCATTCTCACCACCGAGAAGGACGCCGTCCGGATCCCCCGCATACTCGAACCCGCCATTCCTCTCTACTACCTGCGCGTCGAAATAGAAATCCTCGCAGGACAGGCTTCGTGGGAGCGCTTCGTCGAACGCCTGACAACACCCCAGGCTCTCATCGCTCCGCACCGGTTTTACTGAGGTCTTGCAATCGGCACGGCGCTCGGGCATGAGCGGAGGGATGGAATTTCCCAACGTCACCGCTGTCGCCAAGGCCAACGTCTACTTCGAGGGCCGCGTCGTTTCGCACACGATTCTTTCCGCCGATGGAGCAAAGCGCACCCTCGGTCTCATCTACCCCGGCGAATACCACTTCGGCACGGACGCTGCGGAGAAGATGGAGATCGTCGACGGCTCCTGTTCCGTTGTCCTCGATGGCACTTCGGCCGCTTCTTCCTACACGGCCGGCACAGCGTTTGACGTCCCGGCAAAATCCGGTTTCACGATCACCGTGAAGGACGGCATCTGCCAATACGTCTGCTCGTTCCTGAGCTGAAGGCCCGTCAGGCCGCGAGGGGACGCCCCGCGGCTCTGGCCAGGCGCTCGTAGAGCGCCACATGCCGCGCGGCCGATGCGGACCATGAGAAGTCGCCCGACCGCGCCGCATGAACGAGCTGAGCCTGTTCGGCCGGAGCGGCCGACATGGCACGTCCAATCACATCCGTCAGGGAGCCGACCGTGTCGCGATAAAACACATACCCGTTGCCGCTTCCGGTCACCGGGTCGAAATCCTGAATAAACTGCCGAAGCCCGCCGCAGTGGGCCGCCACCGGGATGACGCCGTTGCGCAGCGCAAGCACAAGCAGTTCACCTCCCGGCTCGACCGGCCCGGGCAGCAGGAGATAATCCGCCCCCGCCAGGGCGAGTTGAAGAAGGGCGGCATCGACGTTCTCACGATGGGCAAAGATGCCCGCATGCTGCCGCACGGCCACCCCCAGGGCCTGCCGGTCGGCATCCGCCACCGGACCGAAGAGGAGGACGCGCACGCCGTCCGAGGGCAAGCGGTCGAGGGCCGAAAGGAGCGTTGCTACGCCCGCTCCGCGGGTCGCCGTCGTATCCGCCAGAAACACCCGCCCGCCTGGCAGGAGCCCAACCGCTGACAGCAGCGCATTGCGCGCCGTATCCTTTGCCCCGGGATCGCTGGGCAATACAGGCCAGGCGTCCTCGTCGAGCCCGTCCGGAATTCCCTCCAGCTTGTAGGAAAACTCCTCAAGCACGTGCTCCAGGCCGCAACCGAATTCCGCAGTCTGCATCTCCGCGACATACCGCCGTCCGGGCAGAACCACCGCGTCCGAAAAAAGAATACCCGACTTGAGGCAGTTCATGCTGCCGTAAAACTCCACGCCGCGAACCGAGAAGTAATCCTGTGGAAGGTTGGTCAGCGCAAAGTCGTAGCTCCAGAAATTTCCCTGATACTCGAGGCTGTGAGGCGTAAGCACGGTGCTCACAGGGATCCTCTGTTCGCGAACGAAGACCGGAGCGAGCGCCGTCTGCCAGCCGTGCACATGGAGAACATCGGGCGATTCCCTGCGGGCGAGTTCCACGACGCACTTCGAGAAAAAGATAAAGCGCGCCGAATTATCCTGATAGTCGCGCCCGTCCGCCCCGTAGAGCCCGCTGCGATCAAAGAACTCATCCCTCGCGACGAGTGTCACCGAGACGCCCCCAGGCGCGGAGGCCTCGTAGATTTCACAAGGCAACCTGGCCGGACCGACGGACACGGTGAACTTTGTCTTCGATTTCTTCAGCTTGAGCGCCTTGTTCTCGCGGATGCAGCGGTAGAGCGGCAAGACGACATTCACCTCATGCCCGGCCGAGCTGAGATGGGATGCAAGGCGGAGCATCTCGTCCGCAAAATCCCCCGTGCGCGCAAAAGGCGACATCTCGCTGGCAGCCATCAGAATCTTCATGGCGGAATCCTGCCGATCCGCGATGCAACCGTCGAATCAAAAACCGACTCGATGGAGCGCCGGAGAACTGGGATTTGAGAAGGGAGATCCCGATCTCCCCTGGTGCCTAGGCCGCGAGCGAATCCGGCAGCGAGCGATGCGTCTCAATCCAGATCCGCAGCGACTCGCGCAGACGGTCCGAAGCGGCCCGGAGGTCGCGCTTTGTCGCCTTGCGGGCGGCGCGGTTTTTGGATTCCTTCGCCTCACGATACTCGCTGAGCAGGGTCTCCCAGTGGACGACGGCCTCGTGCACGCCCTTCTTGGCATTCTCGAGGATCTCGACGGCCTGCGCGGAGAGTGTGCGGCCGCTGAGCTTCGCGGCAAGACGGCGTTCCTGCTCCGCGATCTGGGCCTTGAGGATTTTCTCCTCGGGAACCGTGCGGAGTCCCTTCACGAGGCCGAGCTTGGCGAGGATCCAGATCGACCACTTGGTGGGATCAAACTGCCAGGGCTTCACGCCGTTGCGATAGTCGTGCTGAAACTCGTGGTGAAAATTATGATACCCCTCCCCAAACGTGAAGAGCGCCATCAAAAAGCTGTCGCGCGCCGTGCAGTGGGTGGAATACGGACGGGCACCGATCCAGTGGCAGAGCGAATTGATGCAGAACGTCATGTGGTGCACGAAGACGA
>CAZSMN010000270.1:0-5444 GCA_964607615.1 uncultured Chthoniobacterales bacterium | reverse complement strand
ACAGGGGATGGTATTTGCGGAGCATCGAGCAAAGCTCAGGCGTGATCCGCTGGGGGAGGAAGATAGGGACACGCGTGCCGATACGCAGAAATTCGATGTGCGGGATCGCACGGAGGCGTTTCAGCAGCCCCTCCAGCTTGTCATCGGAGAGCAGGAGCGCATCGCCACCGGAAAGCAGCACGTCGCGGACTTCGGTGTGCCGTGCGAGATAGGCAAAGGCCTCCTCAAAGTCGGTATGCAGTTCCTGTTCGCCAACACCGCTCACCACACGGCTCCGCGTGCAATAGCGGCAATAAGACGCACAGCGGTCGGTGACGAGGAAAAGAACGCGGTCGGGGTAGCGGTGGACGAGGCCCGGGACGGGCATCGAAGAGTCCTCACCGCAGGGATCGGCCATGTCGAAGGGCGAGTCGTAGCCCTCCTCGATCCGCGGAATCACCTGACGCCGAATCGGGCAGCCGGGATTGTCCTTCTCGATCAGGTTGAAATAGTGAGGCGTCACGGCCAGGGCCAACTTCGAGCCGGCCAGGAGGACACCGGCGCGCTCTTCACTCGTGAGCGCGAGGTGCTTTTCAAGCCCGGCGAGTGTCGTGACGCGGTTTTTGAGCTGCCAGCGCCAGTCGGCCCATTGCTCCGGAGTTGCCTCCGGCCAAAATCCGGGGGCGTGCGACAGGAAACGCTCCCGCCATTCAGAAATTTCCGGCTCCATTGTGAAAAACAGTTTCCAAGGGTATGCACAGGGCCGCCCGTGTCAACGTTCGACCCGCCCTGCCGATAATCGCCGGTTTTTCCGCTTGCCGCGGGGAAATCGCAAAATACTTTGAAACCCACGATGAGCGACCAAAGCCCTGTTGCCTATGATTCCAAGATCGAGGGCAATATCATTTTCACCCAGGTCGATGCCGCAATTAATTGGATGCGGAGCAATTCCCTCTGGCCGATGCCGATGGGCTTGGCCTGCTGCGCGATCGAACTGATGGCGGCTTCGTCCTCGCGTTTTGACATCTCCCGCTTCGGCGCCGAGGTCATGCGTTTTTCGCCCCGCCAGAGCGACGTGATGATCGTGGCGGGCACCGTGACTTACAAAATGGCGCTGGCCGTCAAGCGGATCTGGGACCAGATGCCCGAACCGAAATGGTGCATCGCCATGGGTGCCTGCGCCTCCTCGGGCGGAATGTATCGCAGCTATGCGGTCCTCCAGGGCATCGACCACCTGATTCCCGTGGACGTCTACATCTCCGGCTGCCCGCCCCGCCCGGAGGCTCTCCTCGACGGTCTCATGCGCCTTCAGCAGAAGATCATGGGCGAGCATTCCGTGGTCGAACAAAAGAAAGCCCTTATCGAAGCCCTATGACAGCCGCCGAGGCAGCCGGCCAGATCACGGCAACGTTCGGGACCAGCATTACCGGACAAAAGGAATTCCGCGGCGAGATCAGCCTTTCCGTTTTGAAGTCTTCGCTGCGCGACGTCTGCGTTTTCGCGAAAGATTCGCTCGGTTTTGATTACCTCATCGACGTCTCCAGCGTGGACCATTTCGGCGATGAGCCGCGTTTCGAGGTCGTTTACGAACTCTACTCGATGAAGGATGGCATCCACCTCCGGCTCAAGACGCCGGTCAGCGAGGACGATTGTGAAGCGCCGACGGTGAGCGATCTCTGGGCCACGGCCGACTGGCACGAACGCGAAGTTTTTGACATGATGGGCATCCGCTTTGCGAACCATCCCGACCTCCGCCGCATTCTGATGTGGGACGGATACCCCTACCACCCCCTCCGGAAAGATTTTCCTCTGGAAGGCAAGGCCAGCGAAGTGCCCGAAGTGGCCTTCACAGGCGTTGCCCCGCTCGCTGGCGGACCTTTTGTTACGGTGCCAACCGACGGCACCACGCAGGTCCGCGAACCGCGCGCGCGCCATGCAGGTGATCTTCCTCCGCCGGTAAAATTCCTCGAGGAGCCTTGATCGCCGACCAAGACGGGCTGGCGGAGTTGGCAGGCAGGCTGGCCGGATGCTCACAGATCGCCCTCGATACCGAGGCGGACAGCCTCCACTGCTACTTTGAAAAGCTCTGCCTGATCCAGATCTCGGCCGGTGGTGAGCATTGCCTGGTTGATCCTCTGGCGGGCCTCGATCTCCAGCCGCTCTTCGACGTCGTCTGCTCGAAGCGGCTCGTTTTCCACGGGGCGGACTACGATCTTCGCCTCCTCCGCCGGGCCGGGACGTTTGATCCGGTGAACCTCTTCGACACCATGATCGCCGCGCGCCTCACCGGCCAGCCGGCACTCGGTCTCGCCGCGCTCGTGGAGAAGTTTTTCAACGTCACACTTTCCAAAGCCTCGCAGAAGGCCAACTGGGCGATCCGTCCGCTCTCGGCCCAGATGGTCGAGTATGCGCTCAACGACACGCGCTATCTGCTGGAGATCGCTGACCTCCTCGAAGCCGACCTCCGCCGCCTCGGGCGTTGGGCGTGGTTTGAAGAGTCCCGCGACCGCATGATCGCCTCGACGCGTGACGTCCGGGAACGTGACGATTCGACAGTCTGGCGCATCACCGGAAGTTCCGCGCTCTCACCCCGCGCGCAGGCCGTGTTGCGGGTTCTCTGGTTCTGGCGCGATGCGGAGGCGAAAGCCTGGGACCGCCCGCCGTTCCACGTCATCGGCAACGAGGACATGATCCGCGTCGCGGATCAGGTGACACGCGGCGCTCCCTACTCGACCCCGCGCATGAACGGCCGCCGCCGCAAGAGCTTCGAGGTCGTCCTCGCTCTTGCCCTGCAGATCCCCGAGAACGAATGGCCCCGGACCGAAAAGGTCCGCCGCAAGCGTCCGCCGAAGGATCACATGGTCCGTTTCGAAGCGCTGAAAAAGCGGCGCGACGCCGTCGCCGCCGAGCTGAATCTCGACCCCTCGATCGTGGCCCCCAGAGGCGCCCTCGAAGCCGCAGCGACGGATCCTGCGACGAATGTTCTGATGGACTGGCAGAAGTCCCTGCTCGGCGATCTTTCCGTCATCTAGGGATCTAGGGACCGCGGCCGGCTCCCCGGCAGCGGTTTTTCAATTTTTTTCGAGCGGACGGCTGATCCTGTGCCATATTCGCGGCACTTCCCTATGCCTACTCCTCAACTCGCTGTTTATCTTATTTTCGGTGTCGTCTTTGTCGTCGGCCTCGTCCTGATCCTGGTTCTCGCCAACTTTTTCGGCGTGTGGCTCCGCGCGAAGATTGCCGACGCCCCCGTTCCCTTCTCGAAGCTCATCGGCATGCGTCTCCGCAAGGTTCCCGTTGGCCTGGTGGTCGACAGCCGTATCACCGCGGTGAAAGCCGGACTTCCTCTTGAGACCGACCTTCTGGAAGCGCACTACCTTTCGGGCGGAAATGTCACCCACGTCGTTCTGGCCCTCATCGCCGCCGACAAGGCCGGCATCACGCTCGATTTCAACCGCGCCTGCGCGATCGATCTGGCGATCAAAGGCACCAGCAAAACCGTGCTCGAAGCGGTTCGCACCAGCATCAATCCGAAAGTCATCGACTGTCCGAATCCCGCCACCGGCAAGGTGACGATCGATGCCGTCGCCCGTGACGGCATCGGCGTGAAGGTCCGTGCCCGCGTCACCGTCCGCTCTAACCTCGACCGCTTCGTCGGCGGCGCCACGGAAGAGACCATCATTGCCCGCGTCGGCGAGGGCATCGTCACCTCGATCGGTTCCGCGGTGTCCTACAAAGACGTTCTCGAAAATCCCGACCGCATTTCCAAAACGGTCCTCCAGAAGGGACTCGATAGCGGCACAGCCTTCGAAATCCTCTCGGTTGATATCGCGGACGTCGACATCGGCGACAACATCGGCGCCAAGCTTCAGGCCGAACAAGCCGAAGCCGACAAGGTCGTCGCGCAGGCCAAGGCGGAAATGCGCCGCGCGGCCGCCGTTGCCAGCGAACAGGAAATGAAAGCTCGCACGCAGGAAATGCGCGCCAAGGTCGTCGAGGCCGAGGCCCAGGTCCCGCAAGCCATGGCCGAAGCCTTCCGCAGCGGCAATCTCGGAATCATGGACTACATGAAAATGAAAAATATCCAGTCCGACACCTCGATGCGCGACTCCATCGCCGGATCGGACAAGAGCCCGGCGGCGTAACCCGCCGTCGGCCCGGAATTCGCGCGCTTCGCTCCCATGGAACAACTCATTTTCCTCCTCCTCATCGCGCTCATCAGTTTCATCAACTGGCTGATGCAGCGCTCGGCGGAGCTTCGGGAAAAACGAAAGCTCGAGCGCGCGAAGCAGAGTTCCGCGGAAGACCACCCCTACCACGTGTCGCCGGAGGAGGAGCCGGAACCGGCTCCGGTTCGCCGATCCCAGCCTGCGCCGGATCCGCAGGCCGAAATGCGCAAGCTCATGGAGGCCCTCGGCCTTCCCATGGAGGAGGAACCGCCGAAGGTCGAGGAACAGCGTCCGGCCCCGCCGCCGTTGCCTTCCTTCCCGAGCGAGCCACTACCGCGACCCGAGCCGGTTTTCGTTGCCCCGCCACCGCCGGCCCGACCGAAAACCGCGACCCAACGCACAGCCGCGGCCGTCGTCACGTCCGGCCCCACTCCCAATGCCGCCATTATGTCCGTGCTCCGCTCGCGCGATGGTGCCCGCCAAGCCATCGTTTTGCGTGAAATCCTCGGTCCACCAAAGGCGTTTTGCGTCTGAAATCCGCGCGGTTCCGCGATGCGTGTTTTCACTTGTCACACCGCAAGACCTGTGAGATCCTCTCCCTCCTTCAAAAATCGAAAAGAAACAAGACAATGGCCAAGGCAGCAGCAGAAATCGAAGTCGACACAATCCGGCTTCACGAAAAAGACACCGGTAGTGCCGACGTTCAGGTCGCGCTTCTTACCAAGCGCATCAATGAGCTCACCGAGCATCTCAAAGCCAACGCAAAGGACCACTCGTCCCGCCGCGGCCTTCTCAAACTCGTCGCCACCCGGCGGCGCCTTCTCGACTACCTCAAGCGGACGGCCACCGACCGCTACCAGGCGGTAATCGAGAAACTTCAGTTGCGCAAGTAGCGCAAATCCACCCACGAAAAGCCCCGATTCTTTGTTTCGGGGCTTTTTCGTATTTCCCCGGCCGCTGCAATTCCGCATCGGCCACCCCGAAAACATATCATGATCCATTCCGTTACCGCCCAAGTCGGGCACACTTCACTCTCCATCGAAACCGGCAAACTGGCCAAACTCGCCGACGGAGCCGTCACCGTCCGCTGCGGTGAGACCATCGTTCTCGTCACCGCCGTCTCGGCCACGACCATCAAAGAAGGTCAGGACTTTTTCCCCCTCACTGTCGAATACAAAGAAAAAGCCGCCGCCGTCGGAAAATTCCCGGGCGGTTACTTCAAGCGCGAAGGCCGTCCCTCGGAAAAGGAAATCCTTGTCTGCCGGATGACCGACCGTCCGCTTCGCCCGCTCTTCC
>CAZSMN010000269.1:0-5482 GCA_964607615.1 uncultured Chthoniobacterales bacterium | reverse complement strand
GCAAGAGCACAACCCTCGCGGCGCTGATCGACTATATCAACACGAACTTCTCGCGCCACATCGTGACGATCGAGGAGCCGATCGAGTTCGTGCACCGCAACAAGATGAGCATCATCACGCAGCGCGAGGTTCCGGAGCACGCGCCGTCGTTCCCGATCGGCCTCAAGGCCGCCCTCCGCGAGGATGCCGACATCGTTCTGGTCGGCGAAATGCGCGACCTGGAGACGATCTCGCTCGCCCTCACCGCGGCCGAGACCGGCCTCCTCGTCTTCGGCACACTGCACACGAACAACTCGCGCAAGACCGTCGACCGTAAGATCGACGTCTTCCCCAGCGAACAGCAGGCGCAGGTCAGCACCATGCTCGCGGCGTCGCTCCGAGGCGTCGTGGCCCAGCTCCTGATGAAGAAGCAGGACGGCGGCGGCCGCGTGGCCGTGAACGAGATTCTTGTCGTGAACAGCGCCGTGGCAGCCATCGTGCGCGAAGGCGCCACGCAGAAGCTTCAGGACGTCATCGTGGGCGGCAAGGGCGAGGGCATGCAGTTCATGGACGACGCCATCTGGGAGCAGCTCGTGGCCGGCGCGGTCTCGCCCCACGAGGCCTACATGAAGGCGATCGACAAGCAGCGCTTCAAAGCGTTCCTGCCCGCAGAAGAAGCCGGTCTCGCGAACGCCGCCGGCGTGCCGGACGATGTCTCGCACGAGGATCTTGGCAAGAAGCCGATCCGCGCCAAACACTGACGCCCTTCGCTGGAAGCTCTCATGCGCGCCAAACTGAAAATCCGCCCTTCAGACGGTGCTCCGTTCGAAGTCGAGATCGGCAACACGGCCACCATCGGCCGGAGCCGCGACAATACGGTGAGCCTGCACATGAGCCCTCAGGTTTCCCGCCAGCACGCCATCGTCCGCTGCCACAATGCGTGGCAATACCAGATCATGGACCTCGGGAGCCGCAACGGCACCTTTGTGAACGGCCGGCGGGTGATCACACCCGTCGTGCTCGAGAACGGCGCGGTGATCCGGATCACCAACAACGAGCTCACTTTCGAGCAGACGGATGCCCCCTCGCAGGAGGGCGGCCTCGATGTGACCCTCGCGGCAGGAACCGATGCGACGGGTGAGGAAGCCGCGATTGTCGCAATCATGGTCTGCGACATCCGCGGCTTCTCGACCATGTCGGAGATCCTGCCGGAGGATTCGCTCGCACGGACGCTGGGCGAGTGGTTCCGCGAGGCCGGCAACCTTGTTCAGGCAAGCGGCGGGACGATCGATAAGTTCATCGGCGACGCGATCCTCGCGTATTGGATCCGTGGCACAGAGGCGGGCGCAGAGGCGCAGCGGGCTTTTGATACCGGAGCCAAGCTCCTCGAACGCGCCGCCGCCCAGAAGTGGCCGGACCACCCGGAGCGTCCATTCCGCGTAGCGGTCGCCCTTCACCACGGCTCCGTCACCTGCGGCAACATCGGCCTGGTCGCTCAGCGCGATGCAACGATCATCGGCGACGCGGTGAACACGGTTTTCCGCATGGAGGGCGTGATGAAGCAGTTCGATCAGAAACTAACCGCCTCTTCAGATTTCGTCGGCCTGCTCGACGGAACGTCGCAGGCGAGGTTTGCCGACCTCGGCGAGCATCAGCTCAAGGGGAAGAACCAGCTCGTCCGTCTCTGCGGCCTAACGTAGTAGGCCGGCTCAGAAATAAAATGGCAGGCCCTGTTCCTTGAAGGCTGCCTTCTGGTCTCCGAGATACTTATCGCCGAGGCGCTCGAATCCGCCCGAGGCCCGGAAGTCTTTGAGAAAATCGTTCACCTGGGTCAGGAGCTCTTCGTTGCCGAGCCGGACGGCTACGGCCCAGCTTTCTTTCCGGAGCGGAGTTAAAATCGGCCGGGTCGTGTCGGGAAATTCCTTCGCGTTTTTCCAGACGCTCATCTGGTCGTAAACAAACGCGTCGGCCCGGCCCTGCGCCACCTCAAGGATCGCCGACGTCTCTTTGTCCACCGCGAGAATAGAGGCGTTCTTTATCGTCGAACGGGCCCAGACTTCACCGGTCGTTCCCTGTCGGACCACCACCGTCCGTCCGGGTTGGTCCAGATCCTCTCCGGAGGTGACTGGAGAGGACTTTCCCGCCAGAAGCGCAAGTCCGATCGTCAGGTAGGGATCGGAAAACGAAACCGCCGTCCGCCGCTCGGGCGTGTCGGTCATCGAGGAGATAATGCAGTCGATTTTTCCCGTATTCAGCGAGGGAATGAGCCCCGTGAACGGGATGTTCTCGATGCGCACCGGACGCCCGAGTTTGGCAGCAAGGGCCTGCGCGAGTTCAACGCTGATGCCGGCCGGCCGGCCGGTCGGATCGATGCTTTCAAACGGGGGGTAGGAGAGATCCATCCCGACGACGAGTTCGTTGGACGGTGCTTTCGGGCCACAGCCTCCGAGCAGAAAAGCGCCCAGCAGCGCGAACCCCAGCGCGAACCAGCCGGTCCGGATCCTCATCTCAGTCGCGGAAGATGGAATTCCTCAGCGCGGTCATCTCTGACTCTTCCGTAAGCTTGCGCGTCACATTGCGGAGACGGCGGCCGAGCATGGATGCCACGCCGATGAGAAGCTGAATTCCGGCCTCGGGGTAGTTGTTGATGAAGTCCTCCAGATCCTTGCGCGTGATCACCCAATACTGTGCGGGCTCGATCGCCACCACGGAACACACCGCGCTCGCAGGATCGAAAAGATCCACCTCTCCAACCCACTCCCCCTGGTGGATTTTCCCCAGCAGCACGTCGCGATTTTCCTCCTTGGCGCGCGCATGGAGGAGTCCGCTGATGATGAAAAACAGCTTCCCGTGGGGTTGTCCCTGCTGGATCAAAACATCATCCGGCTCCGCCAGGTGAAAGCTCCCGTAGGTGCTCAGCGTATCACGATCCTCCTTGGTCAACTCGGAGACAAGACCAACGGCCGGCAAGTGCGGACTGGTGAGAGACATACACCGCACGAACCATAATTTCCGCGTCTCCGCAAGAACGGATCGGCTCCAACGCGAATTCCTGCGGAAATTTGATTGACGGGCGATAGGTTGCGGAATCAGTTTTCGGAAAAATTTTTGATGTTCCTCAAGAGCCGGACCTTTCTCCTGTTGCTTTCCGCCATCATAGCAGGCGTCACCCCGCAAGTAGCGCATTCAGAGGACGTTGAGTGGGGTCTCGTTTCGGAGTTCGGAGAGAGCCTGTATCCGTCCATCATCATATCGACGTCGACCTTCAAGCCGGACGATGAAGAAACGGACGAGACCGTTTTTGGAGATCCCATGGGCCTGATCGGCGTATCGATTGTTGCGCCAAGGGACGGCGCGAAAGTCAAGGTCGAGATCGAGAGCCAGAAGCTCATCAAGGCGAGCACGATCGAGGCCGAACTCGCTGAGGAAGGGACGGAATATCAGCTCTTCCCGGTGTTGCGCTACGAATACGATGCCCTTTTGAAGGTGCGCCAACCGTTTCCGGAAGTAGTGACTGCCCGCGTCTCGATCGACGGTAAACCGGTCGGCGAGAAGCAGGAGCGGTTCGTCGCCCGCTCAGTAAACGATTGCCCGTTCGGCGTCTCCGACGAGGAGGGAAACTACACGTCCCTCGACATCCTTTTCGCCGCCTACGTGAACGAGAACCACCCCGTCGTTGATGAGATCCTCGGCGAGGCCTTGAACTCGGGCGACACCAAAGCGTTCGCGGGATACCAGGGCGACGCCGATGATGTCCTTCGCGAAATGGAGGCGGTCTGGAACGTGCTCAAGCGGCGCGGGTTTTCCTACAGCAGCATCACCCGGCCGTCGATCCACGATGAGACCGTCCACACCCAGCACGTTCGGCTCATTGGCGATTCCATCAAAACCGCTCAAGCCAATTGCGTGGACGGGAGCGTGTTGCTCGCATCGGTCTTCCTCAAGCTGGGGCTGCATCCGTTTCTCGTCACCATTCCGGGCCACATGTTCATGGGGGTGTATCTTGATGAGGAGGGCAATGACTTCGCCTGCATCGAGACCACGATGCTGTCGAGTTCCTCATTCGAAGAAGCCGTCCAGGCCGGCAACGAGCAATTTCAAAAACACGAGGAAAAGCTCACCTCGGAAGACAACGACGACCCCGACTACGCGGTCATCGATATGACAGAAGCGCGGGCCGCGGGCATTTTGCCCCTTCGCGAACCACAGGCAGAATAACTTTATCCCCAACCACTCCAAATGAAACATCCCGCCGCTGCCGCCGCCACTCTGGGCGTCCTTCTCAGCCTCACCCCGCCTGCGAATCTTTTTGCCGTGGACTCCCGGGTCGAATTCGCCGCCAACTCACCTGCCAAGCGGTCCGCCCCGAAGGCCAAGCCGCCGACGCTGGAAAGCGTCCTGAACGATCTCAAGCAGGCCACGGCCGGACTCACCGAGACGGAATCCTCCCTCCCCGCCAAATCTCCGGTGGAACGTCCGTTCCGGAGCGGGATGGAATCGGTGCGCAAAGATGTCGCCACCCTCGACAAGCAAATTGCCGCCAAGAATGCCGGGTATCTCAAGACGCTCGACAGCCTCGGTTCCTCCGTCACGCAGGTGGCTGCCGCCTGGTCTGCACTGGGAATCAAAGATCCCAAAGCGACGGCAAATATCAAGGCGCTTAGCGAAGCCACCGCACTCCTCGAACGCAGCGTGGGCGTTGCGGGCCTCGCCGGTAAGAAATCCAAAACCCTTTCCAGCGAGCAAGCCGAGCGCGCCAAGAAGGTCAAAGCTCAGAGCCAGCAGGTCGCCAAAAAGCTCGCCTCCCTGACAGCGAAGGCCGACAAGAATTCCTCCGCATACCGGATGCTGAAAAACCTTCAGGCCCGCAACGCACGGATCGCCGGCCTCGATGTCACCACCGCCGGGGCCTTCGCCACCCTGCTCGCGTTGCTTAATGCCTTCTCCAACGAATACACCGCCTACGGGCAGGTTCTTCAGGTGGAATATCCCGCATTTTACGAGGAGTGGATGACTTTGGAATCTTCTGTCTCCTACTATGAGGAGACCTATTCCTTCGAGGAATCCTACTACGAGGAGTCCTGGAGCTCCGAAGAGGACTGGGAGGAAATCACAGAGGACGAAGTCGAGGACGTGGATGATGAAGACCTCGCAGGTGATGAGGAAGAGGACTCTGTCGATGAGGACGATTCTGACAACGAAGCGGAGGAGGATGAAGACGCTTCCGGGGACGAGTCCCCTGATGAGGACATGGATTCCGATCAGGAGTCCGAAGACGACGCTGACGATAGCTCTGACGACGGGGATGCCGCTGACGACGATTCATCCGATCAAGACATGAGCGGCGATGACGGCGGCGATGACGGCGGCGATGACGGCGGCGATGATGGCGGCGATGACGGCGGCGATGACGGCGGCGATGATGGCGGCGATGATGGCGGCGATGACGGCGGCGATGATGGCGGCGATGATGGCGGCGATGATGGCGGCGATGATGGCGGCG
>CAZSMN010000268.1:0-5514 GCA_964607615.1 uncultured Chthoniobacterales bacterium | reverse complement strand
TGGATAGGATCGTCTCCGTCCTTGCCTCCCACCACATGCTATGAGCTCCCAGGCCAACCCTTCCGCATCCGGCAACGGCAGGTATCTCCTCATCACTCCCTGCCGGGATGAGGCCCAATACGCGAGACGCTGCATCGAGAGTGTCCTCGCCCAGACCGTTCTTCCCGCTCTCTGGGTGGTGGTTGACGACGGCTCAACCGATGAGACGCCGGCGATTCTTGCGGAATATGCCGCCAAACATTCGTGGATCAAAATCGTCCGCCGCGAAGACCGCGGCAAACGCGCCGTCGGACCGGGCGTCGTCGATGCCTTCTACGCCGGGATGGACGCGGTCAACGCCGACGACTTTGAGTTTCTTTGCAAGTTCGACCTCGATCTCGATCTGCCCAAGGGCTACTTCGAGATCCTGATGCGCCGGATGGAGGAGAATCCCCGTCTGGGCACCTGTAGCGGAAAACCGTATTTCGAGGAGGGCACGCCCACCCGTCTTGTAAGCGAGAAATGCGGAGACGAGATGTCTGTTGGAATGACGAAATTCTACCGCGTGACCTGCTTCCGTGAGATCGGCGGCTTTGTCCGTGAGGTCATGTGGGATGGCATCGACTGCCACCGCTGCCGCATGCTGGGATGGATCGCGTGCAGCTGGGATGATCCGGATCTACGATTCGTCCACCTCCGGCCGATGGGCTCCAGCCAGAAGAGCATTTTCACCGGACGCAAACGCCACGGCTTTGGCCAGTATTTCATGGGCACGAGCCTTCTCTACATGACGGCAAGCGCGGTCTTCCGTCTCTGGCATCCGCCTTACGTTCTCGGCGGACTCGCCATGTGGTGGGGCTATGTGGAAAGCGCCCTCCAAGGCAAACCGCGCTACGACGATCCCGCGTTCCGGAAATTTCTAAGACGCTATCAATTCCGCTGCCTGATTCTCGGCAAGTCGCGAGCCACGGCAGAGCTCGACAACACCGCTGCCACACGATCCTCAGCACGCCAGTGACAAGATTTCCACTTTACGCCACCCTTTCCGCTGCCGCCGTGCTCCTCGCTCTTGGAGGCTGCACGACCGTACCGATCAAGGAGGGCGTTTATCAGGAAGGGGAGAAAAAGGACCTCTACGTGCCGGCGAAAAACCTCAAGCCGGGGGAATTTTTCACCGCCGAACTGAAGACGTCCGCCAAGGACTTTGCAGGGGGTGAAAAGATCAAGGCGGAATCGGCCAAGATCGATAATGACTACCGGCTCGGTCCCGGCGACCGCTTCGCTTTTCTCGTGCGTGGACGCGAGGATATCTCCCGCGAAGAAATTATCGTCGCACCGGATGGCGAGGTCGCGCTGCCCCGCGTCGGCATTATGAACGTCAAGGGACGCACCCTTCGCGAACTCACCGATGAGTTCACCAAGGCCCTCACCGTCTATTACGAAAAGCCAGAGGTCACCCTCGTGATGAAGGCCTACAACAACAACCGCGTCTTCGTCCTTGGCCGCGTCGCGAATCCCGGTGCGGTCAGTTTCCAGGGCCCGGCCACCCTTCTCGAGGCCCTCTCACTCGCCGGCGGTCTGCCTGCCGACCAGGCAAAGTCGTTTCTCAGCCGCTGTATGATCGTGCGCGGCAAAGATCTCGTGATGTGGATCGACCTCAAGCAACTCCTCGAGCAGGGCAATATGAACCTCAACGCCCGCCTCCAGAACGGCGACGTGATCTTCATTCCTCAAAGCGAAGACCAACTGGCCTACGTCCTGGGCGAGGTCAAGACGCCCGGAGTCGTGCCTCTCCGCTCCGAGCTCACTCTCCTCGATGCCGTCATGAATGCGGGTGGACCTACGAAAGGAGCGAACCTCCGCGATGTCTTCCTCGTTCGCCAGGTCGACGGGAAGGGAGTCGTTGAACGGATCAACTTCAAGGAACTCGTTGGACGGGCAAACTTCAGCAAAAACTACGCTCTCCGCGATGGCGACCTGATCTATGTGCCTGATACCGGTCTGAGCAAGCTGAACTACTTCACCTCGCAGATCGCGCCCTTCTTCACCCTTGTGGGCGTGACCGCTAACACCATCACCGGACTTGGCTTCCTCGATGGCATGGCCGGGGTGCTCTACGGCAACGCCCTCAGCAGCGGAGGTGACAATTGAGCGAGGCCGCAGCCGCGCCGCAAAGGGCTACCCCGATGGAGAGGGGGTCTCTTGAAAATGCCAAAAAGTCGAAACCCTTCCGGCTTTTCGATTTTCTCTGGCGGCGCGGACCTCTCGTGCTCGGGCTCGGAATTCCCGCTTTCCTCGTCCTCTCGCTCCTCGTTACGCCTCTCATTCGACCGATCTATAAAGTCGAAGGCACCCTTCTGATCAAGCAGAGCAAAGAGCCTTCGATCACCGGAAAAGAACGCGAGTCGATTCAAGGTGATGTCGGCGTCTTCCAGCGGACGCTCGTGCTGCGTATTCTCGATCGGGACGTCATCCAGTCCGCCCTCGAGCGGTTGCCCGATGACAAACGTCCGGATTTCCTCAAAGGCCTCGGCACGAGCGACCGCGCCATCTACGCGCTCATGTCCCGCATCGTAGCGAAAGAGGTCGAACGCACCTACCTTATCCGCGTCTCGATGGAGGCAGGCGACTCCAATGGTTTGGCCATCACGTTGTATGAGGTTCTCACCAGCCTCATCGAAAAACTCCAGAGCGAGCAGGAGAAGCAATATGCCTCTAAGCTCAATTACCTCCGCTCCGAGCGGGAAAAGATCTCTGCGCGCGGTAATGAAGAGAAGAAGCGCATACTGAACCTCGCCAACCGCTTCACGAACCGCTCGTTCCTCCGCGAGGACTACAGCACCGACCTTGGCAAAATGGAGCTGATCCAGAAGCTCTACTGGGAAGCCCAGGCCGATACGCTCGCCAAGAGGGCTGTCCTTGACCAGGCCGAGAAAGATCGTGCCGCGCTCGCTGAGATCAGCCTCGTCCCCTTCGCTGAGGAGCGTGTGGCCGACAACTTCGGCATCAACCAGATCGAGCGTTGGACCTACGAAAAATCACAGGACCTCCGCGCCACCATCGACGGTCTCAAACCGGAGAATCCCGACCGCCTCTACGTCGAGGAGCGGATGAAAAACATGAACCAGTATATGGCCGACTACAAAAAGCGCGTCGGCGATGAGACCATCAAGAACCTCACCGAGAAGCGTGCGTTCGAACTCGAGACCGCCGTGATCAAAGCGCGCAACGCTTACGAGTCGGCCCGCACGATTTCCGAGCAGCTTGAGCGAGATTTGAAGACTGCCAACGAGGAAGCCACGCAGGTGTCCGAAGGCATTTTCGAGGCCAGCGAGCTTACGTTCGGCCTCAGCCAGCTCCGTGACCGACTCGCATCGATCAATACCCGCATTGACGATGTCGAACTGGAGGCGAAAGCCCCGCTCCCTGTTACGATCGACCAGCTCCCGACACCTCCGGTGAAGCCCACGTCCAGCAATGCCTCCAAGCTCCAGATGATGGCGCTGGTCCTGTCGTTCGGCCTCGTCGGCGGCATCTGTCTGGTCTTTGATTTTCTCGATGGCCGCATTCGCTGCCGCGAGGAGCTCGGAGCCGCCGTGGGCGGTCCGGGTGCGGAGCCCCTTCCGCCGACCATGCCGTCGGGTGAAGACCCGGCTTTCCCGCGCCTTCTCATCGATCACCCGAGACATCCCGCCTCTCTCGCGCTGCGCGATCTGGCGCTCCGTCTAATTCTCGAGCAACAGCGCTGCGGAGCGAAGGTCTTCGGTTTCGTCGGCATCCATCCCCGCAGCGGAAACACATCCATCGCCCTGAACATGGCCCGCGCCATTTCCGCCCACGGATTCAAGGTTCTGCTCGCCGAATTGCCCACAGATGCCCCGGGCCTCGCCACAGCGGCAGGTCTTCCCCCGTCTGATCGCACACCCGCCCCGTGGGGCAATAAGCAGGCGGATCCGGAGAGCGCCGTCGAGGTTCTCCCGTGGGTCCCGTCGATTGCCGAGGATCGCGTGCGTTCGTCGCTCGATTCGTTCCTGGCGAACGCCACCAAGGCCTACGATGCCGTTATCCTCGATCTCGTGGCCTTCAGCCGTTCGGACATCTCGCATGAGGCGGGGCTGAAGTCCGATGTCCTCGTCCTTACGGCCCGGCAGAATGTCGCGGTCTTCAGCGAAGCAAGAGATATCGTGGTCTCCGCCGTCAGCGGCGGGATCCCGGCCGTCACGACGCTGCTGAACTTCAGCCAGCCCGACCAGCTCCGCATCCGTGCGATCAAACTGCTGGGCATCGCGCTTGCATCGGCCTCGACCTTTCACGTGGCCTTCATGCGCTACGTCCAGACACTGGGTGGCCAGGGCCTCGACAAGGCAAAAGCCGCTTGGGAGCAGCGCAAAGCCGCCAAGGCGGCAAAGCCGGGTGTGTCTGCCGGTGAGGAGAAAATAGATCAGCCAACCGCAAAACCTGAGGAGGAGGAAAAGAAATGAAGGTCGGCATCGTCACCATCGTAATTGGTCAGAAATACACCGATCTCTTCAACGAATTCTCGCGGGCCCGGTTCGAAAACTACGCCCGCCGCCACGGTTACGAGACTCTGGTGGTCGACAAGCCGATTCGCGATCTTCCCGGAAAAAAATTCACCTGGCAGAAGTGCCTTCTCAACGATTTGGAATGGGTTCGTTCCAAGGATCTCGTCGCCTTTCTCGACTCCGACACCCTCATCTCCAACGATGCACCGGCGCTCCCGGATGTCGCCCCGGGCAAAGTCGGTGGCGTGATGGACAAGCCACCGGCAGGCCTCAACAGTGGCGTCCTGGTTTTCCGGCCGGGGCCCGAAGTCGCGGCAATGTTCGAAGAGTCACTTCTCGATCCCGACCCCTTCTGGGACCAGGTCGCCATCGAACGTGTGCTGCGCAAAAACGATGCGCTGCAGCTCATCGACCGCCGCTTTCACTGCATGTTTTACGTCAGGAGCTGGACAGTCTTTCGAGCGGTCTTCGGGAGAAACTGGATCTATCATTCCCTCCACGGGAAATCGAAGCTGAAGATCATCAGCCGCCTTCTGGCCCTGCAAGGCCGATGATCCGACGGCTACCAGCGGAGGCGGCCCGCCTTCACGTCCCCCTGGCAGACGATGCAGACCGCGATATTCAGCGCGGCACGGAGCAAAGCCACGGGAAGGGCTGTCAGCTTCTTCCCGAATGGCAGACGGGCCAGCTTGCGGAGCGGCTCACGCACAAAGTCCGCGGCGCCGGGAAGACCACCGCGGTAAGCCTTTGCCATCTCGGCAACCCACTCGGGATTCGCCTCGTTGTTCGCCCGGATCACGTCGCCGGGATTCTTCCCCTTCGCGACCAGATCGCGCAGGTAGGAAAAGAGGAGAATATTGACGGCGGTTCCGTTGACGAGCCGGCGCTCATGTTTGAACCAGGCCTGAAATCCCGTCACGGCTTCAAAGTAATGCGTCGCTCCGTCCGCACGGACGATCGCCGCCGTATCCTCATCCTTGCGGAACGAGTCCGTCAGGAGCATCGCTTTGAC
>CAZSMN010000267.1:0-5524 GCA_964607615.1 uncultured Chthoniobacterales bacterium | reverse complement strand
GTCGAGTCGTTCGTGTGCAGCGTGGTGAAGACCAAGTGGCCGGTAAGCGACGCCTGAATGGCGATCTGGGCGGTTTCCACGTCACGCGTCTCACCGACGAGAATGCGGTCGGGATCCTGACGCAAAAAGGCGCGCAGGATTCGCGAGAACGTCAGGCCGATGCTCTCGTTCACCGGCACCTGGATGATGCCGTCGATCTCGTATTCGACCGGATCTTCCGCGGTGAGGAGCTTCGCATCGATCGTGTTGATCTTGCGCAGGCAGGAGTAGAGGGTCGTCGTTTTGCCGGACCCGGTCGGCCCGGTCACGATGAAGATGCCGTTCGGCTTCTCGATGACCTCAAGGATGAAATTGTAGATGTCATCGGGCATCCCGAGCGTCTCGAGTTCGAGGTTCACGCTCGAGCGGTCGAGAACGCGGAGCACGACGCTCTCACCGAAGGTCGTCGGAAGGGTCGAAACACGGAGGTCGACCTGGCGGCCGTTGATGACGCGCTGGATGCGGCCATCCTGCGGGAGGCGGCGTTCGGCGATGTTCAGGTTCGACATCACCTTCACGCGGGAGATGACCGGGAGCGCGAGGTGGCGCGGGGGCGGGTCCATCTCGTAGAGTGCGCCGTCCACGCGGTAGCGGATCTTGAATTCCGTTTCGAAGGGCTCGAAGTGGATATCGCTCGCCCGGGCCGCGATGGCTTTGTCGAGGATGAGGTCGACGTATTTGATGATCGGGGCGGCGTTTGCCTCGGCCGTGACGGCCTGAAGGTTGAAGTCGTCCCCACCGTCCGCGAGAGTGAGGTCGCCGCCGGTGCTGAGTTGCGACAGGACGTCGTCGAGATTGGTGACTTCCGAGCCGTAGTGGTCTTTGACCAGCTTCGCGACCTTGGCCGGCGGAGCGATCATCGGCTGGATCTCGCGGCCGAGGGCGAAGCGGAGATCCTCGATCGTCTGGGGATTCAGGGGATCTTCCAGCGCCACAAAGATCGTGTTGCCCGAGCCCATGATCGGGAAGGCGCCGTGCAGTCGGGCATAACCGGCCGGCATGAGCGCGATGGTGGCGGCATCGGGAGTGAAGCCGTCGAGGTTATAGGCCTCGGCGCCGATCGAGTCCGCGATTGTCTGGATGAAGGTGTCCTCGTCGGCGATCTGGTATTCGGCGAGGAGTTGCTCGATGGGCTTCTGCTCGGCGGCGGATTGCTGCACGAGCGCGTCGGCCTGATCGGCGGTGATGAGGCCGCGTTCGACGAAGATGTCTGTGACTTGGCGTGCGTCCATGGGGAGTTAGTCGAGATCTGTCATCGTGGTGGTGATGACCTCCTCGGCGGTGGTCATGCCGGCGAGCACCTTGCGAACGCCGTCTTCGCGGAGGGTCCGCATCCCCAGCTCGCGCGCCCGCTGGCGGAGCGCGATGGTTGAGGCGTTGTTGTTCACCATGTGGCGGACTTCATCGTCGACGATGAAGATTTCAAAAATGCCCATCCGGCCCTTGTAGCCCTTGCCGCGGCAGAGCTCGCAGCCAACGGCGCGCATGACGTGGGCCTGCTCGAGCTGGCCTGCGTCGATACGCAGGACGTGGCTCTCGTATTCCGAAAGCTCGCCGGGTTTCTTGCACTTCGGGCACAGGCGGCGGACGAGGCGCTGGGCGACGACCGCGCGGACCGAGCTGGATACCAGGAAGGGCTTGATGCCGATGTCCACCAGACGGGCGATGGCGCTCGGCGCATCGTTCGTGTGCAGCGTCGAGAGCACGAGGTGGCCGGTGAGAGAGGCGTTCGTCGCAATGCTGGCCGTCTCCAGATCGCGGATCTCACCGATCATGATGATGTTCGGCGCCTGGCGCAGGATCGAGCGCAGAGCGGCGGGGAAGGTCATGCCGATGTCGGCGTTCACCGGAACCTGATTGATTCCGCTCATCTGGTATTCGACCGGGTCCTCGACCGTAATGAGCTTGCGGTCGGGCCGGTTCATGTAGTTCAGGCAGCCGTAGAGGGTCGTCGTTTTTCCGGAGCCGGTCGGGCCGGTGACGAGGATGATACCGTCGGGCAGATTGATCTGCTTTTCGAACTTCGCCTGATCGTCGGAGAGGAAGCCGAGATCCGGAAGGCCGAGGAGGAGCGACGTCTTGTCGAGGATTCGCATGACGACGCTCTCGCCGTGAACCGTCGGGATGGTTGATACGCGGAGGTCGATGGACTTTTGCCCGAGCTTGATCTGGATGCGGCCGTCCTGCGGGAGGCGCTTCTCCGCGATGCTCATCGAACCGGTCATGATCTTGATGCGGCTGATCATTGCCGAGTGGAGCTTCTTCGGCGGGCTTGGCATTTCCTGAAGCACGCCGTCGATGCGGAAGCGGACGCGGAACCGCGCCTCGAGGGGCTCGAGGTGAATATCGCTCGCGCGGTTGTTGTAAGCCTCGATGAGAATCATCGAGACCATCTTGATGATGGGGGCATCATTTTCGACGCCTCCCTCACCGCCGTCGTCGCCGAGGTCACCCGAGAAATCCCCGTCGATGCCCATCTGGCGCATCATGTTCGCCGCTGCGTCTTCCGCGCTGCCGTAGTATTTGACGAGAAGCTTGCGGATGGCGTCCGGCGTGGAGCAGACAAACTCGACCTCGCGTTGGAGTTTGTAGGTGAGGTCGTCCATGGTCTGCATGTCCATGGGATCGCTGATTGCCACAAGCAATGCGCCCTCGCGTTCGCCGAGCGGCACGACGTGATAGCGCTTGGCATCCTCCGGCGGAATCAGGGCGATCGCCTCCGGTGGCACGCTCATCTGGGCGATGTCGATGAACTCCATCCCGTTCTGCGCGGCCAGCGTGCGGGCAACATCCTCCTGGGTGATCACGCCCTCATGCACGAGCGAGTCGATGAGGCTCGAGGTCGTCATATTCGACCGCGCATGGTCGATCTGAGCCCGGGTCACCAGGCCGACATCCTGCAAAATTTCTACGATATAGTCGTCGTTCTGGGCCACGGTCGGGAGAGAGTTCGCAACAGTGATTACGGGACGTTGCGTCCAAAGTCAACGCCTGTGCGGCACTGTTGACGATTGCACCGCGGAAACGGTGTGCTTATGGTCGGGGACTGTGTTTTCAAAATACCGCACCTATCTTTTCTTTGGAGCGCCCGGCAGTGGAAAAGGGACCCAGGGAAAAGCCCTCGGAGCCGTCCCCCGTTTTTATCATTGCGCCTGCGGCGACGTTTTCCGCTCGATGGATACAAGGACTCCGCTCGGTCGGGCCTTCGTCGATTACTCCAGCCGCGGGCAGCTTGTGCCGGACGAACTGACGGTCGAACTCTGGAAGTCGAGTATCGAGCGCGCGGTTGATGCGGGCGCGTTCAAGCCGGATATTGACCATCTGATTCTGGACGGGATTCCCCGCAATGTTCGCCAGGCCGAGTTGATGCGTGAGATCATCGACGTGCGGCGTGTGTTCCACCTGAGTTGTCCGGACCGGTCCCGCATCGTGGCACGATTGAAGAAGCGGGCGATCAAGGACAACCGGCTGGACGACGCGAGCGAGGATGTCATCAGGCGCCGGCTGGAGACCTACGAGGCCGAATCGAAGCCGATGTTGGAATTTTACGGCAGCGATCTGGTTGTTCCGGTTGATGCCACCGAGCCGCCGGTGGTGGTGATGCACACGATCCTTTCTTCCATTGTTAAAGACCGCCACCGCGAGGAAGATTTCACCGAATTTGCGTCCTCAGAAAATGTCGCAGTTTGAGAGTTTCCGCGCCTCGTCCCTCTATTGCTCGAAATGCCAGCAAGCGATGCCGGTAAGGGAAAAGCTGTTGCTCGTTCTGCCGGATAAGGAAATTTTCGATTATCTTTGCACGGGCTGCGCCTCGTCCCTCGGGCAGCGCGAGGTCACGGCGGGGGAACGTCTTCGCGCTCAGGCGCCGGGCCGGTTGAGGCGCCGGGCTTTTTAGGTCGATGAGGATCGTTTTCTGCGGAACCGGAGAGATCGGCGTTCCGTCTTTTCATGCGCTGCTTGCCGAGCACGAGGTGGTGGGGGTCTTCACGCAGCCAGACAAACCGGCGGGTCGGGATTTGAAGCTGCGGACGTCACCGGTCAAGGTCGCGGCGGAGGCGGCCGGTGTGCCGGTTTTTCAGCCGGCCAGGATCCGCGCCCCGGAGGCTCTCGCTGATTTGGCGGACCTCGCGCCGGACGTGATGATCGTGGCCGCCTACGGACAAATCCTCCCCGCTGCCGTCCTCAACCTCCCGCGGTTGGGCTGTCTGAACATCCACGCCTCGCTGCTTCCGAGACATCGTGGCGCCTCGCCGGTGAATGCCGCTCTCCTCGCTGGAGATGCCGAGACCGGCGTCACCATTATGTATATGGACGAGGGTCTCGATACCGGGGACATGCTTCTGCAGGGCCGGATCAGCATCGGCGTAGCGGAGTCGGCAGGCGCACTTCACGACCGGCTCGCCTTGATGGCGCCGGCTCTGCTGCTTGAGGCCTTGCGTCTGATCGAGGCGGGCTGTGCGCCGCGGATTCCCCAGGATGCGGCTCTCGCCACCTACGCTCCGAAGCTCAAAAAAAGCGATGGAGCAGTTAACTGGACCCACCGGGCATCCGATATTGATCGCCAGATCCGCGGTCTGACTCCCTGGCCGGGGGCGTTCACCTCTTTGGTCGGCCGATCGGAGATCCTTAAGATTCACAAGGCCTCGCCTGCGGAGGGGCACGGAACACCCGGGGAGGTGATTTCATCCGACAGCAGGGGGCTGACAGTGGCAACCGGAGATGGTGCAATCCTGCTCGAGGAGGTGCAGTTGCCCGGCAAGAAACGGATGTCGGCCGCTCAGTTCGCCTTGGGCTACACGCTTCCCTCACCGGTTGCCTTTGAAGGCCCCGGTGGTCGTGAATAGTCTTCCGCCGCGCGCTCAGCGGGTGGCTGGAACGGCGTCGGGCGGAGTGAGCGCCTTGGCAAGTGATGCGAGGCCTTTGTATTTCTTGCCGGTCTTCTTCACCATGCCGCGGGAGACGAGGTTCTGAAGTTTTTCATAGGCGCGGAGCCGGAGCATCTCCTCACCGCCGCTTGCGGCGTTTCGCGCCCTAAGGCGTTCATGGACAACGTCGAACAACTGCTTGAATTCGAATGAACTTTTCTTCGAGAGAACGGCGACAAGTTCTTCTGTAACCAGATCAGGAAGTCGACGAGAGAACGCACTTTTCCTTTGCATAAGCATGAGGGGCTACCTATAGCACTCAGTTGGCCTTCTGTCAGTGTTTTTTTCCGGCGGGCCCGGGTTACGGTGTCTGGTCCGGTCCTGGATCAGCAACAACCCTCCCTCCGGAAGGGAGTTTCCGCGGTTTGCAAAGAAACTTGGACGAACCGGCGCTGCGGGCACATTTCCGACACGTGTACCGGGGGTTCGCGACGATCGAACAGAGCTTCTCGAATTCGCGTTCGATTTCCTTCTTCGACCAGTCGCAGAGCGTTTTTGCCATTCCGAACGACCCATAGGCTGCGCATCCGCCTTGCGCAACGTTGTTGATGGGATAACTT
>CAZSMN010000266.1:0-5530 GCA_964607615.1 uncultured Chthoniobacterales bacterium | reverse complement strand
TCACCAAGAGCATCGTGGCCCTGCAATGGCTCAGCCGGTTTTCGCCCGATGAGCCCGTGAGGATCGCCGGCGGGCTCCGCGCGCGGGATCTTCTCTCGCAGACATCCGGACTCCCGCCCGGCGACGACAGACTCTACCGTCGCAATGTGAAGAACGTCCGACAGGAGGCTCTGCTGATCCGACGACAGTCGCCTGCCGGAATGGTCTTCGTGTACGGACCGGCCCATTACGAGCTTCTCGGAGCCGAGCTTTCCAGCCGGCTCGGCGACCGGAGAAACCCACCGCTCGAACTTCTTAAGCGCCTCGGCATCCAGCCCTCGGACTGGAGATCCGATCGCGAAGGCAACGCCTTTGCGTCGGCCGGAGCCCGGCTTTCCGGCAACGACCTACTGAAAATCGGACGCCTCCTCCTTGATGGAGGAAGCGTCGGACCGTTCTTGAGGATCCTTCCGAGAGAACGCCTCACATCAGCGCTTGAAGGCACCAAAGCCAACCCGGCCTATGGCCTCGGCTTCTGGCTGAATACCAATGCAACGGCAGCTAATGCGAAGGAAAGCGACGTCGAACAAGCGATCAAATCCGGCGCAGGTTCTGATTTCTGGCGCCGGATGGCTCTCTCCTCCGCCGCGCCGCCCGACCTCTTCTGCATGGCGGGATCATTCGGCCAGCGCGTCTACGTCGTGCCTTCGCGCAAGCTCGTCATTGTCCGATTGGGATCGGGACGGAAGTTCCGGGATCCAGAGTTCCTTCGGACGCTCTTCGCGGGACGGGCGCAACAGTAGCGGCGGGTGTGGTCAACGGACCGGGTGTGGGCACGACCATCGCAGGCACTGCGCTCACCGGCTCGGCACGCAGAACCGTCTGCCTCACTGCCAGGAGCAGGTTGGACTCTCCCACGCGCCACTTGTAACCGGTACCGAACGGGAGCGGCGCTGCACCTGCCGCGAATGCCTGCACCAGCTCGGGCTGGTAGTATTTCTTGAAAAGGTCGAGCGTGCCGGAGTAGGTCCCGAAAAACCAAAGCCGCCATGCCCCGCCCTGAAAAAACCGGAGCGGCATACCCGAATCGTCCTGCAGCACAGACGCCGCCCGATCGAGCAGGAACGTCCGGATCGTTCCAAAGTACGACTCGTGGAGCAGGTAGGAGGCCGCTTTGAAATACATATTGCCCGTGCCGAAGCCAGAGGTCCACGTGAGCAGTGCCGCATTCGAGCGGAGGGCCTCATCCGCAACGTTGGCCTGAACATAGTGAATCCTCCGTACCGGCGAGCCGGGCCCGCTGCGGAAGGTCACACGCACACCGGGAAGAATGCCCGGACCCGATGCCGGCACGAGCCCGAACTCCCGTTGCTGCCCGTCCGGCCCGATTCCGAAGAACGCCACATCGACCACCTCATCGCCCTTCATGGCGAGAAAGGTCAGGAGAAGTGGCAGCACGCCTTGGAACTCCGTACGCGCGAGTTCCTCCTTCATCTCCTTTGTGATGAAGTGGCCGAACGACAGGATAACATCGGTCGAGGCACGGAGCCCTTCCAGCGCGGCCAACCGGCGGGCGTTATCCATGCCGTCAACTGACGGAAGGTTTCCCACAGGTTCGAGACCACCGAGAACAAAATCCGGCGCCATCGGGTAAAGCGCCAGCGGTGCCAGAGCGTCAGGACCGCCGAAAAAATAGATCACCGGCAACGCAGTGTTAAGGCGCGGGGAGAGCTCGGCCAGCGACCAGGCGCGCATCCGCGAAAAGTAGTACTCGTTGTACCGCGCCCACATGCTTTCAAACTTCGTCGCATGAGTCCGGTAGGCAGCGTCCTTCTGGGCCTGTGCCAGCGGAGACGTCCCGTTGATCGGAAAACCTGCGAGATACTTCGCCGTTTCGTCGAACGAAACTCCGATAGGAATGGCTGGCACCGGCGCCTCGGGCCCCAGTGGCACTGCACGCCGGACCTCCTGGGCTTGGAGGGAAACGGTCAGAGCAAAAGCAAGAAAGCCGGCGCGTCTCATCGGAGTCGTCTGCCAACAGCGAAATACAAGACCAGTCCGGAGGCAAGGGTGATGATGCCCGCCAACGCCTCAGCCGGACGCGTCAGGACCGCGTAGCCGAGCGTAAAAATCCCCGCCAGCAGGAAGATGGCGGGCACCAAAGGATAGCCCGGGCACCGGAAGGGCCGGGGGAGCGCGGGCTCGCGCAGGCGCAGCACAAAGAGTCCGGCCACCGTGAGCGACGAGCACGCAATGAGGGCGAATTGCGCGGAGATCAGAACCTCCTCAAAGGTCGCAAGCCCGATGACAACAAGGACGATTGCCGTCTGGAGAACCAGTGCGCGAAGAGGCACTCCGCCGCGCGATTTTGACGCAAACCATCGCAGCGCGGGAAAATCCTCACCCGCGACCTGAGCCACGCGCGGCCCGGCGAACGTGAGAGCACTGAGCGAGGAGACGAGTCCGAGGCCGATGATGATGGACATCCACCGACCGCCGCTCTCCCCGAAAAGATGCCGCGCCGCGACTTCGCCGACCTCAACCTTTCCTGCGAATTCCCCCATCGGCGCGCTGGCCAGAAACATGGCATTGAGGCTGACGTAGAGGACGGTCACCGCGAGGGTCGCAAGAGCCAGCGCTCTCGGCAGGATGCGCCCCGGATCCCTCACCTCGCCCGCGATGTAGACCGCCGCATTCCAGCCGGAGTAGGCGTAGAGAACAAACATCAGCGAAACGGCAAACGACCCGCTCCCGATCAGCGCGGCATCGCCCGGCCGGGGAGCGAAATCTGCCCCCGGCGCGAGGATCCATCCGACAACGAGAAATCCGACGACAAGGCTCGCCTTGAACGCGGTCGCGAGAATCTGAAATCCCCCGCTCATCCGCGTGGTGATGCCATGGATGCCGGCGAGCGCGAGCACGATGACGAACGCCGCTTTGCCGTGCGGGAGCTCTGGAACGGCCGCCTCGACGTAACGCCCGAAAGCGATGGCCCCCAGCGCGATCGGAGCGGAAAATCCCACGAAGACCGAGACAAAGCCCGCCATCAATCCGACGGCCGGATGGAAGATGCGGCCGAGAAAGTGATACTCACCGCCCGATCGCGGGAGTGCAGCCGCGAGTTCGGCATAGCTGAGCGCGCCGCAGAGAGCGATCAATCCCCCGGCCGCCCAGAGAACAAGAATCACAAACGGCGACGGCAACGGCCCCACCTGAAACCCAAGGCTGGTGAAGACCCCCGTGCCGACCATGCTGGCAAAGACCATCGCAGCGCAGACCCAGAATCCGACACGGTGCATGGGCCGACTGTTGCAGGGAAGCCGCGCCGGCGCAATCCTGCCGCCCCGTTTGTCTCGTCAGGCCGGCCTGCCGGTCTACGATGCGTGAATGACCAAGTCTTTCGAGGAGCTCGACTACCAGAAAACACCGCTGGGCGAACTCGTCCTGCGCCGGAGGAAAATTCCGATGCTTGAGAATGAGATCGTCTACGAGGTGATCCTCAATGACGAGTTCCTGATGAGCAGCCTCTTCCATGCGGCCGAGGACGCCCTCGCGGATCTCGGCCTATCGGCCTGCCCCGGGGGACCCGTCGACGTCGTGGTCGGCGGACTCGGCCTCGGCTACACTGCGGCCGCCGCGCTCAAGCACCCACAGGTCCGCTCCCTGCACGTTATCGAATATCTCGCGCCGGTGATCCGCTGGCACCGCGAGGGTCTTCTCCCGCTCGGCACCGCACTTGCCGGGGATCCACGGCTGCGGTTTGTCCATGCCGACTTTTTCGCCTCGGCGCTCGGCACAGCTGGAATGGACCCGGACGCACCGGGCCGGAAGTTCCACGCGATCCTTCTCGATATCGACCATACGCCACGGCACTGGCTGAACCCGACCCATGCGGCGTTCTACTCCACCGAAGGCCTCACCGCACTGAGTCGCTCGCTTCATGCCGGCGGGGTCTTCGCCATGTGGTCGGACGGACCATCCGATCCCGGTTTTCTGGAGACCATCCGATCGGTTTTTCAGACCGCCGAGGCCAAAGCCGTGCGCTTTGAAAATCCTATCCAGGGTGGGGAATCCGAAAGCACGGTCTACGTTGCCGCGGGCTTGCGCGCTAGCCCGGATCAAGACCGAGGGCACTGAACGCATCGCCCGCAAGAAAGAGCGATCCCGTCACGACCACCGGTTCGGAGCGCTCACGTGCCGCCCCGATGGCACTCTTGAGATCGGAAAAAACAACCGAAGGCACCGTCGTGCGCGAAACAAAGTCCGCCGGTGCCGCTGCCCGCGCGCTTGCCACCGGCACGAAGAAAAACTCGCGCGCGATGGGCGCCAGCACCGTGAGCATCTCGGTATAGTCTTTGTCCTTCATCGCGCCGAAGATCACCGTCGCCTTTTGTTCTCCCTTCCTGGCCCGCCACGTTTCGACGAGCACGGCGGCCGAGTGGGGATTGTGCGCGCCGTCGATCACAAGCCCGGGAGCGACTTCATCGAAGCGTGCCGGCCAACGGACGTTCGCGAGGCCGCGCTCGATGCAGGCTCCTGAAACATCGAACCCGCCCGCCTCCAGCGCGGCGATCGCCAGCGCAGCGTTCCACTGCTGATGGGCCCCGGGCAAGGCGACAACTCCGATCCAGGGTTCGGCGACAAATGGAATCCCGCTGCCTGCGGCCCGCGCTTTTGTTTCAAGGACTGCGCGGACTTCATCGTTCTGAAGCGCGCTGACGACCGGCACGCCGGGTTTGATGATGCCGGCCTTCTCCCCGGCGATGGCGCCGAGGGTGCTTCCAAGCCATTCGGCATGGTCCATCGCAATCGGCGTGATGACCGAGACGGCCGGACTCACGACATTGGTGGCATCGAGCTGGCCGCCCATACCGGTTTCCAAGACAACGGCATCACAGCCGGAACGGGAAAAGTATTCGAGGGCCAGAACCGTGCAGAACTCAAAGAAGGTCGGGCAATGCGCCCAGCCCGAGGAGGTCTTTCTCAGCCTCGTCAGGACATCGGCCACCACCTCGCGGGGGATCATCCGTCCGTCGACGCGGATCCGCTCGCGGAAGTCCACGAGATGCGGCGACGTATAGAGGCCGCACCGGTGTCCCCCCTCGCGCAGAATGGCGTCGGCCATCGCGCAGACCGATCCCTTGCCGTTAGTTCCGGCCACGTGGACGATCCTCAAGGCGTCCTGAGGATTTCCCAGCGACTCAAGGAGCCGCTCGGTATTTTCCAAGCCCAGCTTGATGCCGAACTGCTGGGTCGAATAGAGCCAGGTGAGTGACTCTTTGAAGGTCACTTGCCCGGCGAGAGGTAGCCCAGCAGGGACGCAAGGCTGGCACGCATTTTGGCACGGGGAACGATCACATCGATCAGGCCGTGTTTTTCAAGAAATTCGGCCGTCTGGAAATCCGCCGGCAGGGTCTGGTGGGTCGTCTCGCGAATCACGCGGGGCCCGGCGAATCCGATCATGCTCTTCGGCTCGGCAATGATCACGTCACCGAGCGAAGCGTAGCTGGCCATGACGCCCGCGGTGGTCGGGTTCGTCAGAATCGTGATG
>CAZSMN010000265.1:0-5531 GCA_964607615.1 uncultured Chthoniobacterales bacterium | reverse complement strand
TCGGCCACATCGGCACGCTGCTGGGCAAGGAGAACATCAACATCGCCAGCATGAGCCTCTCCCGCACCGAGCCGGGCGGTAGCGCGCTGACCCTGCTGAACCTCGACAGCACTCCGGCTGCCGACATGCTCGCGCGCCTGTCGTCCGATCCCGACATCCACGCCGCGCAGGTCATCGCTCTCTAAGGAGGGTGATTCGCCGGATTCCTCACGAGCCCGATGCCACACCCTTCGCTGAAGTGCTGGCATCGCGAGCTCGCGGAGTTCCGCGAATTTGGAAAAGAAACCGTCACCGGCTCGGTGGAGGCGGGCGGGCGGGCCGTTCCGGTCTATCTCAACGAATTCTGGACCGCGAAGCAGCGTGACGCGCACCGGCTGCACGAGATCTCCTACCGCGCCTGCTTCAAGCCCCAGCTCCCGCGCTTTTTCATCGAGCGCCTCACGCAGGCGGGCGATGTCGTTTTCGATCCCTTCATGGGCCGGGGCACGACGCTTCTTGAAGCAGCCCTCCTCGGCCGCGTGCCGATGGGCAACGACATCAACCCGCTCAGCAGCCACCTCGTTCTCGGTCGGCTTAACCCGCCCCTGCTCCCGGAAATCGAAAACCGTCTCGCGGGTCTCACGTGGGAATTTCAAGGCCCGATTCCAGAGGACCTACTCGTCTTCTACCACGAACAAACCCTGCGCGAACTGTGTGCGTTGCGGAGCTATCTCCTCACGGCGGATGATCCGATCGACCGCTGGATCCGCATGGTTGCTTTGAACCGCCTTACCGGCCACTCGCCGGGATTTTTCTCCGTCTACACGCTTCCGCCGAACCAGGCCGTCAGCATCGCCTCCCAGCGCAGGATCAACGCGCAGCGGAACCAGACGCCGCCCTACCGCGACGTCCGCAAGCTGATCCTCTCAAAGTCCCGCAAGCTCCTCGCTCCGCTGACCGCAGCCGAACGGCAGGTTCTCGCCAGCGTGAAAGACCATGCCCGCCTGACCCACACGCCTGCACGATCGCTCGATGGCATCGCCGATGATTCGGTGCATCTCGTCGTCACCTCGCCCCCGTTCCTCGATGTCGTGGACTACGCGACCGATAACTGGCTCCGCTGCTGGTTCGCCGGCATCGATGTGGAATCCGTTCACCTGACACTGCCCAAGGGCCTCGACGCCTGGCAGGAGGAAATGACGGCCTGCCTGCGGGAACTCCGACGCGTTCTCAAACCCGGAGGCTTTGTTGCCTTCGAGGTCGGCGAGGTCCGCAAAGGCAAGATCCGCCTGGAGGAATCCGTCCTCCACGCAGGCCTCGCCGCCGGCCTGTCTCCTCAGCTTGTCCTGATCAACGCCCAGGTCTTCACCAAGACGGCAAACTGCTGGGGCGTTGCCAACAACGCCCTGGGCACCAATACGAACCGCGTCGTGGTTTTCCGGAAAGATTAGTGCCGCTCGTCGAGCAGGGACGCCAGGCGCTTCACCGCGGGGAACGTGAGCATTTCGCTCCAGACACACGTGACCGGCTCGATCGCGGCATCCGGCAGCAAATCCTGCCAGGCGTCGCCCGCTTCCGGCGGAAAGTCCGACGGGAGGACAACGTCGGCCGCGATATCCGCCGGGACGAACCGGTAGCGCCGCCAAGCCGCCTCGTGGACGGACGAAGCACCGGTCGAAAGATCACCCGGCTCGATCGGCTGCGAAGCGGAGAAACGTGACATTGCCGACTTCACCAGCGAGGCCCAGCCGCCTTTCGACTCGGCCGCAGGAGCCGGCGCGCCGATGAGCAGAAGTTTGGGCACCTTCCGGCCGGCGGCCTTCAACTGACGCGCCATCTCGAGGGCAACCGCAGCTCCGTAGCCATAGCCGGCCAGCACAAATCGACCGGAGGGATCATCCTCGAACACCGCGCCAAGATACGCCGCTGCGGCGCTTTCGACCGAAGGATGGCACGCATCGGGATCAGTCGCGCCGCGGCTGCGGATGGCGATCACTCGCCGCGTGGCGCCGATCGCCTCGGCAAGCGGGCGGTAAAGCTCAACATCTCCTGAAGCGCCGTGAATGAGCACAAGGCGCGAACCCGGGCCGGACTCCTGCAGCACGACGACCGGCGTCCATGCAGCGGCAGCTGCCACCGCGGCAACGCGGGGCGCTGCCTGCACCTTCACCGGGTCCGCAGCTTTCGGGACCTTCGCCACTTCCGGGCGCGGCAGGGCTGAAACATCGATCCAGCCTCCACGGTTCAGCGGCCATTCCTCCACGCGGAAAACACCCTCGCCTCCGGCAAGCGTCCACAGGAATCGCCCATCCGACAAGGCATCCAGCGCGTCGGGCAGCGCCTTGAGCACGCGACGGGACGCTTCGAAAGTGGCAACACCGGGAGCGTGGGTGTCCGCACTTTCGATGTGGAGGCATCCGTTTTCTTCCCTCCAGGCGAGAAGACCCGTAGCCAACCCCCGCCGTGAAGACCCACCGGCAACTTTTTTCCAGCCGGGAAAGCGCAGGAATAAATCCCCCGCAAAAAGCGGAGCCAGATCGTGGCCATCACCATCGCAGACAAAAGCCTCGATTTCTTCGGACGGCTTGCCGGCCGCCAGCAAAGGCGCCGTCGGCGAGGCCGGGCCCGAGAGGCCGAGCCCACAAAGCCCGGCCGGGCTGAAAAACAACACCGACCCGCCCGGCAGTTTGCCATGCCATACATCGAGCACCTTGATATTCGGCGTGCCGCACTCGACGGCGACCACGCGCAACGTCTCGGCAAGCGGGCTTTCCTCGCGTGCCATCCGCGCCGCCTGGTTCGCCCATTCCGGAGCACTCAGCCGCACGTGCGTGACACGGGCCGTGGCAGGATCGAGAATCTCGTCATCCGCCACGCGGACGGTCCCGCCTTGGAGCAGCGGAATAAGCCACTCGTCGATAAACGCCCCGCCGCCGGCGGCGGAGTGGGCGAGAAAAATGTCACCCTCGCCAAACCGGATGATCTTCGCCCCGGCCAGCAGAGCGGCCGTAAGCATTCCGTGCGTGAGAGCTTTCAGCGAAGGGCCTTCGCCATCGCAAAATCCCGGGAGCACAACCGCCGGGGAGTCGCTCCCGAGCTCCGGACGCGGCATTTCCCCGATCTCCAGTGCATCCCATTCCTGGTCGAGCACAACCCGGCGGCGGGTCGACGTGTCGAGCAGGGGCGCGCTGGCCGCGTCGCACAGGACAACGCCGGCATCGTGGGCCGCCAGCGTCTTCTCAATCCATTCCGGCGGCGCCGAGGGATCAAGCGGCACAATGGCATTCCCTGCCTTTAACGAGCCGAGGAGCGCGATCGGAATCCACGACGACTGCGAAAGGAAAAGCCCGACATTCCAACCTCCCGCGAGGCCGGCATGCGCGAGATGGGCGGCCAGCTTGTCGGACAGGGCGTCGAGCTCGCTGTAGGACATCGCATAATCCCCATCCTCGACCGCCGTGCGGCCGCCGTGCGCCGAAACCGCGGATTGAAAAGCCGCAACCAGCGAGGACGGACGATCCGCCGCCTCGGGTCCGCGGGATGCCGCGCGGAGGGCTCTCACCTCGTCGGGATTCAGCACCGGAACATTGCGGACCGGCTTTTCAAAAAACTCCGGCAGCTCACGCAGGAGCGTTTCGAACCTTCCAAGGAGACTCTCAGCAACCGCCTTCGAAAGCCCCGGACCGCCGGCGCGGAGCGCGTAGCGGAAGCCATTGCGCACCTCAAGGAAGCACCCGGGGGGATTCGCACGGTGCAGGCGCGCGTCGCAATTGATCCAGCGGGGAAGCGCTGAGTGGATGAGATCATTGAGCTCGGGTCCCTTCCACGCAAACGAGGCTCCCGCCGCCGTCACTCCGAACGAGCAGCCGGCCGCCGCGAGGGCAAGGTCCGGATCGACCCAGATATTTGCCGCGGCATTCTCCGCACGGAGCGTGGCGTCTTTGAGCCATTCCGCCACCGAGCCGTGCCAGGTATGGACGACCGGTATCCAGACCTCACCGAGCCCGGCTTCGCCAGCGCCTGCCGCCTGAACAATCGCCGTTGATACATTGCCCTCAGCCCCGAAACGGCGGAGCAACAGCGACCAGAGCGAGTGGAGCGTCGCAGCGGGATCGAGTCCCTTATCGCGGCAGAGATCCTTGAAGGCTGTCGTCTCGTCGCGGCCCAGCGTGAGGCTGGCTTCCGCCGACGCCTCGACGACAGCACGGAATCTCAGAGCGAGCGCTGCCTCGGCGCCTGCTAGGATTTCCTTCCACGCGGACGCCGGCGAGATCTGGGCCGGAATCGTTTCTCCGGTTTCCGGAAGCGATTCGCCACCCAAGGCACTCAGCCAATCGATGAGAAGCCGCGCCACCGATGCCTCGTCCAAAAGCCAGGCCGGGAACGTGACAAGGTAGTGGCGTCCGCCTCCCGGCAGCCGGATTTCATGAAACCTTGCAAGTGATGAGCCCGCAGGATCAAAGGGACCGTTCGCATCCGCCTCAAGAAAGGCCGACCACTTGGCAGGAATCTGCTCCGGAGGTTCCTGCTGCCAGTCGAGGGAGATCCAGACCGGCTCCGCTTTCTCCGAAACCCGGAGCACCAGACGTCCGGCCTCCGGCTCGTGGAAGGCCGAGCGCAGGATGCCATGGCGTGCAACAACTGCCGCCCAGGCCGCGCGGTTCTTTTCATCGTTCGCGCTCTCCCCGAGGCTCAGGGAAACCTGAAGATTCGGCGACGACGGCAGGCTTTTCCTCCGGGCGAAGGCGGCACCCTGCAAGGGAGTGGACGGGATCTCGAGCATTCCAGGTAGGTTGGGGATTAGAACCCGGCGTCTGTCACGGCACCCTCGGAGGCGGTGGCCACGTGAGAAGCGTATTTTGCCAGCACGCCGCGACGATAGCGGGGCTTCGGCTTCTTCCACTTGGCCAGACGGGCGGCGATCTGCTTTGCAGGCACTTCGAGCGTGAGCTTGTGCGTAATGGCGTCGATGGTGATCGGATCACCGTTTTTCACGATGGCGATCGCGCCGCCCTCAAAGGCTTCAGGCGTGATGTGGCCGACCACAAAACCATGCGTGCCCCCGGAGAAGCGTCCATCCGTGATGAGCGCCACATCCTTGCCGAGCCCGCAGCCCATCACGGCGCTGGTCGGCGAGAGCATCTCGCGCATGCCGGGACCGCCGCGCGGCCCTTCGTAGCGGATCACGATGACATCGCCCTTCTTGATCTTCCCGGCAAGAATCGCGTCGAGCGCCTTCTCCTCGGCATCGAAAACGCGGGCCTTGCCGCTGAAGCGCTCGCCCTCTTTTCCGCTGATCTTCGCCACGGCACCCTCGGGTGCGAGATTGCCGCGCAGGATGACCAGGTGACTTTCCTTTTTGATCGGCTTCTTGAGCGGCTGAATGATTTCCTGCCCTTTGGGATACGGCTTGAAGGGCGCAAGGTTCTGCTTGAGCGTTTTGCCTGTGACCGTGAGACAGTCTCCGTGAAGAAGGCCGGCGGAGAGGAGGTCCTTCATCATCGGAACGATGCCGCCGATGGCAACGAGCTCCGACATGAGGAACCGGCCGC
>CAZSMN010000264.1:0-5548 GCA_964607615.1 uncultured Chthoniobacterales bacterium | reverse complement strand
GATTTTTGCAAAGGCTTCAGCGCCCGCTTCACCGACCGCCTCAACGGCCGCGTGATGCGCCTCCTGCTCACGCCGCTCGTCCGCTCGCTCCAGAGCATCCTCGGCGAACAGCCGTTTCTGACGTTCTTGGATTCCTTCCGGTATCCGCTCAGCGGCGAGACGAGTCTTGACCTGGACGTGGTCCGCCGCTCGCGCGTGCCGTGCGACTGGGGCGTCGAGGTCGGGCTGCTCGCCGAGGTTTTCCGCGTCTGCGCGCCGAAGGCGATCTGCCAGGTCGATATGGCGGATTGCTACGACCACAAGCATCAGGAGATCTCGCTCAACGACGCCAGCAAGGGACTCAACAAAATGGGCGGCGATGTGGTGAAGTGCGTCTTCCGCACACTCGCCGGCCAGGGCGTGAAGCTCGACCGGGGCACCTTCGATACCCTCCTCACCGCCTATGTGCGCAAGGCCGAGGACACCATGCGCTTCTCAGCCGCCGATGCCGAAATCAACGGCCTCCGCTACAGCCGGCACGATGAGGAAACCGTCGTCCAAGCCTTCATCCAATCCATCCGCCGCGCCGCATCGGACTATCTCGAAAACCCGCTCGGCGAACCCATGATCCCCGACTGGGACCGCGTCGAAGCCGCGCTGCCGGATTTCCTCCCGGCCCTTCACGCGGCTGTCGCGGCGGATAATTAAGACGATCCGGTTTGGAAGTGCGCGACGATCCGACCGGCGAGCACCTCGCTGATTCCATCGATCGCGCTGAGCTCTTCCTGTGACGCCCGCTTGAGACGTTCGACAGAGCCGAACTTTGCGAGCAGGGCTTTCTTGCGTTTCGGGCTCACGCCGGGGATTTCATCGAGCAGGCTTTCGCGCACCCGCTTGGTCAGCAGGAGGCTGTGGTAGCCATTGGCCGTGCGGTGCGCCTCGTCCCGGATGCGCTGCAGAAGCCGCAGCGCCCCGCTGTCCTCCGGAAGCCGGAGCGGAACCGGTCGGCCCGGCCGGTAGATTTCTTCGAATTCCTTCGCAAGCCCGATGATCGCCTGCTCGTGCAGTCCGAGACGCTGAAGCTCCTTGCAGGCGCTCGACAGCTGTCCGCGCCCGCCGTCGACAATGATCAGATCCGGCAGCACCGGCGCGCTCGGATCCTCCGCGACGCGGGCAACGGCTTCTGCCACGGGCTCCTGATTGAACTCGCTCTCGACACGACCCGAGACTTCCCGCAGGACGCGGCCGTAGCGCCGGCGCACGACCTCGGCCATGCTCGCAAAATCATTCTGATGCGGCGTGCCGACGATCCGGTATTTCCGGTAGCCCGCACGGTCGGGAACCCCGTCGCGGAACCGCACCATGGAGGCCACGATGTGCGTGGAAGAGATATTCGAAATATCAAAACACTCCATCACGCGCGGCGGGCGGTGAAGACCGAGCGCGTCGCGGAGCGCGGCGAGGTCGGACTCCGGATCGATCGTCGTCGGCAGGGATTTCCGCGTGAAGCGCACCATCGGCTTCGTCGTGGTCTTGAGATCCTCGAGGAGGTTGCGAAGCTGCGCCGCCTTTTCGAAGTCGAGATTCGCCGCCGCTTTTTTCATGTCCTCCTCGACCTGAAGAATCATGTCGCGGCTCTGGCCTTCGAGGAACTCGCACGCCTCGTCGACGCGCTTGAGGTAATCATCCCGCGAAATCCGCGCCACGCACGGTGCGCTGCAGTTTTTGATGACATGGTCGAGGCAGTGTTTGAACTCGCGTTCGCCGGGCTCGGCTGCCCGGCACGAGCGGATGCCGAACTTTTTCCGGACCGCATTGAGAGTCGCACGAAGGGCGCCCGAGTGGGCGAACGGACCGAAGTAGCGGGCGCCGTCCTCCTTGCGGATGCGGGTGAGCGAGAACTTCGGGTAGAGCTCGTCGCGGTTCAATCGAACGAGGAGGAAGCGCTTATCGTCGCGGAAGCTGATGTTGTATTTCGGGCGGAACTCCTTGATGAGCCGGCCTTCAAACAGGACCGCCTCGGCCTCGCTCTTCACCACGTGGTACTCCAGAGTCCAAACGCTGTCGATGAGGGCGCGGGTCTTGAGGTCGGCGGAAAATTTCCGCGACGGCATAAAGTAGCTGCCCACACGCTTGCGGAGGTCGCGCGCTTTTCCGACATAGATGACGTGGTTGAGCCGGTCGCGCATCACGTACACGCCCGGCTTGTGCGGCATATCGCGGAGAATCGCTTGGAAGTCGGCCCGTGGAACGCTCATCGGAATCGTCCAACATGCGCAAACCCGTGAGCTCCCGCAACTTTTCTGCCGGGCGGGGCCGGTTTTGCGGAAGACGGTATTGCATACCGACGTGCATTTGCGATGAAAGGACTCTCCCGTTTATGCCAACTCCCATCCGCGTTCTCGTCTGGGGCGAATACCGCCACGAAAAGTCCAATCCCAAAGTCGCCGCGATTTACCCCGAAGGCATGCACGAAGCGATCGCCGCCTCGCTCCGGCAGCATCCGGACATGGAGGTCACCACCGCGTGGCTCGACCAGCCGGACCACGGGCTCACCGCCGAAGTGCTGGAAAAAACCGACGTGATCATCTGGTGGGGACACATGGCCCACGGCGACGTAAAGGACGCGATCGCCGAGGCAGTCCAGCGCCGCGTGCTCGAGGGAATGGGCCTCGTCGCCCTCCACTCCGCCCACTACTCCAAAGTCTTCAAACGCCTTATGGGCACGACGTGCTCGCTGAAGTGGCGCGAGTCGACCGACAAGGAACGGGTTTGGACTGTGAATCCCTCGCACCCGATCACGCCGGGTATCGGCGAATACTTTGAACTGCTGGCCGAAGAGATGTACGGCGAGCCGTTCGGCATCCCGACGCCCGACGAGCTGCTCTTCATCTCGTGGTTCACCGGCGGTGAGGTTTTCCGCAGCGGTGCGACCTGGCAGCGCGGGAATGGCCGGGTTTTCTATTTCCGGCCCGGACACGAAACGTATCCGACCTATCACAACGCCGATGTTCTGCGTGTGATCGCGAATGGCGTTCGCTGGGCGCGGCCGACGGTCTGCATTCCCGATGGATGTCCCTGCACACCGGCCCTCGAGCCGCTGCCGCCGGATGAAGAAGAGCGCTCAACCGTGGCCCACCGCTGAGAAACCGTTTATGAAAAAGAGCACGATCCGAATCGCCATCATCGGCACCGGCGGCATGGCCAACGCCCATGTGCAGGCCTATCAGAAACTCAAAGGCTGCCGCGTCGTGGCCGGCTGCGATGTCGACCTGCCGCGGGCGCAGGCGTTCGCCGAAAAATACGCCATCCCGAAAGCCTTCGGCTCGGTCGTCGATCTGCTGAAGGACGGGGAGTTTGACGCGGTTTCGGTCGTAACACCCGATGCGTTCCATACCGCTGTAACACTCCAATGCCTTAAGGCCGGCAAGCACGTCCTCTGCGAAAAGCCGCTCGCGCTCGATTATCCGTCCGCCAAAAAGATGCTCGCCGCCGCAAAGAAGGCAGGCGTCGTCCACATGGTCAATTTTTCCTATCGCGACTGGCCGTGCATCCAGGCGGCAGCGAAAGCCGTCCGCCGGGGCGACATCGGCGAGCTCCGCCATGTCGAGGCCGGTTACCTTCAGGCATGGCTTCCCTCTAACATCTGGGGCGACTGGAGAACCAGCCCCGGCTGGCTCTGGCGGCTCTCGTCGAAGCACGGGAGCAAAGGCGTCCTCGGCGATATCGGCGTTCACATCGTCGACTACGCGACCTACCCCGCCGGCGCTGTGAAGGAAGTCAGCTGCCGGCTGAAGACGTTTCCTAAAGCACCCGGCAACCGCGTCGGTGAATACCACCTCGATGCGAACGACTCGGCCGTCCTTCAGGTCGAATTCGAAAATGGCGCCCTCGGCGTGATCCACACGACGCGCTGGGCCGCAGGAAATCCGAACCGCCTTTACCTCAAAATCTTCGGCACGACGGGCGCGATCGAGATGGACAGCGAAGTCTCGATCACCAAATACCGCGAGTGCCGCGGCGACGTCCTGCACAAGGCCCAGTGGCGCGATGTGGAGTGCCCTCCCGTGCCGAACAACTACGAGCGCTTTCTCAAAGCGATCCGGACCGGCAAGACCGATGGACCCGACTTTGCGCGCGGCGCCGAGGTGCAGAAGGTCCTCGACGCCTGCTTCGTCTCGGAGGAAACCCGCCGGCCGGTGAAGCTCTGACGCCGCTCAGGGAAGCCCGAGCGCGACGACAACGCCTTGCGACACGGCGGCGATGCGGATCACGTCGTTGATCGCCGCCTCGCTGGCGCCATGCTGGAGGAGTGTGGCCTCGTGAGCCTTGATGCACATGCCGCATCCGGCGAGCGCCGCACACGCCATCGACATGAGCTCGAAGGTCACCTTGTCCGTCTTCAGCTGGCTCATGCGGACCATCCGCAGCCGGGCAGGAATCGCCCCGTAAGTCTCCTTCTCCACCAGATGGCGGAAGCGGTAGAAAACGGTGTTCATACCCATGATCGCGGCCGATGCCCGTGCGTCATCAATGAGATCCTCGGAGACGCCGGCCTCCCGGGCGTCGGTGAGCATGGCCTGGGCGAAGTCCGCATGGCCAATGAAAAAGGCCGATGTCAGGGCGACGCCCCAGACCTGATCCTGAGTCAGGTTCTCCGGGCGGAGGATGGCTTGAAGGTTGAGTTTGAGGTCCTTGGCGGCCTCGGGAAGTTGATCGCGGAGTGTGTCGAGTGCGGGCATGAAAAAATGAGGTTGGCCGGCCCCGGGATCGCGGAGCCGGCTCTTGAGGGTTCAGGAAGGGGATAAAAATCAGACCTTGAGCGTCTCTTCGCCCTTCTTCCAGTTGCAGGGGCAGAGCTCATCCGACTGGACGGCATCGATGACGCGGAGTGTCTCCTCCACGCTGCGGCCGACGGAAAGATTGTTCACGCAGACCCACTGGATCACGCCCTTGGGATCGACGAGGAAACTCGCACGCAGGCAGACATTTTCCTTCGGATCCAGAATCCCGAGATCGACCGCCAGCTTCTGCGCGGCGAGGAGCGGATACGGGAGCGTCTTCAGATCCTTGTGCGACTGGCGCCACGCGAGGTGGGCGAATTCGTTGTCCGTCGAACCGCCGATGAGCTGGACGTCGCGGTCGAGGAAATCGGCATTGCGCTTGCCGAACTCAACGAGCTCCGTCGGGCACACGAACGTGAAATCCTTCGGGTAAAAAAGGAAAAACGTCCATTTGCCCGGGAAGGAGGTATTCGACAGCTCGGTGATGTCGTCGCTGGTGAGGCCATTGCAGGCCTTGGTGTGGAAGGTGGGAAAGGAATCTCCGACGGTAAGCATGATGGTGGTGTTTGGTTTTGGCGCGCCGGGGGAAACAGCTGCCCGCGGAGCCACGACACCGTCGAGGGCCGGGCAGGCTCCGCATTCAACAGAGCAAAGATACCATCACACTCCCAACCCTGAAATACTTGCTGCCTATTTCACGGATTGTTTTGCCCTATGACAAAACTTCCGGCCTCCGAAGGGTGAGAAGAGCGATCTCCGGCGGGCAATTCCACCGGACCGGCGGG
>CAZSMN010000263.1:0-5562 GCA_964607615.1 uncultured Chthoniobacterales bacterium | reverse complement strand
TACATCGAGGCATTCGAGAAGCTGACCGGCCGCAAGCTGGTCACTCCCTGACCTCATCCTTTGGAGCCCTGCCGCTCTCCTTCAGGGCGGCGGTGGCTGCGGCAATCTCGTCTTTGTAGAGGGCGTCCCAATCGGAAGGTGTGCCTTCCAGGCGCGTCGTCCAGTTGGCATCGCCGACGGCTCCGGGCACGTTGAAGCGCTCGCTGAGGCCGAAGAGATCCGTGATCTGATGGACCGCCATCCAGGAGTTGGTGGCGAAAAGCCCGCCCACCAGGGTGGCATGCACTTCGGCATCGAACGGGCGCGGCAGTTCGAGATCCGTCCGGCCGCAGAAGGCGAGCATCTCCCACATCGAATGGATCGCCCGGTCGCGGGTCTCGGGATCCCGGCTCTGTTCCAGCCATTCATCCCAGAAGGCCCGCATCGGCGGATGATCGTGTGTGGCGAATGTCGCGAGGCTCAAACGGGGATACTCGGTCCCGGGTGTCATTTTTCCGTCCCAGCTGCGCTCCCACTGCGGGATTTTGAATCCTGGGACTTCGAGTACCTCCAGGGTCGGTCGCACGTACGGGGCGACTTCGCCGAGATCCTCCGCAATGAGCCGGTGCTTCCCGGTTTCTTCGAGGAAAATCCCGAAGAGCATCTCCCCCTGCCGGCGGTTGAGTTCCCGGTTTTCCTCCGTGCTGTCATCCCGCTCGACGAAGCCCGGGAGGCGTCCTCCGGTGAGTTGCTGCGCTTCTTCCGGAGAGAGCTCGGTGAACCGCGCGTTTTCCTGTGGGCGCCACGGAAAGCTGTAGATGCGGAAAAATCCGAGCGCGTGATCGACGCGGAGGTATTGGAAAATCTCGCAGGCCGAGTGCAGCCGCCGCCGCCACCAGCCGAAATTGTCGTGCGACATCGCCATCCAGTTGTAGAGCGGAAAGCCCCAGTTCTGGCCCCACTTTTCCGTGAAGGGATCGCTTTTGAAAACCTTCTCCGGCGGAGCTCCGCTCGAGCGGGTGAGGTCAAAAATTTCCGGTTCGCTCCAGACATCCGCACTGTAAACGCTCACGCCAACGGGAATATCCCCCATCAAGGCGACGCCGAGGCGGTCGCAGGCGGCGCGGACGGTCTTCCATTGCAGGCGGGCGACCCACTGCACGTAGGCGTAGAAGCGCTCGAGATCGCGGAAGCGCCGCCGGCTTGCAGCCGGCAGCTCGGATACCCACTCGGTGACGGCCGATGGTGTGTGGTGTTCCAAGGGCCACTGGTCGACGACCTCGGTGCCGTTCCACTCCACCAGGGCGCGGAAAGTGGCGTAGGGCCCGAGCCAGTCGCCCTCGGCTTCCTGGAACTTGGAAAAGGCGCGCGTTCGGACGGGATCCGCCGCGCGGCTGCGGAAGTGGCGGAACGCCGCGCGGAGCAACTCGGCCTTCAGCGCCTTGACCTTCGAATACGCGACCGGGCCCTGCCGCAATGCCGGCACATCATGCCGGCCGCAGATTTCTTCAAAGTCGGCCTTCGACAAATCAGGCAGCCACTCGGGGGTTGTCGTGATCGTGGTCGGCTCGAGCGCCATCGAGCTCAGGATATTGTAGGGACTGTGATCTTCCCCGCTTTCGTTCACGGGAAGGATCTGCACGATGCCGAATCCCTTGCCGGCCGCCCAGGAGGCGAACTCGACCAGCGATGCGGTATCTCCTATGCCGAGGTCGGCTTTTCCTCGGATCGAGGTGACCGGTGCGAGCAGGCCGGCGACTTTCTTTTCCGGATCCGGCGCGCTCATCGGGTGGTTCCGTTGACGTCTCGCGACAGGTCGTTTGATGGCATCGTCATGGGAGATGAGCGTTCCATTCCCACAGGGAGGTGTCGAGAAAACTCAGGCGGATGTCAAAGGGCCTGGAGCTGCCGGAGAAGGCAGCGCAAGAGGCGGTCGAGACGCACCTCGACATCCCTTTCTTCCAGAAGGCCGCGGCGTTCGACCGGGTCGGAAACGAAAGTCGCCGAGACGACATCCGCGAAGGCACCCGGGTCTTCGATCTGTGAAAGATACTGGTCAAATCCTCTGGGCGCCTCAACTCCTGCGAGGCGGATCTGCCGGCAGGCCTCGCCGACTTCTTTCAGAAGCCTGATGGATTCCGGAGTGCGGTCGGCGAGATCCGTCAGGGTCGCGACGGCGGCCATCGGAAAGGGCTTCATGCGGAAGCCGGTGAAGACAACACGCGAGAGGCCCTGGAGGATGAGGTTGGAGGTGCCGTCCTCGTTGGCAACACACGCACGCACGATGCCGAGCCCGCCGATGGCCGCTACCTCACCATCCTCGCCCGCATGCGCGATCGCAAACATGCGCTCGCCGGAGAGAGCCTTCGCCAGCATATCGCGATAACGCTGCTCGAAAATATAGAGCGGCAGGAGGGCGTGAGGGAAAAGCGTTACCCCGGGGAGAATCATCACGCCAACCTCGCCAGGATGTACTTCGTCGTTCACAAAAGATCTTACGGCGGGCCTTCCGGTGCGGATGCCGCGAGTCTCTTCAGATCCAGCGGACCGGCGCCGTTCTTTCCGGCAGCATTCCGATTCGAACCAGTTCGGAGCGGAAACGCTCGATGCCGGCTTTCTCAACTCCGGCAAGTCCGTAGCGGATATGCTCAGTCAGATACGTCAGGGCTTCCCCGGGATCGCTGCATTCGGTGGCGATCGCGGGCCGTGCTTCGAGCCCTTCGGCAGCCGCGTGCCGCAGGAGGTGCGCCAGAGCTCCGGCATCCGGAGCCTCTGCCCGCACGGCCCATGCGGCGAAGACGAAGGGGAGGCCTGTCCATTCTGTCCAAGCCCCGGCGAGGTCGGTGATCATCCAGCCGTCGGGCTTGTTCCGTTGAAACTCCAGCGCCGGGTCGCCGATGATCAATCGCGCCATGCCGGGGTCGTCAGAGGCAACGAGTTCCGCCGGCGAGCGGAAGAAGCCCTCGAGCAGGACGCGCAGGAGATTCGAAGAGGAGCGTGATGACGGGTCGAGCCGGATCGCAGGGGTTTCGCTCAGCGGCCGCCGGTGGGCAACCAGCACGCTCCGCACCGGCCCGCGGGCCGAGATGGAAACCCCTTCCACCACGATCGACCCGGGGGACCTGAGGATCTCATAGACCGGCAGGAGGGCGACATCGTAGGCCCCCGCGGAGAAGCTGTCGGCGAGCTTGGCGGGCACCTGAAAATCAATCGGCTCGCGGATGCCGAAGACCAAAGGCCTGGCATTAAGGTAGGGCACGCAGCCGATGCGCGGAGCGACGCTCATCAGGCGGCCACCGGCTCTGCGGCTGCCGGTTTCGAAAGGCGGCGGTAGTAGCTGTCGCGCTGGGCCGGCTCCCGTCCGGCCTCGCGGATGGCTTTCTCCATCATGGCGACGGTCTGTTCCTGCGGCGTGCGGGCACCGGCCATGTGGAAGATTTTCTCTTCCTTGATCGTGCCGTGGAGGTCGTCGACTCCGTAGCTGAGCGAGGCCTGCGCGGTGGGAAGTCCGAGACTCACCCAGTAGCCGGTGATGTGGGGGATGTTGTCGAGATAGATGCGGCCCACTGCGAGATTGAGGAGCTCCTCGTGGGCGGTTGCGTGCGGGATGCCCTGCAGTACCGGCCGTGCGCCATCGGGCTCGAACGCGAACGGGATGAACCCGGTGAACCCGCCCGTCTCGTCCTGAAGCTCGCGGAGCCGCCGCATGTGATCCACGCGGTGGGCCGGTGTTTCGATATGCCCGTAGAGCATGGTGCAGGTGCTGCGGCCGCCGAGTTGGTGCCACGTGCGGTGAACTTCGATCCACTCGTCGGCCGTTTCCTTGCCCTGGCAGATTTTTGCCCGGATCTCCGGATCGAAAATCTCGGCCCCGCCGCCGGTGATCGCGCCGAGCCCCCGCGATTTCAGGAGCTCGAGCGTGTCGCGGATCGGCATTTTGAAAACCCTCTGCGCCAGGTGTCGGATCTCGACCGCTGTGAAGGCCTTGATGACGAGGTTGGCGTCAAGCGCCCGCAAGGCATCGAGCAGGTCGAGATACCAACTGCCGGTGAGGCTGGGGTGGAGGCCCCCGACCATATGGATCTCGGTGATACCCTGGGCGAGGCCCTCGCTCACGTTCGCAATGATCTCGGGGATCGTGTATTCAAACGCATGAGCTTCGCGCTTTTTTGCCCCGAAGGCGCAGAATTGGCAGGAGAGCAGACAGACGTTCGAGTAGTTGATGTAGCGGTTGTGGATGTACGTCGCGACGTTTCCATTCAGCCGCTCGCGGACGAGATTGGCGATCATCCCGACGCCGTTGAGATCCCGGCTCTCGTAGAGCGCGATGGCCTCCGCGTCGGAGATCCGTGCGCCGGCTTCCACTTTTTCCAGGATCGGGCGGAGGGCTGGTGAGACGAGCTTCGGGTTAACGGCCATAGGAAAGAATAACTTCAAAGATACGCCGCTGCGGGGCAAGCTGGATTCCCGTGCCTGTGCTTATCGCGTGGCCTGCTGTTCGACGCTCCGGCGGGTGGGCTTGGCCGGCTTCGGCGTCGGAGAGGGCTTCGGAGGACGCGGTGTGCCCCAAAGGATCAGCGACGGGCGCCGCTTCACCTCGGCGCTGAGCTGTTCAAGGTTTTCGGTGGTCGTTGCCAGATTGGAGACGATGGCTTTCACCTGATCGCTGTTGAGCCGGGTTGAGGGTTCGATGTTTTTCAGGATCTTTTTCAGTTCGGCATTCGAGGCCTCGACCTCCGTGAGAAACTTGCGGATATCCGCGCTCAGGGCGGGCAATTGGGCGTCGGTCACCGTCGAGTCGAAGTTTGTCACGAGCTTCTGGAGGTCCTCGCTGATCTTGCGAACGTTGAGGTCGGAGACGGCGGTATTGAGATTTGCAAGAAGCTGCGCGCCGGACTCGCTGAGGCCTCCGATGTTCAGCTTCTCGACCTCGCGGAGGATCTCATTGATCGAGTCGAGGAAACTGGTGATCTCGCCGGGAGCGGACGGGATGTAGTAGTAGCGAGGCTTCCAAGACGGCCAAAAGGGCGGGTAGCGCTCGGGGTCGACGTAATCGATGTCGAGGTAGTTCAGCCCCGTGATCCCTTGGGGTTGGATGCGCACGCGGAGGCCCTGCTCGATGCCGCGGTTGAGAAGCGGTGTCAGGTCGTCATCTTCCAGCATGCCCGGGAAGACCTCTCGGTCGATCTGCATGTTGATGACCACGTAGTTGGAGTAGCCGACCTCCGCTTTGAGGTCGTACTCAGTGAAGACGAAGCTGACGTTGGTCACCTTCCCGATGAGGACGCCGCGGAACTTCACCTGCGAGCCGATGTCGATACCCTGCACGCTGCTGCCCACGTAGGTTTCGAGCATGAGGCGGGGTTTGAAGAACTGGCCGCCTCCGAAGACCAGCAGAGCCGCCACCAGAAGCGCGACGCCGCCGACGATGAACAGGCCGATGCGGAAAAAATCAGGTTTGGCGCTCATGGGATACGGTCTTCGGCCTCGCGGTGAAAAAAGGCATGCACAAAGGGATCCGGGCTTTTGTCCCGGAGGTCCGAGGGCTTTCCTTCGGCGATGATTCCTTTTTTTGAGGCGTCC
>CAZSMN010000262.1:0-5577 GCA_964607615.1 uncultured Chthoniobacterales bacterium | reverse complement strand
CAGCGCACGCGGCCGGGTGTGATCTGGATCGAGGAGATGCTCGACAACCGCTCGAAAATCGAGCTCTACACGCATGCCGGCGTTTTTGTTTGCCCTTCGATCTACGAGCCGTTCGGCATCATCAATCTCGAGGCCATGGCCTGCGGTACAGCCGTCGTGGCGAGCGCGGTCGGCGGCATTCCCGAAGTCATCCGGCAAGGTGAGACCGGCTACCTCGTCAATGTCGACCAGATGAAGGAGAGTCCGTTCGAGCCGATCGAGCCGGACCGTTTTTCCCGCGACCTTGCGGCCCGGGTGAACGAGCTGATGGCCGATCCCGCCAAACGCATCGCTTTTGGAAGCGCCGGCCGCCAGCGTGCGATCGACGTTTTCTCCTGGAGTGCGATCGCCCGGCAGACGAAGGAGCTCTACGAATCGCTCGTCCGCCGCTGACCGGCGCTCCACGGCACTGCGCGGACGGAATGGGTGACGACACCACCAGCGGGAACAGAACATCCGCGCGAACGCGGTGGATCCTCTTCCTTCAGCTCTCCGTCAGCGCTGCGCTCCTGATCTGGCTTTTCGGCTATACGGATTTCCGCACCAATGTCTCGCGGGTCATCGCCTCCTCGCATCCGTCGTGGCTTGTTACGGGTTTCGCAGTCGCTGGCATCGCACAGTTTTTGTGTCTCGTGCGGTGGCGGATTTTTCTCCGTGTTGCCGGTGTCGCTGCCGGATGGCGGGAGTCCGCCGGCGTCTTTTTTGCAGGCCTCTTTGCGAATCTCTTTCTGCCGGGCGGGGCTGGTGGCGATCTCGTGAAGATCGGTCTGCTCAAGGGTCGAGGGCACGAAGCCTCGCGGGCTGCACTCTCGGTGATGATGGACCGCTTCTGCGGGTCGGCGTCCATGATCCTCGTCGGGATGACGCTCATCATCTGGCGGAAGGATTGGCTGGCACAAAGCCCGGCGATCGGTGCGGTGATGAATGGTATCCTTATCTACCTCGGTGGTCTGGCTCTGGTGATTCTTCTTACGGTCGTGCTCTCGGCGCGAGGCGTCACAAAACGTCTACCGGCGCGGGCGCCGGGCCGGGAGAAGCTCATTGAGCTCTCGGAGGCGTATTTCCGGTTTGCAACGGATGCCCGCCGGAGCCTTTGGGCGCTTGCGGTTTCGACGACCATGCTCGTTCTGTACTTTCTTACCTACGTGCTTGCGGCGCGGGCGTGCGGACTGGCGACGCCGGTCGGTGACCTGCTCGCCATCATGCCTGCGGTGGACATTCTTGCTGGCATGCCCGTGAGTCTCGGCGGGGTGGGGGTTCGCGAGGGGGCGTTTGTCATCCTTCTCGGCGAGCTGGCGGGCGTTGCGCCGGCGGTTGCGATTTCGGTCTCGTTGACCGGCTATTTTTTGTCCGTCTTGTGGGCGGTGCCGGGTGCGGTGCTCTGGATTTTGAAAGGACGGAAAACATGACGCCCGAACGCCGCGCGGCGGAGCGTTTCCGCCACACCCGACAGCTCCGCGGTTACGCGGGCGGCAAGATCGCGTGGGATCCGGCCTACGACTATCTGGCTTCGGAGCTCCGCGACTCGACCCGTCCGGTCCTCGACATCGGATGCGGCGTCGGCCTGCTCGCGGTCTATTTGCGGGAGCGGGGATGCGCACAGGCGATCCGGGGCATCGAGCCCGATGCCGCCAAGATCGCGATCGCGAACGATGTCGCAACGGCCTATGCCGGGCTGGAGTTTGCGGTCGGCGATGCGCGCGAGCTGCCGGAGTTTTCCGGTGATGTGGTGATGCTCGACGTGCTCCATTACATGGATGCTCCGACGCAGCGCGACGTCCTGAAAGCCATTGCCGCCCGGGTCGCACTGGGCGGACGGGCGTTTATCCGCACGACGTTCCGCGACCGTTCATGGCGCTATGCCATGACCCTGCTCGAAGAAGCACTCATCCGCACGATCGGCTGGATCCGTGGCGGCCGTTGCTGTTTTCCAACCAAGGATGACGTTGTGGCGCCGCTTCTGGAGTCCGGCTTGGCGTGTGACGTGCGGCCGCTCTGGGGGCGGACGCCTTTTAACAGCTACCTTGTGGAGGCGCGGCGCGAAGATCAGGCGGTGAGGGCAGCCAGTTCCTCCCAACGGGCGTAGAGTCGGGCGACCTTCTCCTTCGCCTCGTCGAGGGCTTTGAGCGTGGCATTAACCTCCGAGGCGCGCTCGACGAAAAACGCAGGCTCCGACAGGAGGGCCTCGAGTTCGGCGACCTTCTGCTCGGCGGTGAGGATGGTTGCCTCCATCTCATCGAGCTCTTTTTGCTCCTTGTAGCTGAGTTTGCGTGCCTTTGGTGCAGGGACCGCTGCGACAGCCGGTGCGGGCGCGAGGTTGAATTCCTGTTTCGGCCCCCGTTCGCGTTCTTTTTTCTTCTCGAGGTAGTACGAGTAGTTGCCGGTCTGGACGCGAACGCCGCCTTCTTCGAAGGCGACGATCTGATCACACACGCGGTCGAGGAAATACCGGTCGTGGCTCACGACGACAACCGTTCCCTCGAAACGCACCAGCGCTTCCTCGAGCATGCGGAGGCTGGCGAGATCCAGGTCGTTCGTCGGTTCATCAAGGACGATGAGATTGCCTCCTCGGCAGAGAACTTTGGCGAGGAGGAGCCGGGCGCGCTCGCCGCCGGAGAGCTTGTCCACCCGCTCGTTGATGCGCTGTTCGCCGAAGAGAAATCGCCGCAGGTAAGCACGGGCGGTCAGCATCTGCTCGCCGAATCTCACCATGTCGCCCGCGCTGGCGACTTCCTGCAGAACGGTGCCTTTGCCATCGAGCTGCATGCGGGCCTGGTCGATGTAGTTCACCACGACGCGCTTTCCCACGGTCGCCGTGCCCTCGGTCGGCTCCAGCTGTCCGAGGCAGACCCGGAGAAGCGACGTTTTTCCCACGCCGTTGCGGCCGACGATCCCGGTGCACTGACCCGGCCGGAGCGAGAGGCTCAAGTTGCGGAAAAGCCAGCGGTCGCCGGTGAACCGCAGGCCGGCACCAACGAGTTCGACGGCGGTGTTTCCGATCTCCGGCGCGGGCGGAATGAGGAGATCCATCTCGCGTTCCTCCGGCGGCGCTTCCATGCCGGCGACTTTGTAGAACGACTCGAGCCGGTGTTTCGACTTGGAGCGCTGAGCGCGGACGCCGGCGCGGACGTACTCCAGCTCCGCGCGGATGAATCTCTGCCGGCGGCGCTCGGATTGCTCGGTAATCTGCTGGCGAACGGCTTTGGCTTCAAGGAAGGCGGTGTAGTTGCCCGGATGCGAATACGCGCGGCCATCCGAGAGCTCGATGACGCGCGTGGCGATCGTATCCAGAAAATACCGGTCGTGGGTGATGAAGATCACGGCGCCCGGGAAGGTGCGGAGAAACTCCTCCAGCCACAGGATCGATTCGGCATCGAGGTGGTTCGTTGGTTCGTCGAGGAGCAGGAGATCGGGCTGCGAGGCCAGTGCACGGCAGAGGGCGACGCGGCGCTTTTCCCCGCCCGAGAGCGGACCAACGATCGCATCCAGCGGGGGCGCGGCGAGAGCGCCGGCCTCGGCGCGGATGCGGGTCTCGAGATTCCAACCGTCAGCGTGGTGGATCGTGTCCAGGCACTCAGCCAGCTCGGCATCGCTCCCGTCGCCGGCCTCATATTTCCGGATCGCTTCGACCAGATCGGCCGCGCCGGACTCGATGTTTTGAAGGACGGTTTTCTCCGGATCGAGCTCGAACTCCTGCGGCAGGTAGCCCATCCGGAGCCCGCGCCGCCGCGAAATCTCCCCGGCATCGGGCTCGTTTTCACCGGCGAGAATCCGGAGCAGGCTGGTCTTGCCGCAGCCGTTCCGTCCGACGAGGGCTACCTTTTCCCCGGGACTCACCGCCAGCGAGACGCCGTCGAGAAGGCATTGGTTGCCGTATGCGAGACGGAGTTCCTGGGCGGAAAGGAAGGAAGGTGCGGATGCCATCCGCATGGACCTATCGGAAACCCGCCCCGCCGCAAAGTCCTGATAAGATTTACCGGCCATCCGATAAACCTGTTGCGAGTTTTTTCTGTCTTCCTCGCAAAGTGTGAAGTATGGAGGAAGGAGAAGTCGCCTCCGGCGGTGACGCCTCTATGGACAATCCCTCCCATTGTCTCGGTGCTCCGGCTCAGGCCGGGGAACTCGATATTCTCAGGAAAGTCTGGGAGATTTCTCCGGCGTGTTTGATCGTCACCGATCCCGAGGGCCGCATTGAGTTCGTGAACCCGGCATTCGAGAAGACGACCGGATACGCCGCGTCCGAAGCCATCGGCAAGACGCCGCGGATCTTGAAATCCGGAGAACATCCGACATCGCTCTACAAGGACCTCTGGGCGACGATCACGGCAGGCGGTTGCTGGACGGGCCGGCTCAGGAATCACCGCAAAGACGGGACGAGCTACTGGGCGGATGTCACGATCTCGGCGCTCCGCGACGGGGAGGGGAAAACGCTCCACTATGTCGGGATTCAGGAGAACGTCACCCGTGAGGAGGAGGTCAGAAAGATGGGCGAGACATTCTTCGATCAGCCTCTGAATCTGAACATGATCACGGATTCGGACGGGATCATCCAGCGGGTCAACGACTCCTGGGAGCGCGCGCTCGGGTATTCGGGCAGGGAACTGGAAGGGAGATCGTTGATGGAACTGGTCCATCCGGATGACCGCGAGAAGACGCTCAAGGAGATGGCGAATCTGGTTCGCGGGGCTGAGACCTTCGAGTTTGAAAACCGTTACCGGCACAAAGACGGCAGCTATCGCGTCCTTTGCTGGTTTGCGAACGCTCCGGTCGGAGGGTCGCTTCTGTTCGGCGTGGCGACCGATGTCACGGACCGCAAGCGCGCAGAGGCCCTGCTCAAGGACAGCGAGGAAAATCTGCGGAACCTCTTCGAAAGTGCTCCGGTCGGTATTTTTCACTCAAGCCTCGAGGGACGTGTCCTTCGCGCCAATCCGATGCTCGCGCGGATGATGGGATACGCCGGACCGGAGGAACTGATCTCGGAGGTTACGGACATTTCCACTCAGGTCTACCGCGATCCGGAGGTCCGCGGGAAGGTTCTTCAGGAGCTCACGGGCAGTGACGGTTGGGTTCCTTTTGAGAATCTCCACTGGTTGCGAAGGGACGGGCGGGTCATTACCGTGGAAATGACCGCTCGCAAGGTGGTGGATGCCGCCGGCCGGATTGCCTGCCTTGAGGGTTTTGTGCAGGACATCACGGAAAGGCGGCTCGCCGAGGAGGCTCTGGCCCGGGCCAAAGAGGAGGCGGAAGAGGCAAACCGCGCGAAGAGCGAATTCCTCGCCAATATGAGCCATGAGATCCGGACGCCGATGAATGGTGTCATCGGCATGACGCACCTCCTGCTGGACAGCCCGCTGGCGAACGAGCAGCGCGGCTACGCCGAGACCGTGCGCAGCAGTGCCGAGTCCCTGCTGAATATCCTCAATGACATTCTCGACTTCTCCAAGATCGAGGCGGGGCGGTTGGAACTGGAGCAGGTTGACTTCTCCCTCTCTTCGGTGCTGGGTGACTGCGCCGCGCTGCTTGCACCGCGGGCCCGGG
>CAZSMN010000261.1:0-5628 GCA_964607615.1 uncultured Chthoniobacterales bacterium | reverse complement strand
GGGCGGAGTTCGGCGTCGTCAAGTAACGCGCTGTGCGCGTCCCGCTTCTCGACCTCAAGCGCCAGCACGCTACAGTCCGCGACGCCGTCGCGGCCCGCGTGAACGGGCTTTTTGAATCGCAGCAATTCATCCTCGGCGCGGCCGTCGAGGATTTTGAAGCCTCGTTCCGCGATGCCATCGGCTGCGGCCACGCTGTCGGCATGTCGTCAGGCACCGACGCCCAGCTCGCTCTCCTCATGGCCCTCGGCATCGGCCGGGGCGATGCGGTCCTCACGACACCTTACACGTTTTTTGCCACCGCGGGCTGCATCCACCGATCCGGCGCGGAACCCGTCTTCATCGACATCGAGGAGGCCAGCTTCAACATCGACCCCTCCAAGCTCGCGGCCTTCCTCGATGCCTGCCCGAAGGACTCCGACGGAATTCCGCTTTCGCCAAAGGGCAACCGGATCCGGCTGATCGTCCCCATCCACCTCTTCGGCATGTGCTGCGACATGGACGCGATCGAGGACATCGCCGCGCGCCATGGTCTCCAGGTCCTCGAAGACGCCGCTCAGGCGGTCGGTGCCGAATACCGCAGCCGGAACGGCGTCGTCAAAGCCGGCGCCATTTCCGCGTCGTCTTACTTCAGCTTCTTTCCGACAAAGAACCTCGGCGGCGCAGGAGACGGCGGCATGTCCGTCTGCAAGGACGAAGCCCTTGCCGCCCGGCTCCGTCTCGTGCGCAACCACGGAATGGAGCAGCGCTACTTCCACCGCGAGGTCGGCGGAAACTTCCGCCTCGATGCCCTCCAGGCCGCCGTCATTCACGCCAAGCTTCCCTTCCTCGCCGGATGGAATGCCGCCCGCCGCGCCAACGCCGCCCGCTACCGCGAAGGCTTTGAGAAACGCGGACTCCTCGACGTCATCACCCCGCCGCTCGCTCCCGCCCCGGATCTCCCGAACTCCCACATCTACCACCAGTACGTCGTGAGAGCGAAAGACCGCGACGCTCTCATGAAGCATCTGCAGAATGCCGGCATCGGCTGCGCCATCTACTACCCGGTTCCTCTCCATCTGCAGGAGTGCTTTGCCTACCTCGGACACAAGGCCGGGGATTTTCCTGTTTCCGAGAAAGCCGCCGCCGAGAGTCTCGCCTTGCCGATTTTCGCTGAGCTCGAACCGTCTGAGATCGACGCCGTCGTCGATGCCATCGCTGCATTCTACAGCCGCGCATGAACCCGCCCGTCGAGACCTTCGCGGCTCTTGACGCTCTCCCGTTCCTGCGCGCCTCCTTCATCGGCCGCCTGCCGGGCATTGATGTCGTTGTCGAACGGGACGAAGCGCTCGCCCGCCTCGCTCCGCGCCATGAAGAACTGAAAAACGAACTCGGCTTTGCCGGCATGCCGTTCGCCACAGCGACGCAGGTCCACGGCCATCTCGTCGTTCCCGTCACCGGAAACGAAGCGTTTCCAATCCCGGATGCCGACGGGCTTCTGACCACCCGCCCGGGTGTTTGTCTCGGGATCTACGTCGCCGACTGCGCCGCTGTCTTTCTCGCTGATCGCGAAGGCCGGGGCATTGCTCTCGTCCACTCCGGAAAAAAAGGCACTGAACAACAAATCGCCGTGCGCGCCGTCGAAGCCCTCTCCGCAGCCACCAAGGCTCCGCCCTCTTCGCTCATTGCCGTCATCAGCCCCTGCATCCGTCCGCCTCACTACGAAATCGATTTCGCCGCGCAGATCGCCGCGGACCTCGCAGCCGCCGGCGTGCGCGACATCCACGACGAACGAACCTGCACCGCTTCGCACCCGGACCGCTACTACTCCTACCGCCGCGAAAAAGGCCTCACCGGTCGCATGCTCGCCCTCCTCGCTTTGACTCCGCGCCGGGAATAGTCAGCCTGCAACAGGCTGATTTTCGGATATTTTCTGCATTGCACCCCTCCTCCGAGTCGCTATCTTTACCAGCCCGCGGGTTGGTAGCTCAATGGTAGAGCAGCGCCCTTTTAAGGCGTTGGTTGTGGGTTCGAGTCCCACCCAACCCACATCCATTCCCGCAAACGGCCTGTCACTCCGGCAGGCTTTCTTTTTTGAAATCAACCCGCGAGACATTCGCGCAGCCCTCGGCGAGTTGGAGAAATGTCTTCACCTCCATGTCGTAGAGGCACTGCCGGATGGTCTCGGGCGTTCCGATCCCGGCGGCAAGGGCGCGTGTAATTACGGTTTCTTCCTCTTTCCGGCGCTGTTGCTCGGCCCGGAGACGGTTTTCCTCCCCGCGCTTGAGTTCATCCATCGTCCCGGTCGGAACATCGTCCTCGATAGGCATTTCTTCGTCGCTTTCGAGGAGCTTGATGCACTCTTCGGTCGCATCGGGCGCTTTGCCGAGGGCGGTGAGTTGGGCAAGCCTCCGCGCCGAGACACGGTAGCTGCCGAGGTGCGGGTATTCTTTCAGTAATCGCTCGACGGCGAGGCACGCATAAATCCGGCGCATCGCAACGGCATGGCGACGGAGCGCACGGAGGGCGTGCGGGAAGCCGGGCAGATTATTGATGCCGTCCGTCCCGAGGATAATCCCGGCGGAGGGATTGTAGCGTGCGGCTTGGTTGTAGGATTCCGCAAGGGTGCTCCAACCAAGGTCACGGTTGAGATCGATGTCAAAAAGACCACAGAGCAGACGGTATCGGGTCTCGTGATAGCTCCCGATCACAGGGAAACCGCTCTCCGGGGCGACCGTCTTTGCGTAGGCTTTGAAAAGATGGACGGGATGAAGAAGACGTTCGTCCTTCTTCATCATTTCTCCCTCCGATCCGAGGCATCTTCTTCGGCGACCAGCTTGCTGAGCGGCGCATCAGCATCGGCCTGATCCTGTGCCGTGATGAGCCGACCGGCGGACTTTCTCCGCATGGCGGACATCTTGCGGCTCATGGCGCGCTGGGAGGACCGGGTGCCGGATATGTCAGCTGCAAACCGCGAGGCGTTGTTTGCCGCGATACTGAGTTGGGCCGCCGTGGCGATCGCATCCTGACCGGCGCCCATGAAGAGAAACTGCCACTTGTAGACATCCGTCTGCTCGCGGATGCGTCTTGAAATGTCCTTCCACGTGAACTTCTGCGACGCGTTCTCATAGCCATCCGTGAGAATGGCGACCATGACCGTGCCCGGACGCTGATCCTCAGGGAGCGCCGCGAGACGCTCGCCGAGGCGGTCTATCGTTACTCCAATCGCATCGAGCAGAGCCGTCGAGCCGCGAGGGACATAAGTTCGGGTATCGAGCGGGACGGCTTCGCTGACCGGAATGCCATCCAGCGGGACAAGGTATTCATCGTCGAAAAGCACGAGCGTGAGACGCGCCTGCCCCTCGATGTTTTGCTGCTCGCGAAGGAAGTCGTTAAAGCCTGCGATGGCGGCCTCCGTGACGGGGGTCATAGATCCGGAGCGGTCGAGAACGAAGGCGAGTTCGGTAAGATTGTTGTTCATGTTGGCCGCACAATACGCCAGCAGACAGGTCAACCGCTGTCCTATGCCTGGAATTCTCCGGAATCTCTCTTGCGAGCCATTCTCTGCCACGCATTTCTCCACCGAAATCCGTCGCAACCGTGGGGGCGATCGGGGTATTCGTTACCATGTCATGCAGTCCGCCAACCAAACCCTCGGTCTCGGGATTCTTGCCATCTGCATCAACATCGCTCTGATGTTGGTAAAGATCGGCGTGGGGCTGGTTGGAAATTCTTATGCTCTCGTCGCGGATGGTATCGAGTCAGCGAGCGATATCTTTTCCTCCCTCATCACGTGGGCGGGGTTTCAACTTTCCCTGAGGCCTGCGGATGACAACCACCCTTACGGCCATGGCAAGATCGAGTCGCTGGCCGGCGTGTTTTCCGGTGTGTCACTCCTGTTGGCCGCCGCCTTTATCGCGTATCAATCCATTCTTGAGATCCGGACACCGCATCATGCTCCGGCATGGTTCACGCTGCCCGTGCTGATCGGCGTCGTTGTGGTCAAGTGGTTCCTCTCCCGGAAAATCCTCTCGGTCGGCGACACGCTCGATAGCAACGCCCTCAAAGGAGATGCCTGGCATCACTTTTCGGATGCGATCACCTCGGCAGCGGCGGCGATCGGCATCTCGATCGCTCTCGTTGGCGGCGAGGGCTTTGAGAGTGCGGACGATTGGGCTGCGCTGGCCGCCTGCGTGATCATCCTGATCAACGGCGTTCTGATCCTGAAGGGGTCTTTCCACGACATGCTCGACGGAAATGTGGGCGGAAGCATCTACGATGCGATCAGAAGACAGTCGGCTTCCGTGGTCGGGGTTGAAAACACCGAAAAGTGCCGGATCCGCAAGAGCGGCATCGATCTGTTCGTCGAAATGCATGTGCGCGTGGATCCTTTGATCACCGTCGCCGAAGCCCATAAAATCAGCCACGCGGTGAAAGATCGGCTCATCGCGGAAAACGCCCGGATCAAGGACGTGACCATCCACGTCGAGCCGGCACGCCGACCGTAGCTCACTGGCTGAACTGCAGGTCGTAGAGTCGGCGGTAGATGCCCGAGTGCGCGAGCAGCTCGCTGTGCGTCCCGATTTCCCTCACATGGCCGTGATCGAGAACGAGGATCTGGTCGGCTTTGAGAATCGTGGAGAGGCGGTGCGCGATGGCGATCACCGTGCGGCCGGCGGCAAGGCTCTCAAGGGCCTCCTGAATCTGTTTCTCGGACGCGGAATCCAGCGCCGATGTCGCCTCGTCGAGAAGAAGGACCGGAGCGTTCTTGAGCAGCGCCCGGGCGATCGCGATGCGTTGCTGCTGGCCGCCCGAGAGCATGCAACCCTTGTCCCCGACGACGGTCTCGTAGCCATCCTGCTGGGCCATGATGAATTCATGCGCATGGGCGCGCTTCGCCGCCGCGATGATTTCCTCCTCCGTGGCGTCGAGGCGGCCGTAGGCGATGTTTTTGCGGATGGTGTCGTGAAAGAGGAACGTGTCCTGGGTGACGATGCCGATATTTTCGCGGAGCGAGTCCTGAGTGAGCGTGCGGATATCGATCCCATCCATGCGGATGCAGCCCGAGCCGGGGTCGTAAAACCTCATGATCAGCGAGAGGAGCGTGCTCTTGCCGGCGCCGCTCGCGCCCACAAGCGCGTAGTATTTGCCCTGCTCGAAGCGGAAGGAAAAATCCTGCAACGCGGGAATGCCTTCCCGGTAGCTGAACGTCACGCCCTCAAAGGCGATCTCCCCGCGGCAGGAGGTGAGCGGCTTCGCATCAGGCGCATCGGCAACCGAGGGCCGGCGGCGCATCAGATCAAACACTCCCGCAATCACGATATGGCTCCGCGACAGGATCAGGTGGGCTTTGCTGAGCGTCTTCAGCGGATGGTAGAGAAGGAAAACACCGACGCAGAGCGCCAGAAACGTGCTTCCGCTCATCCCGACCGAATAGACGTAGTAGAGCCCGAGGGCGATGCCGATCGCCGCGAGGCTCTCAACGAGCGGCGCCGTCGTCTCCATAATGCGCTTCGCCCGCATGCTCTGCTTGAACATGAGCCGGCTGGAGGCATCGAAGCGGGCCAGTTCATAGTCGGTGCGCGAGAAGGATTTGATGACCTTGATGCCCGCAATCATCTCGTGGAGGATGACCATCATCTCCCGCCCCTC
>CAZSMN010000260.1:0-5631 GCA_964607615.1 uncultured Chthoniobacterales bacterium | reverse complement strand
GGTTCGCGCTTGACGTTCACCAATGAAAGGCTTTTTTACCAGTAAAAAGAAAGGCAATGAACCCCCGTTCCTTCCCCAGGCCGGACGTCGCCCCGCGGCTTCCTGAAAATCCCTTTCCGATCCTGATCATCGGCACGGGCGGCATCGTGAAGGACGCCCACCTTCCCGCCTACCGGATGGCCGGCTTTCCCGTCTGGGGGGTCTTCAACCGGACCCGTTCCCGGGCTGCGGCGCTGGCTGCGGAATACGGGATCCCCCGGGTCTTCGACGACCTGGACGCCGCGATTGCGGAGGCGCCGGCCGATGTGATCTACGATCTTGCCCTGCCGGCTTCGCTGTTTGCCGAGACGCTGCGCAAGCTCCCGGAGGGCTCGCACGTGTTGATCCAGAAGCCGATGGGGGAAGACATCGCACAGGCACGCGAGGTTCTCGACGTTTGCCGGGAGAGGCGCTTGAACGCTGCCATCAACTGCCAGCTCCGCTTTGCACCGTTCGTCGTCGCCGCCCGGCAGATCATCGGACAGGGCCTCATCGGCGACCTGATCGATATGGAGATGCGGCTGACGACCATGACGCCCTGGGGGCTCTTCCCGTTTCTGAACGGGCTACCACGCATGGAGATCGTCTACCACAGCGTCCATTATGTGGACCTGATCCGATCGTTTCTGGGAGATCCGCGCACGGTCCACGCACGGACCGTTCCGCATCCGCATTATCCGGATCTCGCCTCGGTCTGCAGCGCCATCCTTCTGGATTATCCGGATCCTGTGCGGGCGACGATTACCACGAATCACATGCACCGCTTCGGCCCGAAGCATCAGGAGAGCTATCTCAAGTGGGAGGGCACGAAGGGCGCGATCAAAGCCCGCGTCGGACTGCTCATGAACTACCCCCACGGCGTGGGCGATCAGTTCGAATACTGCCTCCTCGACGAGGCGGGCGATCCCGGCGAATGGCAGAGCCTCGCGCTGGAGGGCTCATGGTTTCCCGAGGCCTTCATCGGCTCCATGGCGCAGGTCCAATGCCACAAAGCGGGGCTGATCTCCTCGATGGTTACGGATGTTTCGGACGTGATTAAGACCATGGCGGCTGTCGAGGCCGCCTACCTTTCCAGCACGGAAGGCGGAGTGGCCCCGCCCGCTGTCTAGCCCGCTTTATGTCGTCCTCTCCCACTATCCTTCACGGCATCACTTGGAATCACACGCGCGGCTACCTTCCCCTGGTAGCGGCCACCCAGCGCTTTCATGAGCTCCACGACGGCACCGTCGACATCCGCTGGGAGAAGCGATCCCTCCGCGAGTTCGAAGCCACGCCGGTCGACCAGCTTGCGGCCGCCTACGATCTGATGATCATCGATCATCCGTTCGTCGGCTATGCGGCCGCAAGCGGAGCGCTCCTTCCCTTGGACCGCCATCTCGACAGCGCCTTTCTGGAGGACCAATCGAAAAACTCCGTCGGAGCCTCCCATGCGAGCTACGTCTGGGACGGCCACCTCTGGGCTCTCGCCGTGGACGCCGCAACGCCGGTCGCCTGCTGGCGGCAGGACGTGATGGAAAAGCTGGGGCTAACGGTTCCCGAGACGTGGAAAGACCTCATCGAACTCGCCAAGCGCGGGCACGTCGAGCTCCCGGCTGCCCCGATCAACTGCCTGATGAATTTCTTCTCGCTCTGCCTCGCCCATGGAGAGGCTCCCGCCGAGTCCGTTGAGAGGTTCATCTCCCCCGATGTCGGCGAGGCTGCGCTGGACAACCTGATCACCCTGGGAGCGGCATGCGTGCCGGGAGGGATGGAACGGAATCCGATCCAGAGCTACGAATTTCTCCTCGCTCCGGAAAATTCCACGGTTGCCTACATTCCTTTCACCTACGGCTACTCCAACTATGCGCGGCGCGGCTACTCTGCCGTGCCACTGATGTTCGGCGACGTGGTCAGCCATTCGGGACGTCCGCTCCGGACCACGCTGGGCGGCACCGGCCTTGCCATCTCGGCCACAACGGCCAAGCGCGATTGGGCGGTTCGTTTCGCCCGCTACGCCGCCGATCCGGAAACCCAGACCACGCTGGCATGCGCGGCCGGCGGCCAGCCGGGACACCGCCGGGCCTGGATTGATCCGGAGAATAACGCCGCATCCGGCAACTACTTTGCCGCGACCCTTCCTGCGCTGGACCGCGCCTGGGTGCGCCCGCGCTACAACGGCTACATGGGTTTTCAGGATACCGCCGGAGAGATCATCCACAGCGCCATCGCCGGGAGGATCGGCGTTCCCGCCGCGCTGGCGGAGCTCGACCGGACCTATCGCGCCTCGCTTCCCCAATGAAGACCGACCTCCCCCTCGACGGGCTCCTTGTCCTCGACCTCGCCCAGTTTCTTGCCGCGCCTTTTGCCGCAACACGCCTCGCCGACCTCGGCGCGCGCGTGATCAAGATTGAGCGTCCCGGCACGGGCGACATTTGCCGCCAGCTCTACATTACGAACCTCCAACTCGACGGCGACAGCACGCTCTTCCACTCGATCAACCGCAACAAGGAAAGCTTTGCAGCCGATCTCAAGAACCCGGCCCACCTTGCCTGCGTGAAGGAACTGATCACCCGCGCGGATGTCGTGATTCAGAACTTCCGCCCTGGCGTGATGGAGCGGCTCGGGCTCGGCTACGACGCCGTCTCGGCCCTTAATCCCCGCGTCATCTACGGCAGCGTCACCGGCTACGGACCGACCGGGCCGTGGAAAGACCTGCCCGGCCAGGACCTGCTCGCCCAAAGCCGCAGCGGGCTCGTCTGGCTCTCCGGCGATGCCGACCGGCCGCCCACACCGATGGGTCTTGCCGTTGCGGACCTCACCGCGAGCGCACATCTGGTTCAGGGCATACTTGCCTGTCTCGTGCGGAGGGGCATCACCGGCAAGGGCGGACGGGTGGATGTGAGTCTGCTCGAATCGATCCTCGACCTGCAATTCGAGCTTACGACGACCTTTCTCAACGACGGCGGCCAGCCGCCGCGCCGCAGCACGATCAACAACGGCCACGCCTACCTTGGTGCGCCCTACGGCATTTACGAAACGGAGGACGGCTTTCTCGCGCTGGCGATGGGCTCGGTCCTGACGCTGGGGGAACTGCTCGAGCTCCCGGCCCTTTCCGCGTTCACCGATCCGCAGTCGTGGTTCGACCGCCGCGATGACATCAAGAGCCTTCTGCGGGACCACCTGAAAACCCTGCCCACGCAGGCCTGGCTCGACCGGCTGGTTCCGGCGGACTACTGGTGCTCGCCGGTCCTCTCCTGGGAGGAGCTTTTTGCGAGCCCCGCCTTTGCGGAGCTCGATTGGGTGATGGAGGTCCAGCGCGAGGACGGGCCTTCGCTGAAAACCACGCGCTGCCCGATCACGATCGACGGGCGGCGGCAGAAAAGCCACCGGGGCGCTCCCCGCGTCGGCCAGCATACCCGGAAGATCGCGGAGGAATTTCAACTCCCCATGGAGGCGGCATGATCTCCGCCGATCCGCTCCTCGGGTCCGCCCTCCATGCGGTGGGAGCCTTTTGTGCGGCTGTTTGCTACATGCCGCAAAAGGGCGCGCGCGGATGGTCATGGCAAACCTACTGGCTCGCCCAGGCCGTCGTCTGCTGGCTCATTCTTCCGACCGCCGTAGCGGCCCTGACGATCCCACAACTCGGCGCCGTGCTGGCCGAGGCGCCGCGCGGTGCGATGCTGACATCCTTTGTGCTCGGCGCCCTCTATGGCGTTGGCGGGACGGCCTTCGGTATCGCCATCCGCTACATCGGATTCTCGCTTACCTATGCAATCGCAATTGGCATCTCCTGTATTCTGGGAACGCTGATTCCGCCCCTGCTCGCCGGCACGCTGGGGGGATTTTTCGGACGCCCCGGTTCCCAGTGGATCGTCATCGGGCTGCTCGCCGGCGTGGTCGGGATTTTCACAACCGGCCTCGCGGGACGGCTGAAGGAGAAAGATCTCGTGCGGGCCGACAGCAAGACGTCCTTCGACCTCAAGCGCGGCCTTCCGCTCTGCATTCTGGCCGGCGTCCTTTCCGCCGTCTTCGGCATCTCGCTCTCGGCCGGACAGCCGATCGCTGATGTTGCTGCCGCAAAGGGTGCCGGCGTGTTCCAGGGAAACGTGATCTATATCTTTGCGTGCGGCGGAGCGTTTCTGACAACGGCCGTCTACTGCCTCGGGCTGCACTGGACAAGGCGCACCGGCAACGAATACCTCAGCCCGCCGAAAGCCGGTCCGGCTCTTCCTGTCCACTACCTCCTCGCCGCCCTCACCGGGCTTCTCTGGTACGGGCAGTTCTTCTTCTACGGCCTCGGCCATGTGCGGATGGGGACGTTCCAATTCACGAGCTGGGCGATCCACATGATCATGCTCGTCCTCTTCAGCGCCTCGGTCGGCCTGTGGCTCCGCGAGTGGAAGGAGACAGCAGCCCGCACCCGGGCCGTCCTCTGGCTCTCGCTCGCCATCCTGCTCGCGGCCGTGATCTCGCTGACCTACGGCAACCGCGTCGCCGAGCTTGCCATTTTTTGAACTTATGAAAAATCCCAACCCTGATCCCGCGAAGCACAAGGAAATTCCCGTCTGGAATGCCGAAGACTGGTATTACGAAGACATCCAGATCGGCAAGCGACTGCGCTCGATCCGCCGCACGATCAGCGAGGGCGAGTCCATGCAGTTCAACGCCCTTGTCCTCGACATGCACCCGTATGTCGCCGACGAGATTTTTGCCAAAGAGGACGGTCTCTTCGGCAAGCGCCTCGTCGCCGGAGCGTTTGTCTTCAGCGCAGGGCTCGGGCTCGTGGCGACAAACTGCGTGAACGCGTTCAGCTACGGCTACGACAAGCTCCGCTTCATCAAGCCCGTTTTTATCGGCGACACGATCTACACCATTAAAACCGATCTGGAAAAATCCCCGAAGTATCCGGAGATGGGCCTCTACCGCGCCAGCTACGAGGTCTTCAAAAACGAGGGCGAACTGGTCCTCTACTGCGAACACATCCAGACCGTGAAATACCGGGATCCTGCGGCCTTCGCCGACCGGTAATCCGACAGATGTTTGCCCGATATTCTGCGGTAGTGTTCACGGCGTTACTCGGAAGCCTGCCGCTTGACGCGGCGGAACCCCCTCCGCTTCCGCCGGTGTTCTCCGTCTCCAACTTCCACCCGGCGAGCTGCGGCTGGCTGACCAACTGGTCCACCGAGCGCAACTACTGCGCGAATTCCTACCTCGACCACCTCGATCACGTTGCAGCGGATCCGAACTACACGTTCGTTCTCTCCGAGGTAAACAACATGATCGCGATCCGCGATTTCACACCGGAGCGCTTCGAGGAGGTGAAGCAGCGGGTGAAGGAGGGGCGCGTCGAGCTGGTCAACGCGTTCTTCCTCGAGCCGACGGTGAGCCTCTCGGGCGGTGAGGCTCTGGCAAAAATGGGCATCGAAGGCCTGCGCTGGCAGGAGCAGGTCATGGGCGCAAAACCGCGTTTCTGCTGGGCGATCGATACCTGCGGCGTGCACGAACAGATGCCCCAGCTTTGCAAATTGCTCGGACTGGAGGGCTTTGTCTTCACGCGCATGAACCCCACGGACAAGGCCATCTTCTGGTCCGAGTCGCCGGACGGCTCGCGCA
>CAZSMN010000259.1:0-5713 GCA_964607615.1 uncultured Chthoniobacterales bacterium | reverse complement strand
GAAGTCGGTCTGCTCGCTGGAGCGGATTTCTTCGACATCGAGGCCGAGCGTGGAGGCCATGGTGCGGACGTTCACGCTGTTGACTTCTTCGCCGCCGGCATGCTTGAGGAAGCCGGTGAGGAGGGCGCGACTGATCGCGTCGGTCGGCATCTCAACGGCTTTGCCGCCGTAGGTGATGACGATGCGGTCATTGCGCTTGGGAGCGAGCTGGGCGGCGAACCGGCCGAGCTTGTCGGCGAGCGTGAGGTAGGGCTTCACGACGGCCGCGGTCTTCGCATCGATGCTCGGCATGTTTACCGCGTTGCGGATCTCCCCGTCGATGAGAGCGGCGCGGATGGCCTCGGCGATCTCGATCCCGACATTTTCCTGAGCCTCGGCCGTGCTGGCGCCGAGGTGCGGAGTGAAGACGATATTCGGCAGCTCACGGAGGGCGAAGTCGGCCGGGGGCGGCTCGACCTCGAAGACGTCGAGAGCGGCTGCTGCGACCTGGCCGGACTTGAGGGCTTCGCCGAGGGCGGCTTCATCGATGAGACCGCCGCGGGCGCAGTTGACGATGCGGACACCTTTTTTGCAGAGCCCGAGGCGGCGCGTATCCAGCATGTGGCGCGTCTCGTCGGTGAGCGGCATGTGCATGGTGATAAAATCGGCCAGCGGCAGGAGGGCGTCGAGATCCTCAACGAGCTCGACCTGAAGGCTGCGGGCTCGGGAGACCGAGAGGTAGGGATCGTAGGCGACGACGCGCATGCCGAAGGCGATCGCGCGGCGGGCGAGCTCGGTGCCGATGCGGCCCATGCCGAGGATTCCGAGCGTCTTGTTGTAGAGCTCGACGCCTTCGTATTTTTTGCGGTCCCATTTGCCGGCCTTCACGCTGGCGTCCGCCTGCGGAATGCTGCGCGAGATGCTCATGAGCAGGGAGAAGGCATGCTCGGCAGTCGAGATCGTGTTGCCGCCGGGGGTGTTCATCACGATGACGCCACGGCGGGTGGCGGCTTCGACGTCCACGTTATCAACGCCCACGCCGGCGCGGCCGACGACCTTGAGCTTCGTGGCGGCCTCGAGGACGGCTGCCGTTACCTTGGTCTGGCTGCGGACGACGAGCGCGGAGAATTCAGGGATGATCTTGAGGATCTCGGCCTCGGGGAGGCCGGTTTTTACAACAACTTCCAGCGTGCCGGCAGCGGCGAGCTCTTCGACGCCGCGCTGGGAAATGGGATCGGCAACAAGGACCTTCAAAACGGGGAATGACATTTTCTTTTTCGGATTTCGGTTTATCCGTTGGAAGGCTTGGGGGAAGTCCTTTAGACGGAGAGACGTATCTATCTTTAATTCCGCCGGGCGGAAAACCAATTTTTATGCGCTGGTCCTATCGAATTGCCCGGATCTCCGGGATCGACGTCAAAATTCACGTCACCTTCCTGCTCCTTCTGGCGTGGTTCGGGTGGATTTTCTGGCAGCAGGGGGGTGGTCCGGCGGCGGCCGAGGGGGTGGGATTTATCCTGCTTTTGTTCCTTTGCGTCCTCCTGCATGAGTTCGGCCATGCGCTTGCGGCGCGCATGTATGGGATCCGCACGCCGGACATCACGTTGCTCCCGATCGGCGGGGTGGCGCGCCTTGAGCGGATGCCCGACAAGCCCTGGCAGGAACTCGTTGTCGCGGTGGCCGGTCCGGCCGTGAACATCGTGATCGCGTTGGCGCTCTTCGCGGTCGTGGCGACGAAGATGACATTTTCCGGCTTGTCGGACCTCGAGCGGGCGGATGGCAATCTGATCGAGAAGCTGATGGTGGTGAACGTGATGCTCGTGCTCTTCAACGCCATCCCGGCGTTTCCGATGGATGGCGGCCGCGTTCTGCGGGCGCTCCTTGCGATGAAGTTTTCGTATGTCACGGCAACGAGCGTGGCGGCCCGTGTCGGGCAGGTGATGGCGGTTCTGTTTCTAGTCGCGGGATTTTTCGGATCGCCGATGCTGATGTTCATCGGGGTCTTTGTCTTCTTCGGAGCGCAGCAGGAACTGGCGTATGCCAGGTATCGGGCTGCGTTCTCCAACCGCAGGGTGGCGGAGGTGATGCAGACGGCCTTTGTGGCGCTGCCGGCCGATATGACCTGCGCGGAGGCAGACCGCCTGGTGAAAAGCTATGACCAGATGGCGTTTCCAGTTGTGGATTCTCACCTCCGTGCCATCGGCATGCTCGGGAAACATGCGTTGGAGGTCCACGCCACCTCGCTGGTTCCGGTCGGCCAGATCGCGGGCGGGGTGAGCCGGATCAGCGCTGGAGCGCCGGTTGATCAACTGGTGGCGGCGTTTCCTCCGGAGCCGCTGGTGGTGGTGGAAAACCCCGCAGGGCAGATCGTCGGCATCGTGCAGAATCCGGCCCTGGGTTGACGGACGCCGGCGGGCGACGAACTGTTACCGGACTTCGTCGGCGCCGAGTGTGCCCTGAAGCTGTCCGGCCCAGGACGGGTCGGAGATTTTTGCCAGCCGGTCGCGCACCTGTTGGAGGCGGTCGGCGATTTTGAGGCGGATCGCTTCTTTCTGATAGTGTGGACGGTGGAGAAAATCCTCCAGATAGGCTGTCAGCCCCTTGAGGTGGGATTGTTCCTTCGCGATAAAGCGTTCGATGCGCGCCTGATACCAATCGCTCCCAACAATCGCCTCGTAGGTGAAGAGCTTGCGGAACGCGGGATCGGAGGCCGTCATCCCATTGTAGGAACCATGGGCCATGATGTGGAGCAGGGCGGCCAGCGGCGGAATGGCGCGATCGACCGAACCATCTTCAAAATAGGCCCGGGCAACGCGTTGGTGGGTCTCGACGATGTTATCGATGCCATCCACAAACTCCGGCAGCGACTGGAGCTCGGGCCTCAGCATTTCGGGGCTGAAAACGGGCACGGGATCGCTGAAGATGCGGTTGAGGAAGGTCGAAGTGAAGTCCGCCGTGATGCGGTAGCCGAGCCGGCTGGCCAGCACCTGGCGGCCTTCGTATTCGAAGTCCTCGAGCTTTTCGAGGAAGCCGTTCTGTATGAGGTAGGCGGGTTTGCGCTCGTGGACAAACATTCGGCTCCAGATCTCCGGCACGAGGAGGCTGATGTCGTGATCCACGCGGTATTTGTGGCCGATGTAACCTGCCGCGGTAGAGAAGCCGTCCTGGCCTGTCACAACGAAGCTCACGAGGGCGTTATTGAGATCGTGAATGGGGAGGAGCGCGTTGAAAGGCCCCTTCGTCAGCGCGCCTTCGCTGCCGGCGCCCGTGGTGGACGGGGACTTGCCGGTGAGGCTCGCGATGTAGTCCATGAAGAGCTCGGGGTGCTCTTGGTAGTGGATCGGGTTGTAAACAGCGAGCGAGCGGATCCCGGCTGCGGCGTCGGGCGGATTGTTCCGGCGGCCGGAGAGAACGGAGCTTACCGGCAGGTGGGCGGGCTCATCCGCGGCGATGCGGCGGGAGAGGCGGAGGCCGATCTCGCAGAGGTAGGATTTGCGCGGGTTGTTGAGATCGTCTCGGTTCTGGAGATAGCGCGGGTTCTCGCTGGGCTTGCCGTCCACGATGCGCGGATGGGCGGATGAGATCGCATAGTCCGGCGACGAGGCCGCGGCAAACTGGCGGAGCGTATCCTGCAGGGGCTGGGTGAACTTCCCGAAGCGGATCGCGTCACGGATGACCGCCCGGACCTGCTCGCGGTCGAGGGGCTCGTAGTTGGAAAAGAAATTCCCCTTGGTAGAGAAATCGCTTTCGGTCTGGTGGTCGTAGCCGCGGTGGATGGCTTCGTCCGGCCGCTGGAAGAGGCGGAATTCGCAGTTGGTGATGAACTTGAAGGCATGCGCCTTCTGGTCGGGATGCAAATGGGAAAGCATTCCGGCGGGCAGGATGGTCGAGGCCGAGATGTCGTCCTCGGTCTGCACTTTGACAGCGGGCGAGAAGTCTTTGCGGAGCCCGAACGTGCGCCAGCGGCCGTCGAGGGTGAAGCCGATGCGGAGGTAGTTCGTGATGAGCTTCTGCCGGCGGTATTTGAGCTCCTGTCCGGGGAGGCCGTTGATCTTATCGACGCTGAAGCGTTTCACCCAATCCGCCTCCCAATCGGCCTTGTAGAAGCGCTTGATGATGAAGACGAGTTCCTTGACGCTGCGGGGGATGGAGGAGACCCAGGCGTTGTAGGCATCGGTATAGTCCGGCCGGGGCGAGAGGAGGCGGACGACGGAGCCGAGCGAGCGCTCGGGGCTGAGGAGCGGGCGGCTGGCTTTGCCCGGTTCGCGCGGGTTGCGGTAGCGATCGCCAAAGTCGCGATGAATGATCTCGACGGCCTGCTGGATGTCGTTCCGGAAGTCGGGAACGATCACCGAGCCGGTGATCATCGCATCGGAGAGCGACTTCGAAATCTCGGACTTTCCGCCGCCGGAAACCGTGCACGGCTTGTGACAGAAGGTGCCTTCGGGGTTGGTTCCGATGAGGCGCCAGCGCTGACCGCGCGACGGCTGGGCCATTTTGATTTTATGGCCGGAGGGCAGGACGTAGGTGATGCCAGGCTGCAGCGCGATCGATTGTGCGGCTCCGCCGCTCTGCCAGCGAACCTCCTGGCCATGAAGGTCCACGACGGCATCCTCGGGCAGGTAGTAGATATCGGAGTAGTTACGATCGATGCCATAGCCCTCCGGCTGAAGGTCGAGGCGGTCGCCGAGTGTGCGCAGGGTGTCTGCCCAGCGGTGGTCGTTGTCGCGGTTGTGTTCGTTCGGCGAGAAGTATTCCCCGAGGTCGAAGGACGGGAGGGCGATGGCCCCGCCGGCGTGTTCCTCCTCGCAGTTGCCGAGCAGGTTGGCGGCGAAGCTGATCTGGGTTTTGACCTCCTTTTTGCAGTAGCCGAAATAGTTGTCGGCGATGAGGGTGACGACGACGCCCCGGGCGTCGCGGCAGGTGATCTTGAAGGCTCCGCCATCATTGTAGAGCTCGTCGTCGTTCTCCCAGCACATGCCGTCATGGATCTGGCGTTCGGTCGCTTTGCTGCGGTGCGGGAGGCCGAGATCTTTTTTCCGAAGGGTGATGAGGTGTGGTGCGAGGATGACGCAGCCGGTGTGGCCGCTCCAGTGGATCGGATCCAGCCGCGCATCGTTGTCCGGCAGAGAGGGATCTCCGGCATTGCCGAAGATACTCTCGAGAAAGTCGAGATTGGCCACGAGGCTGCCGGGAGCGAAGAAGCGGATCTCCATCCGGCGCTCGGGCGTTACGCCCGCGACTCCCGGAGACACGATCGGACGCAGGAGGAGCGACGCAAAAATGGGGGCCGGCTGCGGCTGGCCGGAAGTGTAAGGAAGGATGTTCAACTCATCCGGAGGATGGAGAGCATGCTTCAGGAGCCGGGCGAACGTGCCGAGCGGGACGGCTTTTTTATCATGAGCGATCGGGAGACCGCCCTCGGCAACATGGAAGACACCTTTGGTGGTCCTGCGGTCTTTGGCGGGATTGTGACAGACGCCTTGCGCGACGCGGTAGGACGTGAGGATCGAGGATTCGAAGCGGTCCTTGTTGGCCGGGAGAGAGAGGATGCGCGCGATGCCGTGGCGCTCGAGGTAGAGGGCATCGGCGGGAACGAGGGACTCGCCGTTGGGGGAAATCTCCGGGAGGTAATCGCGGAGGACGTCCCGGAGGTGTGTGTCGATCGCGCGATCTGCGGGGCAGAGGTAGTCCGAGAGCTGGCGCATGCGCTCCTGGAAATTCGAGATCATGA
>CAZSMN010000258.1:0-5729 GCA_964607615.1 uncultured Chthoniobacterales bacterium | reverse complement strand
AAGATTCTTCATGAGCCCGCGATCATTTCCAGAAATCCGCTTTCCAGCGCAAGACCTTCCTGAACCCCGCGGGCCAGCATGTCGCGCGTGTGCTCGACGGCATCGAGGCGGCGGAGCAACCGGGCGGCCGGTTCGGAGGCGGCGATTTTGCGGATCGGCTCCGGGCACGGATCGTCCGGACGGTGCTGGGCGCGGAGGGCCGCGGCGAGCACGCCGCCTGCCGCGTGGAGGAGGAGCTGGCGCTCCTGTACGACGAGAGACTCGGCGCGGGCTTTGATCTGCTCCTCGCGGTCCTGTTGCCACTTGGCGTCGGTCGAGTCGCGGTAGAGCTTGAGCTCCTGCTTAAGCTCGGCCTGGAGCTCGCTGGTGACCCGCTCGCGGACGGCGGCGATGGACCTTTGGAACGAGCGCGTGAAGCGGAACGACGCGGCGACATCGGGGCCGCCCGGCTGGAGGAGCGTTTCAATGAGCAGCTCCGCAATTTCCTTCTGTCCGGCCGAAACCGCCGGCAGGCCGGGGGTGCGCAGCGGGACCGCGATGCAGCGGGAGAGAATGGTCTCAAGAATGGCTTCGGGGAGCGATGACAGGAGGAGGATGTGGCAGCCCGGCGGCGGCTCCTCAAGCGTCTTCAGGAAGGCATTCGCTGCCTGCGGCTGGAGACGGTCGGCATCGTGGATAACGGCGATCTTGGTCCGTCCGATGAGGGGCTTCATTTGCAATGCCTGCTCAATGGTCCGCATCTGCTCGATAACAATTTTGCGGGATTTCGACTCGGGGGCGACCTGGTGGAAATCCGGGTGCGAGGCGGGATCGTCTTCAGTTTCGAGGACGAGGCCGGCCAGCTTCATTGCGAGCCAGTTTTTGCCCGAGCCTTCGGGTCCGGCCAGGAGGTAGGCATGACCGAGGCGGCCGGAGGACCATGCCTCGCGGAGCCTTTCCCATGCATTTTCTTTCAACAGAGCCATTGCCCGGAAAGGTTGGCCGACGCCCTGTGGCAAGTCGATGAGTTTTCGATCGCACCCCGGCAATGCTCCTGCGTCTTCGGTGGCACGGCCTGTTGGAGGTGCGGTGTGCGAGCCCTGCCGATCGCCCGTTCGGCGGGCGCGGCTTGTCATCCGGCTGCGCCCCTGTTTATTGGCGCTCTGCCATGGACGACCTATCGGACGAGAGTGTGTTGCGAGTGCTCCGGGAGCGTTTCGGGCACCCGGCGCTTCGTCCCGGGCAGGGGGAGGTGATACGGAAGGTCCTCGACGGCCGGCGTGTGCTGGCCGTTTTACCGACGGGCGGAGGGAAATCCCTTTGCTACCAACTGCCGGCCCTGATGCTGGAGGGCACGACGATTGTGGTCTCCCCGCTGCTGGCGTTGATGCGGGATCAGGTCACGGCGCTGACGAAAAGGGGTATTCCTGCCGCGCGTTGGGATTCGACGCAATCGCCAGAGGAGGCGGAGGAGGTTCTGCAGGCGCTCCGTAGCGGGGCTTTGAAGCTCCTTTACGTCTCGCCCGAGAAGTTTGTGAGCGGGGATTTCCTCCGCGATTTGCGCGGGGTTTGTGTGTCTCTGCTGGCGGTCGATGAGGCGCACTGCGTCTCGGAGTGGGGTCACAGCTTCCGGCCCGAATATCTCCGGGTGGCGGGTGCGGCGAAGAGGTTGAAGATCCCGCGCCTGCTGGGGCTTACGGCCACCGTGACGCCGAAGGCGGCGGGCGATGTCCGGAGGGAGTTCCGCATTCGGCGTGAGGATCACGTGCAGACGAGCTTTCACCGGCCGAACCTGAGCCTACACGTCCGGGCCGTGGCGGATTCCGACCGGCTCGACGTTCTCGCCGGTGAGCTGGGTGTTGTAGGACGCCTGCCGACGGTTGTTTATGTAACCCTTCAGGCTACGGCGGAGCAGGTGGCGTCGGCGTTGCAAAAACGGGGCTTCCGGGCGCGGGCCTACCATGCGGGGTTTGCGGATGAGGTCCGTGTGGCGGTGCAGGAGGATTTTCTGGGCGGGACGTGCGATGTGGTCGTGGCGACGATCGCGTTCGGCATGGGGGTCGACAAAGCGGATGTGCGCAGCGTTTTTCACTACAATCTGCCCCGCTCGCTCGAGGGCTACCAGCAGGAGATCGGGCGCGCAGGGCGGGACGGACACCCCTCGCATTGCGAGCTTCTTGCCTGTGCGGACGATCTCACGGTGCTTGAGAATTTCGTGCTCGGCGAGACGCCGGACGAGGCCTCGCTCCGGCATCTGGTCGGGCACTTTCTGCGGCAGGGCGAGGATTTTGAGATCAGCCGCTACGAGCTTTCGCGGAGTTCGGACATCCGCTCGGGCGCGGTGGATGCGGTGATCGTGCATCTTGAGCGGGAGAAGCTTCTCGGAAGGACGGGTTCCACGCACGGGGTCCTGAGGGTGAGGTTTCCTCAGCGGGTCGACCGACTGATTGCGGGACACAAGCCGGTGGTGCGCAAGCTGATCCTGGCGATGACGGAGGGCGTGGAGGATTACTGGCAGGCCGTGACCGTCCGGTTGGATGCGCTCTCGGAGCGGACGGGAATCCGTCGTGACAAGATCCTTTCGATGCTTGAGACGCTCGAAGAAGGGCGCGAGCTGGAGATGGACCGTCGGAGCCTGCGGCAGGGGTTCCGCCTTCTGCCGGCAGCCTCGGAACGGCGCCCTTCCGAAGTCGCGGAGGACCTCATCGCGCTGTTTGCCGAGCGCGAGCGGCGCGGGCTGGAGCGGATCGCGGAGGTTCTCGGCTTTATCGGCAGCGCGGGCTGCCTTACGCGACGGCTTCTCAGGCACTTTGGCGAACGGCTGGAAACGGATTGCGGTTCCTGCAGCCGTTGCGCGTCAGGAGGTGGCGGACGGGGTGTCAGGCTCCGGCGGACGCCGGCCCGGATCACGATGGAGCATATGGCGGCCATCGATTCTGTGCGCCGGGAGGGGCATGCCGCTCTGCGGAGCGGGCGGGCCCTTGCGCGGTTTTTGTGCGGGATCCGCAGCCCTGCGACATCCCGTGACCGGCTTTTCCGCCACGAGGCGTTCGGGCTGCTGGCCGGCGTGCCTTTCGCCGAGGTGCTCGCGCTGGTCGATCCCCGGCGTTGAGGCGCGGGCGCTAGCCGAGCAGCCGGGCGGTGGCGTTGCGGATGTCCACGGCCACGGCCTCCGGTTCGCGGGAGGCATCGATGATGTGGATCCGCTTTTTTTCGGAGGCGGCGACGGCGAGGTATCCTTCGCGGACGGCGTGGAAAAACGAAGCCGGCTCGCGCTCGATGCGGTCTTTCTCACGATCCCCGATCCGGGCGGCGGCCACGTCCGGGTCGATATCGAGAAGAAACGTCGCGTCCGGCAGGCATGTCCCGACGGCGAAGGCATTGATGCGGGCCGTGGCGTCGGCGGGAATCCGGCGGGCCACGCCCTGATAGACGGTGGTGGAGTCAAGAAACCGGTCGGAGATGACGGCATGGCCGGCGGCGAGGGCCGGCTCGATGATCTCGCGCACGAGCTGGGCGCGGCTGGCCGCGAAGAGGAGGAGCTCGGCCTCGGGTGTGAGATTTTCGCCCTCAGGGGCATGCTGGAGAAGATGGCGGATCAGCTCGCCGGCCGGCGTGCCTCCTGGCTCGCGAACGAGGACGACCTCGCGGCCCGAGCCGCGGAGCCACTCGGCAAGGAGGCCGATCTGGGTCGACTTCCCACAGCCCTCCGATCCCTCGAAGGTGATGAAGATTCCACGTTGCGACATACTTGTTTTTGAAAAATCCGGACGCCATAATCGGTTTCCGGAGCCCCTCATGCAAAGCCGTAAAATCTGTTTCGTTGCGACCGAGAGTGAAGAGGGCGATTTTTTTGCCGAGCGCTTCGCCGCCTATGATCCGGATTTCTGCGATCAGCTCTCCGGGGTGCCGGCGGACGTCGGGGTTCTGTCGGTTTTCATCGGCGAGCGGATCGACCGGGCATTTATCGAGAGCCATCCGCATCTCCGCTTCATCGCGACGCGCTCGACAGGGTGCGATCACATTGACAAGCCCGCCTGCCGGGAGCGTAACATCAGCGTCGCGTGCGTCTCCGGCTACGGCGAAAACACGGTCGCCGAGCATACGTTCGCGCTCATTCTCGCCCTTTCGCGCCGTCTCCGCGAGTCGACCGAAGCGGCGTTCGCCGGAAGGTTTGTGCATGAGAAATTCCGCGGCATGGACCTGCGCGGACGGACGCTTGGCGTGATCGGGGCCGGCCGGGTGGGGATGCACGTGATCCGCATCGCAAGCGCGTTCGGACTCCGTGTTCTGGCCTTTGACGAGAAACCGCAGTCGCTTTTCACCGAGATCCTCGAGTTCCGCTACACGTCGCTCGAAACGCTGCTGCGGGAGTCCGACGTGATCACGCTGCACGTCCCGCTGAACGAGCACACGTACCATCTGATCAACCGCGACGCGCTCCGTCTCTGCAAGCAGGGGCTTCTGCTGATTAATACCGCCCGCGGGGGCCTGGTGGACTCGGACGCCCTTCTTGAAGCGCTCGACGAGGGCCGGGTCGGCGGGGCCGGGCTCGACGTGCTCGAGGAGGAGAGCGTCTTCCGCGGCGGGGTGACCGCCCAGCTCGGCGCGCAGATCGCCGACCGCGTGCGGGCCTTCGGCGGGGAGCGCGACCGCATCTCGATGCCGCCGGTCCGTATGAAGGAAATCTCCCGCTTTCTCTCCAGCAGCGCCCTCCTGCGCCGGCCGCAGGTGGTTTTTACCCCTCACAACGCCTACAACAGCGACGAGGCCCGTGCGTTTATCAACCGCTTCACGGCGGAGAATATCGAGCAGCACCTCGCCGGAAAAATCCCCGACCGTCTTTGCGTATGAATTACTGGCTCGTGAAACAGGAACCAACCGCCTACTCGTGGCAGGACTTTGTCCGCGACGGCAAAACCGCCTGGACCGGCGTCCGGAATTTCCAAGCGAGGAACCATCTCCGGGCCATGAAGGCCGGTGACCGCGTGCTTTTCTACCATAGCGTGGTCGGGAAGGAGATTGTCGGCATTGCCGAGGTCGTGCGGACGGCGTATCCGGATCCGACGGCCAAGGAAGGCGACTGGTCGTGCGTGGATTTGAAGCCTGTCAAGGCGCTCGCGGCACCGGTTCCGCTCGAGGCGATCAAGGCCGAGCCGTCACTGGCGGAGATCGGCCTGCTCCGCCAGTCCCGCCTCAGCGTAATGCCCCTGAGCGCGGCGGAATTCCGCACGGTGTTGAAACTCGCGGGTTCCTGATTTTTCCACTGGCGCCGGAGGGACTCAGACGCGAAACTGCGCCGAGATGCCCGAGCCGCACTTTGCCGTAGCCGCTACTTTTTCGCCCCGCTTTGGCGCCGTCATTGCGGAGGCGGACCGCGTGGCCCGGAAGTTCGGCGCCCGGCTGAGCATCCTGCATGCCGACGAGCGCTCGGATGAGAAGGTGAGCAGATTCCGCGAGGCGTTTGCGAAGCTCGGCCGCGACGAAGTGGATATTTACTGGTGCGAGGGCAGCACGCCTTCGGAGGCGCTCCTTGATGCGGCCGGCAGTGAGTATTTTGACATGCTGATCGCCGGTGCGATGGATACGCCGACAGAGTTCCGCAACTTCACCGGCGGCGTCGCGCGGGACCTTCTCCAGAAGGCGCCGTGTGACCTGCTGCTGCTGCCGAATCCCCAGGAGGAGGCGCCGGAGGAGCAGACGGCCTGCCTGATGGTCGAGGCGCACATGCCGCGCTGGCATTCGGCCCG
>CAZSMN010000257.1:0-5750 GCA_964607615.1 uncultured Chthoniobacterales bacterium | reverse complement strand
TCACCGTGTTCTGGGCCTACATCGGCTTCAGCCAATACATGCTCATCTGGTATGCCAACATCCCGGAAGAAACCGTCTATTTCCTCCGCCGGAACACCGAGAGCTGGCAGATCCTGAGCACCGCCCTTGTGGTCGGGCATTTCTTCGTTCCCTTCCTCCTGCTGCTGCCGAACCTCGGCAAAAAGAAGCCTGCGTTCCTTTGCGGCATGGCAATCTGGATTCTGCTCATGCACCTGCTGGACATCTACGTGATTGTCCTTCCCGCCATTCACAAGGCCGGCTTCACGCCGAGTCCGCTCGATATTCTCTGCGTGCTGGCCATCGGCTCGACCCTTGCCGCCGTTTTCCTGAAGCGCCTTGGCGACGCTCCGCTCTGGCCGCTGCGTGACCCGCGCCTCCCGCAATCCATCGCTCTCAAGAACTGATGCAAGAGCCAACTTCCCAACAGCCTAAACCGCCCGCCATCTGGCCGTTCTTCGTCCTCGGCCTGCTGATGATCGTCCTTTTCTTCGGCATCAACAAATGGCTCGTCGGGTCCTCCACCGGCAGCACCGATCCGGAAGAGGCCGCCCGCGCGGAAATCCGCATCAAAAATCTCGCCGAGCTCCGCAAGGAAAACGACGCGAAGCTTCACAGCTATGCGTGGGTCGATCGTGCCAAAGGCACAGTCCAGATCCCGATTGACGTCGCTCTGAATAAAGTCCTGCCGGTCCTGAACAACTCACAGCCCCGGCCCGCCTATCCCGTCGGAGGCACCCCCGCTCCGTCTCCGGCTCCCGCGGCAACAGAGGCGCCGGCACCGGCCGCAACTCCCGCAGCCCCCGCACCATGAATGCCGGACTGCTCCTCCTTCTTATGGGCCTTGTGCTCGTCAGTGGAAGCGCCCTCTGGGCCTTCTGGTGGGCCGTCCGCTCCGGCCAGCTCAATAACCTTCCCGAGGCGGCAAAAACCATTTTTGATGATGATGAGCCCGTGGGAGCTCCAACGGACAAATTTCCGTCCCGCAATCGCCAATGAAGTCGCATAGCCTCCTGTCTTCTCTCAATCCTTCGACCGAGCCGGACACCCTCGCCAGTCACGAGCGCGCCGAGATCGACGCCTCAACGCGCTTCCCCGTTCTCCTGTTTTTCGGTTCCGCCATTTTCTGGCTCGTTGTCGGTTCGGTTCTCGGCCTGATTTCCGCGTGGAAAATGACCCACCCGTCGCTTCTCGACGGTGCCGCCTGGCTCACGTTCGGCCGCCTCCGTCCGGCGCACCTCAATGCGGTGATCTACGGCTGGGCCTCCGCTGCCGGCATCGGTGTCGGTATCTGGCTCATGGCCCGCCTCTGCCGCGTCGTCCTGCTCCACTCGAAGCTTCTCATCACGGCGGCTATCTTCTGGAATCTCGGCGTTCTTGTTGGCATCCTCGGCATTCTCGCCGGAGACAGCCGTTCGATCGAGTGGCTTGAATTCCCCGGCTACGCGACTCCGATCCTCTTCGTCGCCTACGCGTTTATCAGCATCTGGACAATCATCATGTTCCGCTACCGCCGCCCGGGACATGTCTACGTGTCCCAGTGGTATCTTTTCGCGGCGTTTCTCTGGTTCCCGTGGCTCTACGCGACCGCCAATATCCTCCTGATCTGGCAACCGATCCAAGGCTCGGCCCAGGGTGCGGTGAACTGGTGGTTCGCTCATAACGTGCTCGGTCTCTGGTTCACCCCGATCGGCCTTGCGAGCGCCTACTACATGATCCCCAAGGTCATCGGCCGCCCGATCCACAGCTACTACCTGAGTATTCTCGGCTTCTGGTCGCTTGCCCTCTTCTACAGCTGGAACGGCATGCACCACCTGATCGGCGGCCCCTTCCCGGCTTGGATGGTCAGCGCGAGCGTGGTGGCCAGCATCATGATGTTCATTCCGGTCATTACGGTGGCCATCAACCACCACATGACGATGCGCGGCCACTTCGAAGCGCTCAAGTGGAGCCCAACCCTCCGCTTCACCGTCTTCGGCGCGATGACCTACACCTTGGTCAGCCTGCAGGGCAGTTCCATGGCCATCCCTTCGTGGAATACGTTCATTCACTTCACCGATCACACCATCGGGCATGCTCACCTTGGCCTTTATGGCTTCTTCACGATGATCATGTTCGGGGCGATGTATTACATTATCCCGCGTCTCGTCGGCTGGGAGTGGCCGTCCGCCACGATGATCCGCTGGCACTTCTGGCTCGCCGCGACCGGCATCCTTCTCATGGTCGGCTCGCTCACGATCGGCGGCATCCTTCAGGGGCTCGCCTTCTATGATCCGATTGCAACCTTCCGGACCTCGCTGGAATACGCAACACCCTTCCGCATCGTCCGCGGCATCTCGGGTTTCGTCCTCCTCGCGGCTCACGTGATCTTCGCGATCCTCTTCACTCAGATGATTCTTAAAATCGGTCAAAAACGGGAAGGCCCGGCCCTTTTTGCAAAAGCGGAAACCAAGGAGGCTGTCACCGTATGAACAAGCTTCCTCTGATCTTCCTCGGCGTCTTCCTGACCTTTGCCTCGTCGTGGATCGGCCTTGTGGCCTACCCGTACCTGTCGCTCGGAAAAATGCAGCCGCTTCCCGATGAGGAAACCGGCGGCTACCTTCCCCCGGCACAAAGCGGCCTAGCGGTCGCCGGACAGAAGGCCTACGCAGCCAACGGATGCGTCTACTGCCACAGCCAGCAGGTCCGCCTCGCTCCGCTCTCGACGGATATCGCCAAAGGCCTCGGCCCGCGCCAGACGGTCGCCCGCGATTACATCCGCGAGCAGCCCGCCTTCCTCGGCACCATGCGCACCGGCCCCGATCTCTCGAATATCGGAGTCAGGCAGCCCGATGCCAACTGGCATCACAAGCACCTCTACGAGCCGAAGACGGTAACCGACTGGTCGGTCATGCCCTCGTTCCGCTACCTGTACAAGATGCAGAAGATCCAGGGACAGCCGTCCGACGACGCCGTCAAAGGCCTCTCCGGCCCCCACGCTCCGGCGCCGGGCTACGAGGTCGTGCCCACCGAAGAGGCGAAGGCACTCGTGGCCTACCTCATTTCCCTGAAACGTAACTTCCCGCTTCCGGAGTCCCCGGAGCCACCAGCCAAGTAACACGCCGTGTCGAACCAAACGCCGCCGCCCGACGAGGGTTTCAAGGAAAACGAACTGTCCAGCGACATGAATGTCGCACAGGTACATGGCTCGATCATGCGCGAACAAGCCGAGCCCCGCGACGGCTACGAGCCCGTCCCCCTCTGGCTGATCACCGTTTTTTTCTGCATCGTCTTCTGGTCGGGCCTCTATTTGGCCTTCAACAGCGGCGGCTTCCGTGCCGATGTCTTCGACCCGAAACTCGTCGCGTGGGCTGGCGGAGGTGCAGCGGTTGAGACCGGCCCGCCGGATCCCATGGTGGTCGGAAAACGTCTCTTCACCCAGAATTGCGTCGTCTGCCATCAGACCACAGGCCTCGGCGTCGCTGGACAATTTCCGCCCCTCGCCGGCAGCGAGTGGGTCGTCGGCGGTGACTGGCACGGTGATAACCATCTCGTCAAAATTCTCCTCCAGGGCCTCCAGGGGCCGATCCAGGTCAAAGGGAACACCTACAACAACGCGATGCCGCCATGGAAACAGCTCAAGGATGAACAGATCGCTGCCATCCTGACCTACATCCGTGCCGAATGGGGCAATGCTGCCCCGCCGATCACGCCGGAATTCGTCAAGCAGATCCGCGACGAAACCGCGCAACGCTCTGACCCATGGACGCAGCAGGAACTCCAAGCCATCCCGGCTACCAAGGTTCCGGCAGCAGATGCGGCACCTGCCGCTCCCGCGAGCCCTGCTCCCCCCGCCGGCGAGGCGCCTGCCCCTGCAGCGCCTGCCGCGGCACCGGCTGCGTGATATCTCTCCCTACCCCCAAGGAACAAACATCATGAAAGCCACCCCGCGCCTGCTCACAGCGCTGCTCTGCGTTCTGCCGCTTCTCGTGTCCACAGCAAACGCCGCAGAACGGACCGGCAACCTTTTCTGGGCACCGCAAAGCGTCACGGTCGGCGGAGACAAGATTGACGGCCTGCTCAACTTCATCTTCGGCCTCACGCTGGCGGCTTTTGTCCTCACCCAGGTCGTTTACATCGTCTACCTCATCCGCTACCGCCGGCGGCCCGGACACAAAGCCCACTACAGCCACGGCAATAACACACTTGAGATCTGGTGGACGGCCATCCCGACCGCCATATTTCTGGGGCTTGCCGTCTGGAGCAACCACGTCTGGTTTCAACTGACCAAAACCCCGCCTCCCGCCGATGCGCTGACGGTGGACATCGTAAGCTACCAATTCGGCTGGGATCTCCGCTACCCGGGAGCGGATGGCAAGCTCGGTGAAGCCGATGTCAAGCGGATCAGCATGGAAAACAAGTTCGGCGTCAATCAGGACGACGCGGCGGCCAAAGATGACTTCACCTCCACCGAACTCGTGATTCCGGTGGGAAAAGCGGTTCACGTGCTCCTGCGCTCCCGCGATGTGATCCATTCGTTCTACGTGCCGGAATTCCGCCTCTATCAGGACGCCGTCCCGGGCCGCACCATCAAGTGGATCTGGTTTCAGACCACGAAGACGGGGGAATTTGAACTCGCCTGCAGCCAGCTCTGCGGCACCGGGCATTACAACATGAAAGCCCGCATCCGCGTCGTTCCGCAGGAGGAATACGACAAGTGGTTCGAAGGCAAGGCGAAAGCCGCTGCGGCCGCCGCGGACGTTGGTGAGGCCACACCTCTCGTGGCCGGGCTGATCAACAACTGATCACGACCAGAGCCGGCGATCCAGCGTCCGGTATTGGATCGCCTCGCCCACGTGTTGGCTCTCCACGCGGGGGCTTCCCGCGAGATCGGCAATCGTCCGCGCCACCTTCAAGATCCGGTCGTAGGCCCGCGCGCTGAGTTGCAGATCTTCCATCGCATGGCGGAGCATCTCTTCACCGGCTGAATCGAGCTCGCAGAATTTCTTGATCTGCGAATGCCCCATGCGCGCGTTGCAGGCCGTCTTGCGGCCCGTGGCGAAGCGTTCGCTCTGGATGCACCGCGCCTGTTCGACCCTCGCACGGATCGACGCCGAACTCTCCGCCGCCTCCCGGCTTGAGAGCTCGCGATACTCCACCGCCGGCGCCTCGACATGGATATCGATCCGGTCAAGAAGCGGGCCGGAGATCCGGTTCCGATAGCGCTCGATCTGTCCCGGCGAACAACGACACTCCCGCGTGGGATCCCCGAAATACCCGCACGCACACGGATTCATCGCCGCTACGAGCATGAAATCCGCAGGAAACGTCATCGTCCCCGCCGCGCGCGAGATCGTTACGCGGCCATCCTCCAGCGGCTGCCGCATCACCTCGAGGGTCGAGCGTTTGAACTCCGGCAACTCATCGAGAAAAAGCACCCCGTTATGCGCCACGCTCACCTCGCCCGGCGTCGGATTCGTCGACCCGCCAAGCAGACCGATATCGCTGATCGTGTGGTGCGGTGACCGGAACGGCCGGCTCGCGACAAAGGCATTCTTCTCGCTCAATAGCCCGCAAATGCTGTGGATCTTCGTCGTCTCGATGGCCTCGTCGAGGGTCATGGGCGGAATGATCGTTGCGATCCGCTTTGCCAGCATACTTTTCCCCGAACCCGGAGGTCCAAGGAGCAGGATTGTATATACCTATTGACAACTCGTGGCGACAACGCAACGTGAGGGTATCATGAAACGCAC
>CAZSMN010000256.1:0-5758 GCA_964607615.1 uncultured Chthoniobacterales bacterium | reverse complement strand
CCCTTCGCCGCCGCGACGGTCATCCTGTTCGCCGGGCGGTTCTCGAAGCCTCTGAGCGCCGGGCTGGCGATCGGCTCCGCCGCCATCGGATGCGTGCTGAGCTGGTGGCTCTTCGCACAGGCCGAACCGGCGCAGTCCCTGCGTTTCTACTGGCTCGACTTCGGTGAAGCGTTCCGGATTCCGATCGGCGTCACCATCGACCAACTGAGCAAGGTTATGCTCGTGGTCGTGACCACGATCGCCACGCTCGTATTTACGTATTCGATCGGCTACATGAAGACCGAGGAGGGCTACTGGCGCTACTTCGCCGGCCTTTCGCTGTTCCTTTTCTCGATGCTCGGCATCGTCCTCGCGGACAACTTCGTGATGATGTTCATCTTCTGGGAGCTTGTCGGCGTGAGCTCCTACATCCTGATCGGACACTACTATTCGAAGGACTCGGCAGCCGATGCCGGCAAGCAGGCGTTCATTGTCAACCGGATCGGCGACTTCGGTTTCCTCCTCGGCATTCTCCTTTTCTGGTCGGCCACGGGGACCGTGGTTTTTGCGGAGCTGAAGGAAAGCATCGCCGTATTCGACGGGTTCCCGATCTACCTTGCCATTGCCGCCGTGCTGGTTTTCTGCGGCACGATCGGAAAATCCGCGCAGATGCCCCTGCACGTCTGGCTGCCGAATTCGATGGAGGGTCCGACGCCTGTCTCCTCCCTCCTCCACGCGGCCACGATGGTCGCGGCCGGTGTTTACATGCTGGCGCGCATTTTCCCGATTCTCGAAGCGACTCCTGTCGGCCTCGACGTGATCGCCTGGGTCGGCGGAATCACATGCTTCCTCGCAGCGCTGATGGCGACTCAGCAGGATGACATCAAGCGCATCCTCGCCTATTCGACGATCTCGCAGCTCGGCTACATGGTGATGGGCATCGGCGTGGCACCGACGGCCGACGTCCCGATGTTCCACCTCTTTACGCACGCCTGCTTCAAGTGCCTTCTCTTTCTCTGCGCGGGATCCGTCATTGTCGGCATGCACCACGAGCAGAACATCTGGAAGATGGGCGCTCTGAAAAACAAGATGCCGTTCACGTTTGTCGCGATGTTCGCCGGTGCCCTGGCCCTCTCCGGATGCCCCTTCACGAGCGGCTACTTCAGCAAAGATCTCATCATCGCCTGGGCGGTGGTTGAGAAGCCCTTCCTTGGCTGGCTCTCGGTCGCAACGGCCGGCCTCACGGCGTTTTACACGTTCCGCCTGGTTTTCGTCGTGTTCCTCGGCAAGCCGCGCGACGAGCACGCCAAACACGCGCACGAGTCGCCGCTGGTCATGCTGATCCCGCTCTTCTGCCTCGCGGTTCCGGCGTTGATCGCCGGCTTCGGATTTATCTCCGGCCTCTTCTTCAAGCTCGAGGAGCCCGAACACGTACCGCACATCCTTCACTACGTCCTCTGGGCACTCTTCGCCGGCGGCGTCGGGCTCGCGTGGCTCCTCTACGGCAATGCGGCGAAGGATCCGATTTCCATCCCGGCTTTTGCCAACCGCCTCTACATCGACAATGTCTATTACTGGGCGGTGAAAAACATCCAGGATGCCGGCGCGGCGGTGCTCGGATGGGCCGACCGGTGGATTGTTGATCTGCTGATCGTTCAGGTGCCCAGCAAGGTGACCTGGGCGTGCGGGTTTGTGCTCCGCTTCCTCCAGTTCGGCAATCTTCAGGCCTACGCCTTCTTCTTCGGAGCCGGAGTCGTCGGTCTCCTCTACCTGCTTCTCTCACGATGAGCCCGCTGATCTTCCTCATTCTGGTGCCGGTTGCGGCCGCCGCCTTCATCATGGCGGGGTCAAACGCCCGCTACACCGCTCTTGTTGCCTCGGTTACCAATCTCCTCTTCACCCTGGTTCTTCTCGCCGTCTTCCCGAGGGCGGAGGGCTACCAGTTTGTCGGGGAATATCCTGCCATCCCTTCGCTGGGCATCAGTTTCATCTTCGGCGCGGACGGGCTCAGCCTCGTCATGCTGCTCCTCTCGACGCTGGTGACTGTGGCGGCCGTGGCGGTGGCGCGGACACCAGCCAAGAGCCCGAACATGTTTTACGCCTGCCTGATGTTCATCTCGGCCGGCGTCATCGGCGCCTTCTCTTCACTGGACGTGTTTTTCTTCTACATGTTCCACGAGCTGGCTCTGATCCCGACTTTCCTTCTCATCGGCATCTGGGGCTCCGGCGATCGCCAGGCAGCGGCTTGGAAGGCCACGATCTACCTCGCACTCGGCAGCTTTGTCCTGCTCCTTGGCCTGATCGGGCTCTACCTCATCCAGCCCGAAGGTTTTCGTTCGTTTGATCTCAGGAAGATCCTTGCGCTCTCCGAGTCCGGACTCCTGCGGGGCGGCTCGTGGGTCTACCTGCTGCTCCTGATGGGCTTCGGGATTCTGGTATCCCTGTTTCCGTTCCACACCTGGGCCCCACAGGCCTACGCCAGCGCTCCGGCTCCGGCGGCGATGCTCCACGCCGGCGTGCTGAAGAAGTTCGGCCTCTACGGTCTCATCCGCATCGCCGCGCCTGTCTTCCCGGATGCCGTCGACCAGTTTTCCAATCTCCTGCTGGTCATGCTGGTCGGAAACATTCTCTATGTCGGCTACATCACGATCGGCCAGCGCAAGCTCGACTGGATGCTCGGCTATTCGAGCGTGATGCACATGGGCTACATTTTCCTCGGCTTTGCCGCCCTCAATGCCCTGAGCCTGACCGGTGCGTCGCTGATGCTTTTTGCACACGGCCTCTCGATTGCGGTGCTCTTCGCGCTCTGCGGCGAGATCCGCGAGCGGACGGGAACGCTCGACTTTGCCGAACTCGGCGGTCTCGCCAAGGCGATGCCCCGCTTCGGATTGCTCTTCGGCTTTGCGGCCATGGCCTCGATCGGCCTGCCGGGGTTCGTGAACTTTGCCGGTGAGCTGCTGGTTTTCTTCGGCGCCTTTGCTGCCGGCACGCCGCTCTTCAGCAACTCGGGAGCCAAGGAGGTCTTCGCGTTGAACAGCTACCAGATCGCCACCGTCTGCGCCGTCTGGGGCGTCGTGATCTCCGCCGTCTATATGCTCCGCGCCTATCGCCGCGTTTTCCTCGGCACGCTTGACAGCCGCTGGGCCGGATTGCCAGACATCGCCGGAATGCCGCGCCTCGCTGCCTTCACGCTCCTCGCCGTCATGCTCCTCTTCGGATTCTTTCCCCAACTTCTCGTGAACCTGATCACGCCCGGTTTGATATGGCCATAGTACAGCCTTTTACCCTCGAAATTTGCGTCCTCTGCCTGGGCATTTTTCTGCTCATGGCCGATGCATTTTTTGTCAAAACCGACAAACGCGCACTCGCCTACGGGGCGATCTTCGGTCTCGCTGTGGTTTTCGGACTCACGTTCTTCCTGCAACCGGCGCGCGCCGGCTTCGACTTTTCGGGCTTTTACGTCACCGACCCTCTCGCGCTGTTCTTCAAGCGCTTCTCGCTGCTGGCAACGATCATCACGATCGCGATGTCGATTGACTATGCGCCGGTGGTTGAGCGCCTGATTCCCTCGTCGAAACCGCAGGCCGGTCTCGGGGAGTTTTTTGTCCTTCCGGTCTTCACCTGCCTGGGGCTCATGTGGATGGTCTCAGCGGCCGATTTCATCGTGATCTTCTGCGCGCTGGAGCTCGTGACCATTTCGTTCTACATACTGGTTGCCTACCTGCGGCGCAGCGCAGCAAGCTTGGAGGCTGGAACGAAATATCTCATCCTTGGGGCCCTCTCGACCGGCTTTCTGGTTTACGGCATTACGTGGATCTTTGGTATGACGGGCCAGACCGGCTTGAGCAAAATCGCGGCCGTGCTCCCGGAGAACCCGGTCGCCAACCAGACAGCCCTTCTCTTCGGCCTCGGGCTGGTGCTCGTCGCGATCGGCTTCAAAATCGCCGCCGCACCGTTCCAGTTCTGGGTGCCGGATGTCTATCAGGGCGCGCCGACACCGATCACCGCCTTTCTTTCCGTCGGCTCGAAGGCTGCGGGATTCGTCGTCCTGATTCGCGTGCTCGAGCCGTTCCTTACCGTGCCCGCGATTCAGGAAAAGCTGATTCTCGTCCTCGGGGTGCTCGCCGGGCTCACGCTGATCTACGGCAACCTTGCCGCGATGCCCCAAACAAATCTCAAGCGCCTCCTGGCCTACTCCAGCATCGCGCATGCGGGCTACCTGCTGATCGGCGTCGCAAGCGTCGGAGCACCAATGGCTGGCAAGGCGATTGTTTTCTACCTCTTTGGCTATCTCCTGATGACGATGCTGGCCTTCCTGGTGATGATTCCGGTGGCCAAGGCAAGCGGTGGCGATGATATCTCCTGTTTCAACGGACTGGGACGCCGTTCTCCCGGCCTGGCATTTGCCCTGCTCCTTGCAATGCTCTCGCTCGCAGGCCTTCCGTTCACGGTCGGGTTCCTCGGCAAATTCTTCATCTTCGAGGCCGCTATGCAGCAGAAGCAATACTTGCTCGTCCTCCTTGGCGTGATCACGGTCGCGGCCGGCTTCTATTACTACCTCAAAGCCGTGCGCGCCATGTATTGGCAACCGGCGTCGGAGGACGCGGATCCGATCGTTGTCTCGCCGCTCTCCCGCTTCTTTATCATCGTTCTCGCCGGCCTCATTCTGATCTTTGGCCTGTTCCCACAGCCGATTCTGAACCTGATCAATTGACGCCATGCCGCTGCTCGACAAACCGCTCGAGGAGCTGAAGGCCTACCGCGGAATCAGCCCGAGGCCGGAGGATTTTGAGGCCTACTGGGCGCGGGCGCTGGCAGAGCTTGATGCCACCGACCCGGAACCCGAACTGAAGCGTTCAACCGCCCTCACCGTCCCTCACGCAGAGCTTTTCGACCTCACGTTTACCGGTGTCGGCGGCGCGCGGATCTACGCCAAGTACCTCCGGCCATCGACCATTGGATCTCCACGACCGGCGATCCTGCAGTTTCACGGCTATTCCGGCTCGAGCGGTGAATGGAGCGACAAACTCGGCTATGTTGGGCAGGGAGCAATCGTTGCCGCGATGGACTGCCGAGGCCAGGGCGGACGAAGCGAAGACAACGGAAATGTGCGGGGAAATACGCTGCAGGGGCATTTTATCCGTGGGCTCGCCGAGGAATCCCCCGACAAGCTCCTGTTCCGCCAGATTTTCCTCGATACGGTTCAGCTCGCCCGGGTCGTCGCGGGGTTTGAGGAAGTCGATGCCGATCGCCTCTCCTGCATGGGCGGATCGCAGGGCGGAGCGCTCGCGATTGCCTGCGCAGCACTCGAACCGCGCATCCGGCGCTGCGTCTCGCTCTACCCGTTTCTCTCCGATTTCCGCCGGGTCTGGGAAATGGATCTCGCAAAAGACGCTTATCAAGAGCTCCGGAACCACTTCCGCTCGTTTGATCCGCTCCATGAGCGGGAGGATGAGGTCTTCGAACGCCTCGGCTACATCGACGTGCACTTCCTTGCGCCACGCATCCGCGCCGAAGTCCTGATGGCGCTCACGCTGATGGACCCGATCTGCCCGCCTTCGACGCAGTTTGCGGTCTTCAATAGCCTGGAGTGCCCGAGAGAGGCGGCGATTTTCCCGGACCACGGCCACGAGGTCCTGCCGACCTTCGGCGACCGGGCGATGGGCTTTCTGCTCCGTCCGTGGGCGGACTGATTTTTTGCGCTTTTCTCCTTGCGCACTTCCTGCGCTCCCCTATTCTCTCCCTCCCGCTCAATGTCGGGACCTCAGACAAAACATTA
>CAZSMN010000255.1:0-5763 GCA_964607615.1 uncultured Chthoniobacterales bacterium | reverse complement strand
ACCCGACGATCTCTGGTCTCCCGCAATTTCTGGACTACCTCCTCCCGAAATACCCGGACCACGAGCTCGCAAAATCCGTTCTCCCTGCGAAGGAAAAAGCCCTCTCGCTCCGCGGCCGCGCGCAGGATGGCGATCCGTTGGCGCTGGAAATTTTTGACCTCCAGGCCCGCGCCCTTGGGCTTCACGTGGCAAATCTCTCGATCGCATTTGATGCCGAATTCGTTATCATCGGCGGCGGTTTGATTGACCCGGGATCGACGACGGAAGCCTTCCGCGAGCGCTACCTTAACGGGATCCGCGATGCCGCCCTTCCGTGGCTCTTCCCGGTCCAGCAACGCACGCTGAAAATCGTCACCGCCTCGCTGGGCGAGCTTTCCCAGGCCATCGGCGCGGCGCTGGTCGCGCTCTACACCGATCGCGAGCAGGGACGCTGATCGTCATCGCGACAGAAAATCCCCGGCCCACCATGGCCGACGCGAAGCGTAAATGATCTCTGTGAGACGAATCTTTTCCGCTTTGGCCGCTCTCTTGCTCGCAGGGGTAACGGCGTTTGCCGCCGAAAGCGCATGGTCCCCTTCCCTACCCGGATGGACGTATGAGTTCCCGCGCGATCATGGGTCGCATCCGTCGTTCAAGACCGAGTGGTGGTATTTCACGGGAAACGTTGAAACAGACGACGGCGTGGAATTCGGATACCAGCTCACGTTTTTCCGGCAGGGCGTGATTCCCTCAGACCGCGAAGCCGCCAGCTCGGCGTTTGGAACGCGCGACGTGAAGTTTGCACACTTCGCCGTCACGGCCATCACCGGCCGGGATTTCCGCCATTTCCAGCACCTCTCGCGCGGGGCCTTCGGCGAGGCGGGATTCGACGATGGCAGGCGTCTCGCATGGATCAAAAACTGGACCTGCGAGCTAACCGGACAGCATTCCTTCCGCCTCCGCGCCGCCGAGGGCGACATCGCGATCGATCTCGCGTTGGAATCCGCCAAGCCTCCGGTTTTTCACGGCCGCGACGGGGTCAGCCAGAAAGCGGAGGGTGCCGGACGGGCCTCTCACTACTACTCGCTCACGCGCCTCAAGACGGAAGGCACGATCACGTGGCAAGGGAAAGCCCACCAGGTCCGTGGTCTCACCTGGTTCGATCACGAATGGGCCACCAACCAGCTTACGAGCGAGCAGACGGGCTGGGATTGGTTCAGCCTCCAGTTCGATGACGGCACCGACCTCATGGTCTTTCAGATCCGGACGAAATCCGGCACGCGCGATCCTTTTTCCTCAGGGACATTTATCGCTGCGGACGGCCGCTCGGAAAAAATCGAGAATGCCGATTTCGAACTCACTCCCGTCTCCCGGTGGAAAAGCCCGAAAACCGGCGCAAGCTACCCGGTCGCGTGGCGGCTTCGTATTCCTTCCCTCGAACTCGATCTCGACATTACGGCACGACTCGACAATCAGGAACTTGCCGCGGAACCCTTCGCCTACTGGGAGGGAGCGATTTCCGCCAAAGGCCGCCGCGCCGGCAACAAGATCTCGGCAAAAGGCTACCTCGAAATGACAGGCTACGCCGGGCGGATCATCGGGCTTCAGGACCGATAGAGCCTTAGAGGGTGTCATGCACTTTGGGCAGGGAATCGTTGGGTTCAAAACGGGCTGCCGGCAAGGCGCAGCGAGCGCAGCATCCCCTCAGCGGGCTGGAAGCGAGCTGCAACGCCGCCGCCAGCCCGTTTTCAGCCCAACCCTCCGGGCAGGGAGGATTTTGGCGATTCTCGGCGTTACTCGCTCGGCCAGTGTGACTTCCACACAGGCGCTTCGCTCGCGCCTTGAGAATCGCCAAAATCCTCTCCTGCGATTGCCTCTCCAAAGTGCATGACACCCTCTAGAGCCATTTCTTTAGCTGGTCGGCGAAACGGTTGTAAAAGAAGCCGAGAACGAGCAGCACGATTCCGAGCACAAGGAAGCTCAATATCCGGAAGCCCGTCTCCAGCTGCCAGACATCGTGCAGGAAAACCCGGAGAACCGACGCTCCAAGCACCAGCAGGGCGAGAAAGCGGAAAATTCTCTCGCGAAGAATAAAGCCGGTCGCCAGCACAACAAAGGCGTAGAGCGACCACGCGAGCGTGAGCAGAAATCCCGAGTGCGTCGCCGACATCCAGCGGCCACCAAGGATCCAGATTCCACCGATCGCTGCAATCGCAAGAAGCGCATGACCCCATTCCGGCACGGCGATCTTCCGGATTCGCAGAGCCCTCTGCGCCACGAGCAACAGCGCGAGAGCAGCAAAATCGGGAACGGCCACCGGAGTGCCATCAAGCTGACGCAGGCAGAAGATGCCCAGCCCGAGCGCGCCCCAGAAGATCGCGTAGGCTGCATGCGCTCCTCGTGAAGAAAGCAAAAAGGCCAAAAGAAAACCGAAACCTCCCGCATTCAGCACCGTGAACTGCCAGGCCCGCGGCACCTCGGCAAAAACCCATGCCGTCGAGAGCATGAAAACCGCTGCCCGAACGAAATTCCCATAGAAACGCACGGCTTGGCCGGCCGCATCCGGGAAATCTCCGGAAGCCAGATCGGTCAGGATGACTTTGCCGCACGCCAGCGCGAGCGCCGCGAGAGACCAGGCCCAGGGAGCTCCGCTGTCGAGCATGCGAATCACTCCGATCAGGGCGGCCCAGGTCAGGAGATCGCTGGAAAGAACCATCGGCTTCAGCTTACCCCTCCATCCCAGAAGTCCGAGCAGCAGACTGCCGGCGATCAACGTCACGGCCAATTGAGGGCTCGCGAACCGTGCGCCCAGCCAGAGCCCCGTAACCAAAGCCAGCAGAACCGAATGAAAAACGAGTGCCGGCCAGCGCCAGGCGGTCGCCCACTCCTTTTGATTTCTCCACCAGAAAAGCTGCACGATGACCGTCGCACCCAGGGCAAGAAAGACCGGCACCGAGGCCTCGATGTCCTGCGGACCGAAAAGCCAACGGGCAACGCCGGAGAGAATAAACGCCTGCGACGCCAAAACGACCTCCGGCAGGCGATGCACGACAAATCCGACGGTTAGCAGAATCGCTACTGCGCAGAAAAGCAAAATCCCGACAGGGCCGGGAAATGCCTGATGGATCGCTCCGATCGCCGGCAGCGCCGCAAGGGCAACAAGAAACATCGGCCTCCACCAGAGCGCAGGCGCGGCGAGGCCATCCCTTTGCCGTTTCAACGACCATGCGGCAACCGTAAGCACGACCGATACGACCACCGCGACCAGACCGGCATGAGATCCGGAGCACGCCAGATTCCAAACCGCCTGTGACGCAGCCAGCACCGCTGCGATGCCGGCGAAGATTTGAAAAATCACGCCATGGCGACTCCTGCTCAGGCGCACAAACCCTGCAACCTGCGCCGCAAAGAGCAGGGCCGATTGATAGCCCGCCACCTTGAGAAGAATCGCCAGAAACACGAGCCCCAGCCCCTGCCAGAGATACGTCGCTTCGATGCCACCGTCGCGCTCCCTCCGGCGCGATTCCCACGCGGAAAGCGCCAACAGCAGCACACCAAACCAGAGCGAAAGGAGCCAGATTCGGTCAGAATGGTCCGGAAGCAACACAAGCGCTGCCGTTCCGAAGAAACCGCCGTTGTTGAGCGTAATAAAGACGGAGCCCGAACCCGGCCCGAACCGCCCCGCGCGCGCGAAGGCCGCCGCCACGGCAAAGACGATCCAATAGCTGGCCGGAAAGGCCAACGCCTGCCACACCGACAACGCACTCCCGTGCCGGGCCTGCCAGAAAACAAACGCCGCGTAGCATCCGAACAGGCTGAGAAACGAGACCGCTACCCACCGCCGCCGAACGAGCAGCACGAGCGCCATCGCGGCAAGGATGAGGTTGCTGAAGACGGAAAAGCCCGCAACCGGATTGATCGCCGCCGTGTAAAACCCGAGGACCGTTGTTGCCGTCGCGAGCACTTCCGACCGCGTCCGATCGGCCAGCCACAGAATCCCGCCCGCCAGCGCCATCAGGAGCGCGCCTCCGACGAACGGACTTTCAATCACCCGGAGCGGTTCGACAAAATGCGCCGCATACGTGGCATAATACAGCGTGGCAAGGCCACCTCCGGCAACAATCCGGCCGTAGCCGCGAACGTGCTCCTTCGCACGGGCGAGGAAAAAACCGAATCCTGTGAGCCCGAGGCCGGCGAGGTAGATCAATGCCAGTTTTCCGAACGGCCCCAGCCGGACGATCATTTCTCTCCAGGCGAAATTCCCGAGCAAAACCAACCCCGTCAGCAGGACCACGATGCCGATGCGCACCAGCCAAACTCTCCCGACCCGCATCTCGAGTGACTCCCCGGACGCCGCTACCGGTTCGGCCGCTATTTCCGGGAGAGGGTCTTCGACATGCTCATCCGCTGGCGGAGCAATGACCGGAACAGGCTCGCTGGCGTACGGTGAGATCTCCTCAACGACCTCGGGAAGTGGCAGCGGCGGGGGCGTGAGACCTCCAGCTGCTTCGACTGCAGGTCGGCTTGCGGCTTTCGCCTCCTCGATCCGGCGTGCGATCTCATCGAGCCTCTCATCCACGCGGTCGAGTCTTGCGCGGAGATCAGCCTGCACGGCACGCAAACGCGCGATCTCAACCTCGTCGGGCACCATGGCTGCAAGCGCTATCAGAAGTTTGACGCTGCCGGAAATAGAAAACGGGCGGTGCTCCCGAGGGAACACCGCCCGTTAAAGAGGCCGGAACCGGATCAGGCTTCGCCGAGGTCCTCACCCACCATGTAGCGGGTGAAGCGGCGGATGATCATGTTCTCACCAAGCTCGGCGATCTTGCTGTTGAGCAGATCCTTGATCGTCACATCCGGGTTCTTGATGAACGCCTGCTCGAGGAGGCAGAGCGTGCTGTAGAATTTCTCCATCTTTCCGTCGACAATCTTGTCAACGATGTTGGCCGGCTTGCCCTGCACCTGGGCGGCGAAGATCGCGCGCTCGGACTGGACGAGTTTCTCCGGCACCTGATCCCGCGAGATGTAAAGCGGGTTGGCGGCGGCAATGTGGAGGGTGACGTCTTTGACAAACTCGCGGAAAATCTCATTCTTCGCGACGAAGTCGGTCTCGCAGTTGATTTCAACGAGAACGCCAACCTTGCCCTGAAGGTGGATGTAGGAGGCAACGGTGCCTTCTTTCGCAACGCGCGAAGCTTTCTTGCCGGCGCTGGCGATCCCCTTCTTGCGAAGGAGCTCCTCGGCGGCGGCCATGTCGCCGTTGGTCTCCGCAAGCGCGCGCTTGCAGTCCATCATTCCGGCATTGGTCTTCTCGCGCAGTTCTTTAACGAGAGCGGGTGTAATATCTGACATAAAATATAGACTGTATCAGTGGTTCGTAAGTCGAACGGGAGGAATCTCCTTCGAGTCGGAGGATTCGCCCGCCGTTCTCTGGTGATCTGCTTTCAGCGGAGGATGAATCCGCACGCTGAAAGCAGAAAACCGGAAACCTTTTCTATTCGGAGACCGCCGAAAGCTCCGCAGGCTGCGTCTTCGCGCCTGTTCCGCGACCTTCGAGGATCGCTTCGACAAGCTTCTGAAGAATCACGCGGATCGAGCGGATCGCATCGTCGTTGCCGGCGATGGGATACTCGATTTTCTCCGGGTTGCAGTTCGTATCCACGATCGCGATGATCGGGATGCCGAGACGGTTTGCCTCCGCGACGGCAATTTCCTCGCGCTGCGTATCGATGATGATCAGCGCATCCGGAAGCTTCTCCATGTCGACGATGCCTTCGAGGTTGT
>CAZSMN010000254.1:0-5766 GCA_964607615.1 uncultured Chthoniobacterales bacterium | reverse complement strand
GAAGTGAAGTGCCCCTACTCGGGCAAGATCTTCCTGGTGCCCTGAGCCGCGAGATCGCGATCCTCGGCCCCGGGCTGATCGGGGGCTCCCTTGCCATGGCCTTGAGCGGCCGTGACGATGTGGCCGTCACGGTCTGGGCGCGACGTTCCGCCGCCGTCGGGCAGGCGAAGTCCCTCCTGCCCGCGTGTCGGGTCACCGGTTCTCTCGCCGACGCCCTCCGCCACTGCGATCTGGCTGTTCTTTGCACGTCGCCGCAATCGATCGAGGCGGCCGGACCGGACCTCGCCAATCTGCTTCCGCCCGACGCCCTCGTTACCGATGCGGGCAGCGTGAAGCGGCGGATCGTTACCGCTTTGGAGTCCAGCCTCGGCGGGCGCTTCGTCGGCGCCCATCCGATGGCCGGCTCGGAGCAGAGCGGTCTCGGCGCCGCACGGGCAGATCTCTTCGCCGGCGCTGCCTGCATCGTTACCCGAACGTCACAGACCCTCCCGGACGCCTTGGAATCCGTTCAGGAGTTCTGGCGCAGCATCGGCTGTGTGGTCCATACCCTCAGCCCGGAGGCTCACGATCAAGCCATTGCGAAGGTGAGCCACCTCCCACACGCGGTCGCCGCCGCACTGGTAAAGGCCATCGCCTCACCCGACCCGGAGGTCACGGCACTGGCCGGCAGCGGCTACCGGGATACCACCCGCATCGCAGCCGGCTCTCCCTCACTCTGGACGGAGATCTTCCTCGACAACCGCGAGGCTGTCACGAGCAGCATCAACGACTTGCAAGTTGTGCTCGAAGAGTTGAAAACATCCCTCGCCACAGGTGACCGGCGTTCGGTCGAGGAGTTTCTAAATGCCGCCTGTGCCCTCCGCAGCGCTGTGCCAAAAAATTCATGAAGTCGTCCCGGGAAAAGAATATCCTAAAAGTCCGTCGTGCCCCCCAGCTTGGCACGGAGATCTGCGTGCCGGGGGACAAAAGCATCTCCCACCGGGCCATCATCCTGTCGGCCATCTCCAACGGCACCTGCAAGATTACCAATTTCCTCGAAGGCGAGGACTGCCGCAGCACCGCCCACATCATGTCCCAGCTGGGCGTGAAAATCGAGACGCCGGAACCGGGGACCGTGATCGTCGAGGGCTGCCGCGGAAAGTTTTCCGCACCGTCAAACGATCTTGATTGCGGAAACTCGGGCACCACCATGCGCCTGATGTCCGGGCTCCTTTCGTCGCAGGCCTTCCGGTCGCGCATGATTGGTGACCCCTCACTTTCAAAGCGCCCGATGAAGCGCGTCATTGAGCCGCTCCAGCAGATGGGCGCGAAGCTCAGCGCCGAAGGGGAAAAACAGTGTCCTCCGCTCTCCGTCGAAGGCGGCCCGCTCAAAGGCATTACTTACAAGCTCCCAGTGGCCAGCGCCCAGGTGAAAAGCGCTGTCCTTCTTGCCGGTCTTTTCGCGGAAGGATCCACCACGGTGATTGAGGATGTCCGCTCCCGCGACCACACCGAGCGGATGCTCGAATACTACCTGGTCAAAACAAAACGTGAAGAACGTTGGGAAGGCGGGCCCTCGCTCACCACCCGGAAGCTCAGAGAAATCCGGATCACGGTGAAGGGCGGTCAGATCCCCGAATCCCGCGATTTCCATGTCCCGGGCGACATTTCCAGTGCCGCCTTCTGGCTGGTGGCGGCCGCCGCAAAGCCCGGCTCCCGCCTTCTTGTGAAAGACGTCGGCCTCAACCCGACCCGCACCGGCATCATCGACGTCCTCATCCGCATGGGCGCCCGCATCCGCGAAGTGGTGGAGACGTCCAGCCACGGCGAACCCTGCGGCACGATCGACATCAAAGGCTGCACCCTCCACGGCACCGTCATTGAGGGCAGCGAGATCCCCAACGTCATTGATGAGATTCCCATCATCGCCGTCGCTGCCGCGCTGGCCGAGGGCGAGACAATCATCCGCGACGCATCCGAGCTGCGCGTTAAGGAGACCGACCGCATCGCCGCCGTCGCCTCCAACCTCCGACTCATGGGCGCTGACGTGGAAGAACGGCCGGACGGGATGATCATCCGCGGCGGCAAGCCCCTCAAAGGTGCACGCCTCCCGAGCTACGGCGACCACCGGATCGCGATGTCCTTTGCCATCGCCGGCCTCTTCGCCACACGCGAGACGATCATCGAGGACGTCGCCTGCATCGAGACGTCCTATCCCACGTTTGAGCAGACCCTCCGCTCGATGATCAAGGCCTCGGGAACCGGTCGCCGGACGCCCGTCATTTCCTCGATCGAAAATCCCAAACGCCGCAGGAAATCCAAAAAATGATTGTTGCGATCGACGGTCCGGCCGCCTCGGGAAAGAGCAGCGTTGCCCGCAAGCTCGCGGACCGGCTGGGATTCGACTACGTCAACTCCGGCAGCTTTTACCGCGCGATCACGTGGGAGGTTCTCCGCCAAGGCATCGATCCTGAAGATACCGCTGCCGTGGCGAAAGCCGTGGAGAAGGTGGAGTTCGTCTGCGGAATTTCTCCCGACGGAGAGTCTTACGTCCGCACCGCCTCGGACGTTTCGGATGAGGCCCTTCGCGATGAGAGCATCAATCGTCACGTCTCTGCCGTATCGGCAGTCGCTGAGGTGCGGGATCTCATTTCGAGCAATCTCCGCAACATCGCAGCGAACCGGCCCGTCGTGATGGAAGGCCGGGATATCGGCACGGCGGTCTTCCCCGGCACGCCCTACAAGTTCTACCTCGACGCCTCACCCGAGATCCGTCAGCAGCGCCGCTCTGCTCAGGGCCAGAACGACCAAATCGCCACGCGCGACCGCATGGATTCCTCGCGGCAGGCGGCTCCCCTTGCAAAAGCGGCCGACGCGCGCGTCGTCGACACATCGCACCTCACGCTGGATGGAGTCGTCGAGGCCATACTGGAGATCCTGAAGGCTTCCGGATTCACCCCTCCCGCCCGATGACGCTCGTCTACAATATCTTTTACAACCTCGCCAAGCTCCTCGCGCGCCTGGTTTTTCAGATGCGGGTCGTGCACCCCGAACGGATGATCGAGGCGGGGCCGCTCATTCTGGCCGTGAACCACGCGAGCTTCTTCGATCCTCCGCTGGCCGGTATCTGCAGCCGCCGTGGCGTCTATTACCTCGCCCGCAAAACCCTTTTGAAATGGCCGTTTTTCGGTCCGCTCTTTCCGGCCATGAACGTGATCCCGGTCGAGCGGGATGGAAACGACATGTCCGCCCTTCGCGAGGTCATCAAGAAGATCAAGGAAGGAAACGGCGTTGTGCTTTTTCCGGAGGGAACGCGCTCCAAGGATGGCAACCTCCAGCCGGCCCGCGCAGGCATCGGCCTCGTCGTTGCAAAAACCGGTGCCCCCGTTCTGCCGATGCGCATCTTCGGCGCCTACGATGCCTTCCCGAAAAATGCCAAAGGCCTTCGCCTCACGCAGATCACCGTCGTCATCGGCGAACCGATTCACTTTTCCGCCGACGAAATCGCAGGAGCCACCCGTGAGACTTACCAAACCCTGAGCGATCGCGTCATGGAGGCCATCTCCGCACTCCGGATCGAAGGATGAACGAAAAGGGCTTCTATCTCACGCTCGGGGCCCTTTGCCTCGTGGCGACCTGGGTGGCCCTTGTAACGATGGGCACCTTGACCCCGCCGCGTCCGTTGAGGGTGGAGAGCTTCGAAGCCGTGAAGACATCGCCGTGAACGCCGTTTCGCTCCGAAATCTGACCAAGTCCTATGGCGACCATACAGTTCTGCCCGGACTCGATCTCGAGATTCCAGCCGGCGAGCTGTTTGCGCTCCTTGGTCCGAACGGGAGCGGAAAATCGACGCTCTTCCGGATCCTCACCACCCTCTCCAAGCCCGATTCGGGCGAGGTCCTCGTCGGAGGCTTTGATGTCGTCAAGCAATCCGCGGACGTGCGTTGCGCGATCGGCGTCGTTTTCCAATCTCCCAGTCTCGATAAAAAGCTGACCGTCCGGGAAAACTTGGCCTATGGCGGCGCACTCTACGGTCTTCACGGGAAGGAACTACGGACGCGTTCGGAGGCGCTGCTCGAGGCTTTACGCCTTGGAGAAAAGCGCGATGCGCTGGTCGAAACGCTCTCCGGCGGACAGCAACGTCGGACGGAAATCGCCAAATGCCTGCTCACGCGGCCATCGATTCTTCTTCTCGATGAGCCCTCCACCGGCCTCGATCCTGCCGCACGACGGGATTTGTGGACGCTCATCCGCACGCTCCGCTCCGAGCGGCCTATGACGGTCGTATTCACGAGCCATCTGATGGACGAATCAGCGGATGCTGATCGCGTCGGCATCTTGAATGCGGGACGGCTCGCCGCAGTGGGATCCCCTGCCGCATTGCTCGAGGAGATCGGTCCGGAGATTCTTCGCATCGAGACCTCCGACGCCCCCTGCGTCGCCGACCTCCTGCGCGAAGCCGGAGCCGGAATGCACCGCACGTTGGAAGGAGAAATCCGGATCTCCACCACCGACGCCCACCTGCTGGCGAGGGAGATCACGGTAAAAGCCGGTCCGGCCATCCTCTCATCGACCATCTCCCGCCCCACACTGGAAGATGTTTTCCTCTTCCAAACCGGTTGCCGTCTCAATGAATAGCTTCCACCTCTGGCGCCCGGCCGCTGCTCTCTGGCACCGCGATGTCGTCCGCTTTCTGCGGCAGAAAAACCGTATCATCGGAGCCCTTGCGACGCCGTTGGTTTTCTGGGTTCTGCTCGGCACCGGCTTCACCCCCTCGTTCGCGGCTCCGGGATCGGATAAGATGAGCTACCTAGCCTATTTTTTCCCAGGAACGCTTGTCCTTATCATGCTTTTCACTGCGATCTTCTCGACGATCTCGGTCATCGAAGACCGCCGGGAGGGATTTTTGCAGGGAGTTCTCGTGGCCCCGGTTTCGCCGGGCGCCATCGTCCTCGGAAAATTCCTTGGCGGCACCACGCTCGCGGTCGGGCAGGCCATTCTCTTTTGCGTGCTCGCGCCGCTTGCAGGCATCACCTTTCCCTTGGCCTTGCTGCCGGCCCTTGCCGCCGCCTTTCTTCTGGTTGGATTCAGCATGACCGGCCTCGGCTTCCTCGTCGCATGGCCGATGGACTCCACCCAAGGCTTCCACGCCATCATGAACATCGTTCTCATGCCGCTCTGGATGGTTTCCGGCGCGCTTTTCCCGCTTCCCCCCGGATCCGTCATCGGGTGGATCGGGCTTCTCAATCCTGTGACTTACTGTGTGTCGGCGATCCGCCAGTCGATGGGGGGTCCGGCGGTCGCGGGATTGCCCGGGCTCGGACTTTCCCTCCTCATCTCGCTTCTCTTCTGTGTGGTTACCTACGCAGCATCCTATTGGCTCGTCTGCAAAAGGCGGCAAGCGGGCTGAGCAGGCTCATTCGTTACCGCCCTCGCGCCAGTTGGGAAGAGGATCGGACAGCGCCGCCGCGAGCCATGCCAGCTCGCTCTGGTAAGCGGCGCGAAGCTTCAGAAACTCCTCCAGGGAAGCCTTCCGGTCGGCCTTCAAGGGAGCACCCTCTCGCTCCAGCAGATCCAGAGCCCGCAGAAAATCCGCTTCGCTGACCGGCGCAGGAAACGGGTTCTCACCCGACGCAATTGGAATCCCCCTCATCGCCTCCCGCGCGTTCCGGATCGCCGCCACACCGCAGTCGAAGCAGATGCAGGCCGCCTCATTCCAGCGGTTCACCGAACTGATCAGCAGTGCCAGTGCATCCATGAAGGCCCCGAACGCGCAGACCCACGACT
>CAZSMN010000253.1:0-5823 GCA_964607615.1 uncultured Chthoniobacterales bacterium | reverse complement strand
TCGTCTGGAGAAAATCCTCGATCCGGTCGTGTTTGCTCATTTGCCCGTCCAACCTAACATCTTCGATTCCCCGGCGCCACCGGCAGCGCGGATGCTTCGCTACTGACAAACCGGCGGCCATGGGAGATAACCGGCGGCGATGAACGAGCCGGTCCAGTGCCTTCTCTCTCTGCCGCCCGCGATGGCGGCCTTTTTTTCCGAGCTGCCGTCGCGTCCGCGGGGTGAGTGGTTCGCGTCGTGCGATCCTCCCGGCGGAAAGCTGGGGTCCGGTGGCGGTGTGGCGCAGCTTCTGGCGGATGCGTGGAAGGCGGATGCGGGCGGCGGCTCGTTTGGCAACTGGCTCGAGGCGTCCAAGAAGCTCGCGCTGCTGGCCGGCGGCCAAAGCCGGCGCCTGCCGGCCTATGCGGCAACGGGAAAGGTCTTTATGCCCATGCCGGCGATGCGGTGGTCGACCGGCCAGCGGATGGACCAGGCGCTTCTGGATTTGCAAGGCCAGGATTATGCGGGCGTGCTGCGTCGATCGACCCCGGCGAGTCGCGTGCTTGTCTCCAGCGGCGATGTGTTTCTGCATTTTCCGAAAGAGCTTCCTGCCGTGCCGGAGGCGGACATCGTGGGCTTCGGCATGCACGTGAGCCCGGAGACGGCGGCGGATTTCGGCGTGTTCTTCGCCCCGCGTCACGATCCCTCAAAGGTCGCTTTTTTTCTCCAGAAGCCGAAGCCGGAGGAGATCCGCGCGCTGGCGGGGGATCATGCTTTCTTTGTCGATACCGGGCTGTGGCTTCTCAGTGCGAGGGCGGTCGATCTCCTGATGAAGAAGTGCGGTTGGACGGGCGAGGGCTTCGCGGGCGGTGCGGCGGGATTTTACGAGCTCTACGCCGGCATGGGGCCAAGCCTCGGAAGCCGGCCGGTGGCGGCGGATCCGGAGATAGCCGCTCTTTCGTGCGCTGTCGTCCCGCTGCCGATGGCGGAGTTTTATCACTTTGGAACGACACGGCAGATGATCGAGTCACTCTCGGATCTGCAGAACCGTTCGCACACGTCGCACGATAAGTCGGACCTCTGGCGCAAACCGCATCCCGACATGTACGTGCTCAACTCGGACTTCGCGTTCCACAAGCGGACGGCGGCGAACCGGAACGTCTGGATCGAAAATTCCAGCCTGCCGGCGGATTTCGAGATCGCTTCGGAGAATGCGCTCACCGGCGTGCCGGCGGGCGATTGGACGTTTGGCTTGAAGGCCGGGGACTGCGTGGACTTTGTGCCGGTCGGTGCGGAGGCTTTTGCGGTGAGGAACTACGGTTTTGACGACTCGTTCTCGGGTCCGCTTGCCAAGGCCCTCTGGCTTGGCCGTCCGGCCGCGGACTGGCTGGCGAAGCGCGGGATCACGATGGAAGAGGCCGGCCTGTCCGGTGCGACGGATATCCAGGAAAGCGCGCTTTTCGCGGTGGTCGAGGAGGTTTCGTCGGAGTGGGTGTCCTGGCTGCTCGATGAAGAGCCGGAGCCGAACGCGGACTTTTCAAAACGCTGGAGGGCTGCAAGGCGTCTGAGTGCCCGCGAGCTGGGCGAGGAGGTCAACCTCGCGAGGCTTTATGAGCAGCGTCGTGGTTTGACCGCGCTTGCGATCGGGCGGTTCTGGGAGCACCGCGCACGCAATCCGTTTTTCCAGATTGATCTGGAGAATGCGGCCGGATTCTACGCGGCGACGCTGCTGCCTGATCCGGATCCGGTGTCGCAGCTTCCGCTCGACCGTTCGCATGAAGAGGCCTTTGCCTCGGCAGTGATCCGCTTGCGCGGAGGGGATGGCAAGCCCCGCGAGCGGGAGGCCTTCGCCGTGCTGGCGCGCCGCATCATTTCCATGGCGAAACCCGTGAACCCGAAGTCCACCTTGATGGACGACCAGATCCTCTGGGCGCGGAGTCCGGTGAGGCTTGACCTGGCCGGCGGCTGGACGGATACGCCGCCTTTCTGCGTGAAACACGGCGGCGCGGTGGTGAATCTGGCGGTCGACCTCAACGGGCAGGCGCCGGTGCAGGTCTTCATCCGCCGGAGCGCGGCGAAGCGCATGGTCATCCGCTCGATCGATCTCGGTGCGGAGCGTGTCATCGGCTCGGTCGACGAACTGGCGGATTGCTCGACGGTCGGTGCGGAGTTTTCTCTCGCGAAGGCGGCTCTCTGCCTGGCGGGATTCCACCCGGATTTCCGGTCCGATGGAGCCTCGACGCTCGGGGAGATCCTGGAAAGCCTTGGCGGCGGCATCGAGATCTCGCTCCTCGCCGCGACGCCGAAAGGCTCGGGTCTCGGCACGAGCAGCGCGCTCGCGGCCACGCTGCTGGCGGCCCTCGGCAGCTCGGGCGGGCTTGATTGGGACCGCGAGGAGGTTTTCCAGCGGACGCTGGCGCTGGAGCAAATGCTCACGTCGGGCGGCGGATGGCAGGACCAGGCCGGATCGCTTTACGAAGGGATCAAGCTCATCGAGACGGCTCCGGGTTTTGAGCAAACGCCTTCGATCCGCTGGTTGCCCGAACATCTTCTCGGCCCGCGCACAGCGAACAACCTCGCTCTGCTTTATTACACAGGGATCACCCGGGTGGCGAAAACCATCCTGGCCGATATCGTTCGCGGCATGCTCCTCAACAACGGCCGCCACCTGGAAAATCTCTTCGCCATCCGCGACCACGCGCTGGTCGCCTACCAGTCGCTCCAGCGACAGTCGTGGGATACGCTTTGTGACGTGGTTGCCCGCAGCTGGGAGCTCAACCAGGCGCTGGACAGCGGAACAAATCCACCGGCGGTGGCGGCGATTCTGGATCAGGTCTCCGACTGGACCGCCGGGGCGAAGCTTCTTGGAGCCGGAGGCGGCGGCTACATGCTCCTGCTCGCAAAGGACGAAACCGCAGCGGGCCGGATCCGGCGCACGCTCGAGGAGAATCCGCCGAATGCCGGTGCCCGGTTTGTCGACTTCCAGATCTCACCGACCGGCCTCCAGATCACGCGCAGTTGATCTTGTGTCCGGACCGGATTCCGCTCTCAATGTTCCCGTGAACGTTTATCTGGATACGGCGGTGGAGGCCGCACGCGCAGCCGGCGGGCTTCTGCGCGCGAACTTCGGGCGCAAGCTCACGGTCGATGAGAACCACGCGCATGACATCAAGCTCGAGCTCGACAAGAGGAGCCAGACGCTCATCGAGTCGCTCGTCCTGTCGCGGTTTCCCGACCATGCGATCTACGGCGAGGAGGGCGTGCGCGGCGATGCGGACAGCGAGTATCAATGGGTCATCGATCCGATCGACGGCACGGTGAATTTCTTCTATTCGATCCCGCATTTTGCGATCTCGATCGCCTTGCGCCGTTCGGGAAAAATCATCATGGGCGTGATCTACGATCCCATGCGTGATGAGATGTGGACGGTCGAGGAAGGCGGGCCTGCCTTCTTGAACGGCCAGCCGATCGAGGTGAGCCGCCGGACGAGTCTGGCGGAGTGCGTGGTCTCGGTCGGCGTTGCGAAATCGATCGACACGATCAACCGCGGACTTCCTCTTTTCGAGCGCATGCTCCGCAGCGCGAAGAAGTGCCGGATGATGGGCAGCGCGTCGCTGGATATCGCCTACGTGGCCAGCGGGAGGCTTGATGCCTATATCGAGGGGGCGATCAGCCTCTGGGATGTGGCGGCCGGAATCCTTCTGGTCGAAGCGGCAGGCGGCACGGTCGAGCTGACGCCCCATGCGGCGCAGCCGGATAAATACGCGATCGTGGCAACGAGCGGCAACGTGGAGCTGGCGCTGACATGATCTGCACGGGCATCGGCTATGACGTTCACCGCCTGGTGATGGACCGCCCGCTTTTTCTGGGCGGCGTGAAGATCGAGCATTCCCTTGGCCTGGAAGGTCACTCCGATGCGGATGTGCTTTGCCATGCGATCGCGGATGCCCTCCTCGGCGCGGCGGGCGAGCCCGACATCGGCCACATGTTTCCCAATACGGATCCGACCATTCGCGGCATCAGCAGCCTGGAGATCCTCCGCCGGGTCCATGCGCGTCTCGCCGACATGGGGATCACGATCAACAATATTGACGCCACGGTGATCGCGGAAGAGCCGCGGATTTCGCCCCACCTGACGGCCATGAAATCCGCCGTCGGCGACGCCCTCGGGCTGCCGCACGGCCGGGTCGGCATCAAGGCCACGACGAATGAGAACCTCGGCTTTCTCGGCCGTGGCGAGGGCATCGCAGCGGTCGCCTCTGCCTGCGTGGACCGGCCTTAGCGGAGTTTTTGACGATGAAGTTTTTCAACACTTACTCGCGGCAGCTCGAAGAGTTTGTGCCGCTCGAGCCCGGCCGGGTGCGGCTCTACACCTGCGGCCCCACGGTTTACAATCACGCGCACATCGGAAATTTCCGCGCCTACGTTTTTGAAGATCTCCTCCAGCGGCATCTGGAGTATCGCGGCTACAAGGTCGATCGGGTGATGAACCTCACGGACGTCGATGACAAAACGATCCGTGGCTGCCACACGGCGGGCGTCCCGCTGGCGGAGTTCACCGCGCCGTTCAAGAAAGCCTTCTTCGAGGATCTCGATGCGCTGCGGATCAAGCGGGCGAATCATTTTCCCGAAGCGACCGGGGCGGATCACATCGCGCGTATGATCTCGATGATCTCGACGCTGGTGGAGAAAGGTCATGCCTACCGCGCCGACGATGGATCGGTTTATTTCCGCATCCGTTCGTTCCCTGCCTACGGGCAGCTTGCCCATATCGTCCTCGACGAACTCAAGGCCGGCGTCCGTGTGCGCAGCGACGAATACGAAAAGGAAAATGTCGGGGATTTCGCGCTTTGGAAGGCATGGGATGAGGCTGACGGCGATGTCTGGTGGGAAAGCCCGTGGGGCCGCGGCCGTCCGGGCTGGCACATCGAGTGCAGCGCGATGGCGACGGGCATTCTCGGCCCGCAGCTCGATATCCATTGTGGCGGCGAGGATAATATTTTTCCGCATCACGAAGCCGAGATCGCGCAGAGCGAATCGGTGACCGGGCTGCCCTTTGCGCGCCTCTGGATGCACTGCAAGCACCTTCAGGTCGAGGGGACGAAGATGGCGAAGAGCGCGGGAAATTTCTTCACGCTCCGCGACCTTATTGAGAAGGGATGGACGGGCCGAGAGGTCCGCTACGCCCTCCTTTCGGTGAAGTATCGCGAGCCGCTCAATTTCACCTTTGAGGGGCTTGCGGCCGCCCGCAGCGCCCTCGTGCGCCTCGACGAGTGGTCGGCCCGCGTGCAGGAGGCCGCGGCAGGCGCGACCGGGTCCGAGACTCCCGACCTTCCCGAGATTGCGGCGTTCGGCGCGGCGCTTGATGACGACCTGAATATCTCGGCCGCGCTGGCGGCCGTCTTCGAGGTGATCCGCGAGACGAACCGCCGGTTCGATGCCGGTCAGATCACGCCCGCTCAGGCGGCCGGCCTTCTTGCGTGGCTGGCAGGCGTGCAGAGCGTTCTCGCGCTCGAGCCCGAAGAGGAGGCACCTCCCGCTGAGGTCCTCGTCCTGCTTGAAAAACGCGCTGCCGCCCGGGCCGCCAAGGAGTGGAAGGAGAGCGATACTCTCCGCGACGGGATCGCCGCCCTCGGCTGGCAGGTCAAGGACACAAAGGACGGACAGAAACTTTCAAAAAAAAGCTGACCATGTTCACCCCCGAGAATTTTTTCGACCTCGACCACACCGAGCACCGCGTCATTTTTGACAATGTCGAGAATGTCTGGCAGGCGCTCCCGAAGATTGCGGCCTACCTGCAGTTCCGCCTCAAGCCGGGCATCTACGGCCGGTTGGTCGGAAAGC
>CAZSMN010000252.1:0-5863 GCA_964607615.1 uncultured Chthoniobacterales bacterium | reverse complement strand
ATTGGATTGGTCGGGCCGGCGAGATTTGAACTCGCGACCTCTTGAACCCCATTCAAGCGCTCTACCAAGCTGAGCCACGGCCCGATCCGGAAGGAAGAGGGTGGAGCCAATCTTGACCTGATTCAAGATTTTATTCGGCGGTGCGGAAACTTTGTTGCGGCGGCCCCGAGCGACGTTTAAGAACGGCGGGGAAATCATCACTACATGCGTAAGAAGATCATCGCCGCGAACTGGAAAATGAACATGACTGTTGCCGAGACGGAGGCCTTTTTGGAGGACTTCCGCCTCGACATCGAGGAGGTGCAGGGAGTGGAGATCGTCATCGCGCCGCCTTTCACGGCTCTGGCGAAGCTCTCCGAGCTTCTCGGGGGCTCTCAGAAGGTCCGCCTCGGGGCGCAGAACATGTATTACGAGATGTCCGGCGCTTACACGGGCGAGATCAGCCCGGCGATGCTGCGGGAGCTTTTCGTCCGCTACGTCATCCTTGGCCACAGCGAGCGCCGCGCGATTTTCGGAGAGACCGACGCGCTGATCAACAAGAAGCTCCTCACGGCGCTGGCCTCGGAGCTCAAGCCGATCCTTTGCGTCGGAGAAACGCTCGAGGAGCGTGATGCAGGCCGCGAGAAAGAGGTTCTGGAGACTCAGCTGAAAGGCAGTCTTGCGGGAGTCTCGGCCGAGCAGATGCTCGATGTTGTCATCGCTTACGAGCCGGTCTGGGCCATCGGCACCGGCCGCAATGCTTCTCCGGAACAGGCTCAGGACGCTCATGCGCACGTGCGCTCGGTCATCGCGAGCCTGACGGACGCTGCGACCGCGGACAAGGTCCGGATCCAATACGGTGGCAGCGTAAAGCCGGCGAATGCCGGGACGCTCCTCGGTCAGCCCGATATCGATGGAGCGTTGGTCGGTGGCGCGAGCCTCGAACCCCGCAGCTTCGCCGAGATCGTGAAGGCTGCGGTGCCGAAAGACTGATCGGCAGCTGGTTTCTAAGATTCCAAGTCCGCGGCAGTGACACTCTGCTGTGGACGGGAGGCGAGGATTTGCGCCTGCTCGATGACCCTTTCCGGGGTCTCGTCAAAACGGTAGCCGTGGCAGTTCGGGCAGGTGATGACCCGTTCGGCGACGATCGAGTCGCATCCCTCGCAGACCTTGAAGCGGTCCGGCGCAGCGATGATTTTTTGTGCCCGTGCGGCACGGTCGGAGAGCGGGTCGGCGGACATGGGATTGGAGTATGCGGACCGGCGCTGGGTTTTTCAAGTGTGCCGGAGAGCGTTCAAATCTCGTGGCGCAACCGCCCGGTCTGTGGCAAGAGTTGGGAATGGCGAGAAACGTTATCGGAGGAGAATTGCAGGCCTGCTGCCACCAGCCCCTCACGGGCTTTTACCGTGATGGCTACTGCCACACGGGAATGGGCGACCACGGCGTTCACACCGTCTGCGCGGTGATGACGGCTGAGTTTCTGGCATTTTCCGTATCGCGGGGAAACGACCTGGTGACGCCGAACAGCGATTATCAATTCCCCGGACTCAAGCCGGGCGACCGCTGGTGTCTTTGCGCGGCCCGCTGGAAAGAGGCCTACGATGCCGGGATGGCTCCGCCGGTTGTGCTTGAGGCGACCCATGCGTCGACCTTGGAGTTTGCGACGCTCGAGGAGCTGGAATCCTGCGCGGCCCGCGAGTAGCGGGCTACTGGCGGCGGGCGCCGTAGGCGTTGTTGCGGTCGGCGAGGAAGAGGTCTGCACCTCTCTTCTGAAGGACGAAGGTGTTGTTGTCGCCGTATTTGGTCCAAGGCCCCGGAGGCACGTCGCGGGCTTCCACAAACTTCCAATCGGTCACGTCTTTGCCTCCCATTCCGAGGTAATCGCGGACGGCGGGTGAAACATCGAGGCCGGCGCCCTGGTTCAGGTTGGGTTTGGGACGTTCGTTGCCGAAGACGTATTGCCAGTGATCCGTGCGGAAAGGTCCGCAATCTTCCCACTGGGCGTAGGCGATCCGGTTTCCGCGACGGATGGCGACCCAGCGGCCCTTGAGGACGGATTTTCCGGGGCGCTCGAAGGCCTGTTTGAACCAGGGAATCGCCTTGACCGACTCAGGTTTCGTGGTTCCCCGCGTCACATCGTTGAAGGGGAGGGCGACGTAGAACGGGTTCTGGCGCGGCACGAATTTCTTCGGGATGAAGTTCGCGCGTGCGGCCGGGTCAGGGTTGTCATAGCCCCCGAAATTGGCAGCCCAACGCTGGTCCCACGAGCTTTTGTGGTTCGGGACCGGATTGTTGGCCGTGGGTTGCTCACCGACCCAGAAAACCGTTGTGACGATATTCTTTTTCCATGGATAACGGTTGAATCCGGACCGGAAATTGGTTGGCGCGACGACCTGCGGCTCCACCTTGGAAATGGCATTCTGGCGGAGGAGCATCGCGTAGCTCTCGAACTCGGACGCCACGGCCCCCGGCGCCGCAGGGAGCAGCGCGCAAGCCACGAGAAGGAGGAGGGTGCGATTCGTCATGGAACGGAGGAGCGCAAACTATCGCCTCAAAAAACAGTCGGGGCAAATGAAAAAGCCCGCGGTATTGCGCAGGCGTTGCATGCGTGATATCACGATGCGCCTGTATGCCGACCTACGAATACGAATGCGAAAAGTGCCGCAAGACCTTCGAGGTCTTCCAATCCATGAAGGACGATGCTCTCAAGTCCTGCCCGGAGGGACTCTGCCGCATGAAAAAATGGGGCAAGGGAAAAGTCCGCCGCATGCTGGGCACGGGAGCCGGACTGATCTTCAAGGGAAGCGGATTTTATATCACGGATTACCGGAGCGAAGGCTACAAGCAGGCAGCGAAGAAGGATTCCACGACGCCGAAATCGGAATCCAAACCGGCGTCTGACTCTTCATCGAAAAAGCCCGCGGCCGGAAAGAAATCGGAATGAGCGCGCGCGTTTGCGGTCACTGCGGAGCGGAGAACGACGACACGCGGGTGTTTTGTGCCGATTGCGGAACGCGACTCCCCGAGCTGCCAGCGGCGTCGGGCGGAGCGTCTTCAGCGGCAGGAAAAAGCGCGCCGCCTCTTCCCGGCACGTTCCGTTCGAAGTCCAAAGGCCCGCAAAGGCCGCCGGGCAGCGGCAGTCGTTCGGTGGCGTCGGTTCTTTTCTGGCAGTTGGTGAGCGTGCTGGTCACCGGTGCGATTCTCGCCGCCATTGTGCAGATGGCGCGCCGCCCGGACCAAATCCCGCCGATGATGGCTCCGGATCCGGGACGTGCGAATGCCACTTTCGACGCGATGCGGGCCGGTGCCTCCGCGGCCGGACCCTCCTCGTGGGTGCTGAACCAGGCCGCGATCAACGAGTATCTTGCGACCACGATCCAGATGAAGTCCTCCGATTCTCCGTCGATCTTCCGTGCGGAGTATGTGCGGACGTTTGTCACGCTGCAGGAAGGGGCTTTTGATCTCGTGATCCAGCAAAAGTTTCTCGGTGGAGAATGCTTCTTTCGTCTTCACGGGGTCCCCGAAACGTCTCCGTCGGGTGTCGGTGCCCAGTTTACAGGAGCTTCGATCGGCCGGCTGCCGGTCCACCCCGCGCTTCTGCGGTTGATGGATCCGCTTTTCCGGCAAGTCTTCCTCGGCCTTGAGCAAACGACGGATGAACTCCGCAAAGCCAAGGATGTGGTTATCACACCCTCGGAGGTGACGTTTCAATGGCCCGGAGCCGGTTCGCCGTCGCTCTGATCGGGCTCGCAATCGGGCTCGGTCCTCTTGCGGCACAGGTGGCTGACAAGCGGACCAGCCGGACCGTGAGCACGTCCGGGCAGTTTATCATCTACTCGCAGGATGCGACCTGGCGGTCTGCGGTCTCGCGCCGGGCGGATGATGCACGAACGGCATGGTTCCGGTGGCTGGGAACGAACGGTGACTGGGAGCTTCCGATCATCATCCGCGACGGGCGCACCGGGCCACGGCCGGCGGGGAATCCCCGTGCGATCACCGCGCTCTATGAGAGCGATGGTGGCGAGATGAAGGTCCAGACCGACATTTACGACGCGACAGTCCTCGTCACGGAAGCCTTCGAGACCGAGATCTTCAAAGCCCTCGGGCTGGAGGCCACCTATGGCAAGACCGGTCTCAAAGCAGGGCGTCAGTTCCATCTCATCCCGCCTTGGATGGTGGAGGGAATGGCGGAGGAATTCCGCCTTGCCCGGACGGGGGCGCCCGATGGCGTCTATGCCGCCCTCCTGCGGAGCGACCGTCCGCCGAGGCTCGAGGAGTTTCTCAAAGCGAAACCCGAACTGATGGACGCAACCTCGCTGACGCTCTACCGGACCCAGGCGCTGGCATTGCTCAATGCCCTTATGCAGCTTCCGGAGAAAGGCGCCGGCCTGCGCGCATTTATGGAGGCCCTGCAATCCGAGGACGCCTCGCTCAAGCTCCTGCTCGCCTCTTACCCCTCGCTCGGAGGAGATGCCGGCAAGCTGGCGAAGCTGTGGACGCTCTCCATCGCCCGCGGCTCCGCCTCGAAGAAGCTCGAGCCTCTTTCCGTCACAGAAACCGAACGCCGGCTCGGCGAGATTCTCAATCTCTCGGCTCCGCCGGACCCGAAAAAGCCCGAAGTCGCATTGCCCACCGGTGCGGGCGCGCTACCGGCTATCGCCCGCGGCCCGGGCGGCCCTTTCATCCTCCGCCAGAAGGCTGCAGAGCTCTTTACGCTGGAATTCCGGGCGCACCCGATCATGCGCCCGGTCGTCGCGGAATACCGTGCGATTGCGGGAGAGTTGGCCGAGAAGCCAAAGCGCAATCTCGACAAGCGGATCGAGGAGAACGGGAAAATCCGCGAGCTTCTCAAGCAGCGCACCGGCGGGGTCGGGGACTACCTGAACTGGTTCGAGGCCACGCAAGTCGACACGCCGTCGGGAGACTTTATCAGCATCACAGAGGCGCAGGAGACTCCGGCACGCAACGACCCGATCACCCAGCATCTGGATGCGATCGAGCGCCGGGGCTGGTAACGGCCGGTGCCGGTTTTGCGCTTGCCTGGAGAACGGTTCGAAGGTATCCCTTTTGGCACTGGTGCCCCTGTTCCAAGCGGACGGAGGATTCTTCCCCGGCCCCGGCCATTGCGTCCGGGTCCGCCCGATGCGCGATTAGCTCAGTGGTAGAGCGCCTGCTTCACACGCAGGAAGTCGCAGGTTCGAACCCTGCATCGCGCACCATTTTTTTCACACACAGCATCTCGACACGGGCGTAATATGCACGGTAGAACGTTGCGGATGAAATCGATTCTTACCTTGCTGTTGGCGGGGCTTCAGATTGCCGTGGTATCCGTCCATGCCGCAGATGATGTCCAGATGCTGCCTTCGCGCACCAAGCTGGACGGCTCCAAGTCGCGCGAGAAGGGGAACACAACGGTCGTTCAGAACGAGATCGCCTACGACGTGAAGGTCACGAGCAAGTCGTTCAAAGAGCTTCAGAACATCACGATCAAGTACAACATCTACTACGAGAACGCGCAGTTCGGCAGCAAGGCGGAGCCGGAGGTCAAGATGGCCAAGGGAAGCCATGTGCTTCCGAGCCTCCTGACGAACAAGCCCGTGGAGTTCACGACGGAATCGGTGAAACTCGAAAAGGCCTCGCTGGACGGGAACTGGTATTTTGCCAACGGAGCGTCCGGCAGCGCCCGCGACAAGGTGGTCGGGCTTTGGTTCAAGGCCTTCGATGCCGAGGGGAACCTGGTGGGCGAGTATGCGAACCCGTCGTCGGTGAAGACGAAGCGGACGTTTCAGGAGTAGCGGTCCGCATTTTGGGGCTTCCGTCGCGCAAGGGACGGCTGCTAGTGTCTGCGCAAATGGAAGCAGTGACCCGAGAAAGCGTGCGAGAG
>CAZSMN010000251.1:0-5870 GCA_964607615.1 uncultured Chthoniobacterales bacterium | reverse complement strand
GAGATCGGGAAAATCTCCCTCGACGACATCCGCCGCGTCGCGTCACAATACTTCCTTCCGCCGGGTCGTGTCGAAGCCACGGTCGCCCCGGCCGCAAAACCCTCTCCAACTCCTTAAAGCTATGCCCGAAGTCCAGACCTCCACCGCGCTTGGTGAAATGACCCAGCGCTTCATCGAATTTGTCATGATGCAGGCCCAGCAGGCGGCGATGTTTCTCGGGCGCATTCCGAATCCCCAGACCGGAGAGCCGGAGATCAATCTCGATCTCGCCCGCCTCTTCATCGATCAACTCGAGATGGTGCAGGAGAAAACGCGGGGCAACCTCACCAAGGAAGAGGGAGAAATCCTTACCCGCGTGCTGAGCGACCTCCAGTTGGCTTTTGTTCAAGCGGCCTCCGCAGCGGGCCATGCGCCTGCGGTCGAACCAGCCGCTCCGATTGCCGAACAGACTCCCACTCAGCCAGCCACTCCCGAAACAACCCCCGAGCCCCCGGCGGGCGAAGCCGAAAGCCGGAAGAAGTTTACCAAGAGCTACGGGGCCTGATGACCATCCTGGACCGTTACGTCCTGCAGAAATTCTTTCTGCCGTTCCTCTACTGCTTCCTCGGGTTTATCGGCATCTGGTTCATTTTTGATCTCAGCGACAACCTTCCGGATTTCATTCAGGGGCGGGCATCGTTCGCCACGCTGCTCGAGTACTACGGCTCCCAGATTCCGGAAATCATTGTCATTTGTCTGCCGATCGGAGCGCTCCTTGCGCTGCTCTATTCGCTTACGGCGATGTCGCGGACGAATGAGATCATCTCCATGCTCGGAGCCGGCCTGAGCGTCAGCCGCATTCTGGCTCCGCTCATTATCGTCGGCCTCCTGCTCACGGCGGCGACGGCGTTTTTCAACTTCGAGGGTGCTCCCCATGCAGCCGCGGCCAAGAAGCAGATGATTCGTGACATCAAGCGGGGGGAAAAGAAGGTCCAGGGTATCGGTGGACACCTTTTCCGGAACCGTCAGGATTACCGGACGTGGTTCATGCGCGGAATGCAGGTTTCGCGCGACCGTCTCTTCGACATTCAGATTCTCCAGCAAAACGAGCAGGGTGACATTCTGCGCCAGTGGTATGCGCGCGAGGCGAATTTCGATGTCGATACCAAGACCTGGAAGCTCTCAAACGCCCGCTATGTCGAGATGAATGCCGAGGGCGATGTGGTCAAATCCGAGCTCAAAGACGACATTTTCATCGAGGGCTGGAGCGAGACGCCGTGGCGGATCGCCAGCTCGGTCATGAATCCCGACTACCTCTCGGTCGCGGAACTCCGCGACTATCTGGAGTTCAATGCGGATTTTCCGGAAAACCGGCTGGCGGCCTATCGGACACATCTGCACTACCGCTTTGCGCTTCCCTGGGTATGCCTGGTGGTGATCTTTCTGGCCGCTCCGATGGGCATCGTCTATTCGCGACGGGGAATTCTCGGCGGGGTGGCGATGGCGATCGGGTTGTTTTTCTCTCTGGTTTTCGTCAGCAGCCTCTTTATTGCGCTCGGCAAGGGGGCGCGCATTCCACCGGCGGTTGCGGCTTGGGGACCGATGGTTGTTTTCTTTCTGATCGGCCTCGTCCTGCTCTGGTACCGGTCGTCCAACCGTGACCTGCCGAAGATCAAGATACCGGGATTCTGAGCATGCAAGCTGACTGGGAGATTAAATCGCGCGCGCACACGTGCGCACGGACCGGCCGGGAGTTTCTGCCCGGCGAGATTTTTTACACGCTTCTCATCCGGGACGGAGACGGCTTCCGCCGCGAAGACCTCTGCGAAGAGGCTTGGACCGGGCGGAACGATAACATCCAACCCTTTTCGTTCTGGCGGTCGAAATATGAACCGCCAACTCCTCCGCCGCCGGAGCCGCTTCCGAAAGATGATGCCGAGGGGCATCTACGCCGACTTGTTGCGGAGAATGATCCGGCCTATCTGAATGTCCGCTATATCCTCGCCCTTATGCTGGAGCGCAAACGCACGCTGCGACCCATGGCGAGCGATGATGACGATATGCTCGTTTACGAGCATGTGGAAACGGGCGAGACGATCGTGCTGGTGAATCCCCACCTGAGCCTCGAGCAGATCCCCGCCGTTCAGCGGGAAGTCAGTATGCTGCTCGCTCCCGATCCGGCCGCGTGATGAACACCTCCGACCGGGAGGCGCTTCTTTTCCTCGCTCCGATGGCGGGCGTAACCAACACGGTCTTCCGCCGGCTTTGCAAGGAACTCGGCGCGGACGTGCTCACGACCGAGTTTGTTTCGGCAGAGGGCATCCTTCACCGCAATGAGCGGACGCGTCGCTATCTGGAATTTCATCCCTGTGAGCGACCCTTGGGCGTGCAGCTTTTCGGCGCGGATCCGGACCGGCTTGCCGAAGCCGTCCGGGCGGTGATCGACTGGGTGGGTCCGGATTTCATCGATCTGAATTTCGGCTGCCCGGTGAACAAAGTGGTTTGCAAAAACGGCGGTTCCGCGCTCCTGCGTGATTGTCCGCTTCTCGGCCGTGTCGCATCGTCGGTTGTCAAAGCGGCTGGGGAGACACCGGTTACGGCGAAGATCCGCATCGGATGGGACGCCACATCGGTCAATGCTCTCGAGACGTCGCGTCTTCTGGAGGGTGAGGGGATAAGCCGGCTCGCGGTGCATGGCCGCACCAAGGAGCAAGGCTATGGCGGTGTCGCGAACTGGGAGGTGATCGCCGAGGTGGCGGAGGCGGTTTCGATCCCGGTGATCGGTAACGGCGACGTCTCGTCACCGGAGGTCGCGATCAAGCGATTGAAAGAAACCCGCGTTGCGGGATTGATGATCGGCCGGGCGGCGATGAATCATCCGTGGATCTTCCAAGAGATCCGCGCCGCACTGGAAGGACGAGGTCCGTCCGCCGCCGTTTCGCTCCGCGAGAAGTGGGAGTTTATCGCGGGCCACTGCCGCCGCGAGATCGAATGGTGGGGCGGGAAGGAAGATCCCGCCATGCGGTCGATGCGATCCCGGCTGATGGCCTACTCAAGGGGAATGCCCGGCGGTCCGCGTCTGAGGAGCCTCCTTCAACATGTCAGCACGTTGCAGCAACTCGAGGAGATCGCCGATCGCTCGCTCGCCGATCAGATTCGGGATTGACGCCGGCGCTGTGAAGCGGGATCACCTTTTTCACGAAAAATGAATGCTGACGATTCCGGCTTTGATGTGGCCGTGCTGGGCGGAGGCCCGGCCGGCAGCACCGCGGCGGCCCTGCTCGCGAAGCAGGGCCGGAAAGTCGTCGTGATCGAAAAGGAGAAGTTTCCGCGATTTCATATCGGAGAGTCGCTCCTGCCCCGCAGCATGAGCGCGCTCGCGCGGTCCGGCGTGCTCCCCAAAATCGAGCAGGCAGGCTTTGTGACGAAACACGGCGCGGAGATCGCTTCCGGTTGCGGGGAAAAACAGGAGCAATTCTATTTCAAAGACGGCTTCGAGCCTGAGTCGCCGACGGCCTTTCAGGTTCCCAGGGCGGAGTTTGACAAGATCCTCCTCGACCATGCTCGCGAGTGTGGCGCGGAAATCCGGGAGGAGACGCTGGTGGAGTCGGTGGATCTTCAGTCGGAGGGTGTCGCCATTACTACCGGCAGTTCCGCCGGGCACCGAACGGTTCGGGCACGTTATGCTCTGGACTGCACCGGACGCCATGCCGTGATGGGTTCGAAACTCGGGCTCAAGGTCCGCTACGAAGGTCTCAATAAAATGGCTGTGTATGCGCACTTTGAAGGCGTTCACCGGCCGGAGGGTATCGACGGCACGCTCACCCGGATGGTGCGCGCGAAAGACCGCTGGTTCTGGATGATCCCGCTGGACGGTGGCCGGACGAGCGTTGGTGTGGTGATGGACCTCTCCGACTTTCGCGCCGAGGGAAAAAATCCGGAGCAAATTCTTCAGGAAAGCGTGTCGGGTTTTCCCGTGATGACGGCCCGCATGGAGGGCGCACGGCGCCTCACCAAAGTCTACACGAGCGGCGATTACTCCTACCGGAATAAGTCGCTCTATGGTGACCGCTGGCTCTCCGCGGGGGATGCGGCGGGATTTATCGACCCTGTTTTCAGCAGCGGAGTCTTTCTCGCCATCCTGGGCGCGGAACAGGCCGCTGCGGCTCTGGAGACGGCGCTCGACCATCCGGCGCGTGCGTCGAGGGCGTTTGCTGCCCATGCCCGCAAGCTGGAGAAAGTGATGGGCCTGTATCTCCGGTTTGTCCGGGCCTGGTACCGGCAGGAGTTTATCGAGACGCTCCTCAGCCCCCGCGAGATGCTCGGCATCGTGCCGGCCGTCAATGCGGTGCTCGCTGGCAATACCGGCGCCTCGTTCTCCCTTTGCTGGCGCCTCTGGCTTTTCGAGGCCATCGTCCGTTTCCAACGCTTCGCTCCGCTCTGCCCGCGACTCGCTCTTCAACCCCAACGCTCATGAACCTGCTCAGAGTCTCCGCTATCCTTTCCGCCGTCTTCCTTCTCGCTTCGTGTGCCAGCACACCGTCCGGCACGCCATGGGTCGAGCCGGTGACCAATAAGCGGGCGGCGTTTCTCTGGAAGCATTCGCGGGGCACGATGTCCGGCGATGCCATCCTGACCTACGATATGGCGGGAAATGTGATGGTCCGGCTGCTGAAAAACGTTCCTCAGCCTCTCCTCGAAACGACGTCGACCTCCGACGGACGTTTTTACGCCTCGGGCCCGATGGCGGCTGGCGGCTGGAGCGGCCGGGCCGGCAATGTTCCTTTGCGCTTCAGTCTCTGGAATGCCATCGCAGAAGCCTGGCGCGGCTCACTCTCGGCGCGTGACGGTCGCCAGGAGGTGCACACCGCCTCCTACCGGGCCGCTGTCTGGAAGGAGAATGGCCGGATCCGCGAGCTCAGCGTCAGTTCGACGGACAATGGGGAGGTGATCCGGTTGGTGTTCGAGGGCTGAACCCCGCATTGCCGCTTGACTCCTCAGAAGCGGGTGGCTTTGTTTCCCGCACAGCATGAACAGAATTTCTCTCTCCGCGGCAGCACTCGGGCTCCTCGTTCTCAGCGGTTGCGCGTCTTACGACCGGCGGCTTACCAGCACGGCCACCAGCTACCTCGGGCAGGATGGGTCGATTGTTTCCCGGTCGTCCTCGTCGGCGCTCGCGGAAAAAAATTCCTACTGGGATGGTGACGGCGTTCAGGGGGCTCCGTCGATCGTGATCGATCTCTCCGACCAGACGGCTTCCTTCTACAAAGGCTCCAAACTCGTCGGCGTGTCGGCCATTTCCACCGGCCGTGAGGGATTTGCCACACCGGTCGGTTCCTACAAAATCCTCCAGAAAAATCCCAACCACGTCTCCAACCTCTACGGCGATTATGTCGACGCCGCGGGGAACGTGGTCGTTCGCAATGTCGGGGTTAAGAAAGACCCGAAGCCGGAGGGTACTTCTTTCCGTGGAGCCCCCATGCCCTACTTCATGCGCTTGACCAACAGTGGCGTCGGTATGCATCAGGGATTCCTCCCCGGCGTTCCTGATAGCCACGGCTGCATCCGCATGCCGGAGAAAATGGTCAAAATCTTCTTCGAAAATGCGCCCCTCAAGACGCCCGTGCGCGTCGTGAACTGAGCGCTGCTGCGCTCTTTTCTTGATCAGGGAGCCTGTCTCATCGTGTCTCTCTTTGTCTCAAAATGGGTCATAATGACTCCAGTTTACTTGGCTTGGCCTGATGAATAACGTTCATAAATGCCAGACGGTAAGCATTTTATGAAATATCATCTGTGGTGGGAATGCTATCTGCTCTGAGGATGGTGTCTTTTTAAAACTATGGCAAAAATTCTAGGTATCGATCTGGGCACCACAAACTCCTGCATGGCAG
>CAZSMN010000250.1:0-5908 GCA_964607615.1 uncultured Chthoniobacterales bacterium | reverse complement strand
TTGAATACCCGGGCGGTGCCACCGGTGTGTTCATCACCTCGACCGGCGAAGCCCCGGGGACCAACCGCCTCGAAGTGACTGGCGAGCGGGGACGCGTCGTCCTCGCGGAGGGCAAAATGCAGTTCCTCCGCAACGAGATCGGCGCTTCGGAGTTCAGCCGCCGGACCAAGGATAAATTCGCCAAGCCCGCCGTGTGGAACGTGGACATCCCGCTACCCGCGGGCAACGGCGAGCAGCACGTCGGCATCATGAAAAACTTCGTCAATGCCATCCTCCACGGGGAAACCCTTCTCGCCCCCGCCAGCGAGGGGCTGCATTCGGTCGAGCTGGCCAACGCCATTCTCCTCTCCTCCGTCGAGGAGCGCACCATCGAACTCCCGCTTTCCGCGCCGCGCTACGCGGCGCTCCTTGCCAGCCTCAAAGCAAAAAGCAAACCCCGCAAACGCCACTCATGAAAACCGACCAAATTGCCGCGCAGCTCTACACCTGCCGAGATCTCCTTAAAACCCCCGAAGACATCGCCCGCACCCTCCGCCGGGTCCGCGCCGCCGGCTTCTCCGCCGTGCAGGTCAGCGGCATGGGCCCCATCGCCGAGGAGGAACTCATGAAGATCCTCGACGGCGAGGGCCTCGTTTGCTGCGCAACTCACGAGTCCGGCGACAACATCCTCGGCCAGACGTCCGCCGTCATCGAGCGCCTCGCCAAACTCCGCTGTCGCTACACCGCCTATCCATTTCCCTCGGGTGTGGACCTCAGCGACGCGGCCTCCGTCGATGCACTCATCTCCGCGCTCGACCGCGCCGGCGAAGCCCTGGCCACGGCCGGCCAGACGCTTTGTTACCACAACCACCATCAGGAGTTCCGCAAGCTCGGCGACCGCACGATACTCGAGAGGATCTATACCGGCACGCAGCCCGCAAATCTACAGGGAGAGCCCGACACCTACTGGGTGCAATACGGCGGAGGAGATCCGGTGGCGTGGTGCGAACGTCTCGCGGGACGCCTTCCGCTCATCCACTTGAAAGACTACGCGATCAATGATGACTGCACCCCGGTCTACTGCGAGATCGGTGCCGGCAACCTCGACTTCCGCCGCATCGTCGATGCCGCAGAGCGATCGGGATGCAAATGGTTCATCATCGAGCAGGACACGTGCCCCGGCGATCCCGTCGATTCCCTCGCGCAGTCCTTCCGCTACCTCGCCGAGAACATTTGCCAGCCATGAGTGCGGCCGAGGGAATGACCTGCGCGCCCGAGGGCAGGCCGTCCCCGGTTTACCGACCGGAATTTCTCATGGCCGCTGCACCCCTCGACCGCGGGCACATCTAGGGTCAGTGCAACGGCTTGGTCGACGCGGAGGCGGAAATCAAATGAGTCTTCGATCCCGATCCGGAAAAGGTCGCGCACTTCCGCGAGAGATTCCCCTCGGCCCGGTCGGCCCGCTCGCTCGCGGAAATTCTTGATGATCCAGAGATCCCGCTTGTGGCCGCCGCTGCAATGAACACCACCAACCCGCAATACCCGGAACTCGAAGACTTCGGTGAGTGTAGCTTGCGCGGCAACAACGGGACCTCGGGCTACTGGCGCGTGGATTGGCTTACCCCCGACGGCCTCGGCACATGGGGCGTCGGGTGTTTTATCATTCTCGGCCTCGAAGGCGCCGAAAATGCAATGACCCAGACCCACACCTTCCAAGCGGCGGAACTCTGTCTCAAAGCCCAATACGATGCCGTCGGATATCTTGCCCCGCAGGTGGGGGCTACCGGCTCTCAAGCAATAGCGAGGCGCTGAGGAGCATTGGAGCCTGCTTAGGATCGTGAATGGTGAGGAGGTTTTCGGTCGATAGTTTGTCGGAGGGAATTGGGATGTCCCAGACCGGCAGGTCGGGGAGGCCTGCGGAGATGGGCGTGCCGTTGAGCAGGATCGTGGCGTCCCTCGGGAGATTTTCGGCGACGAGGCGCAGGCGGGCGGCGGATGCGGTGGCGAGGGCTTCCGAGGGTAAGGAAATCCGGGTTTCCAATTTGCCGTCCACGGCAGGCACAAGCACATCGGGAGAGACGAATTGCTGCCAGCGTTGCGGGTTCGTGAGGGCCGGGGCAGCATCCAGGGAAAGCATCAGAACCACGGCGGATTTGGGTGCCATGACCACGGTGCCTGTCCACGTTGTGCCCTGAACGGCAAGGTCGGTCCGCCGCACCTGAAGCGGCCCAGCGGCGTTGGCCGGGGCAGGTTCGGCGCGGTTTTCCGAGCCGCCGACGAAGCGGGTGCCCTCGGGGGCTTCCAGTGTGACCGGCACCTCGCGGGGTGAGTTGGCATCGTTGAACATCAGCACGGACATTTGCTTGTCCCGTAGAGCCGCAACAGACCAAAGCCCCGGAAGGGTGGATTGGGATTCGATGAGCCGTCCGCGGAGAGGTTTGAGAAGTTCGAAGGCGGCCCGGTCGCCGCCGTTGACTTGTGGTTGATGGGTGGCGCGGTGGGTGGCTTTGTCGGGCATACGGGCCAGGAGATAGGAGATATCCCTGAGCATGTAAGTCATGGCGGCCTCGGCGCGGGTGAGGGGATCGCCTTCGTTGGCGGGCTTCGGATTGCCGGGTTGCTGAGGGTCGAGGTGTCCGCCGGCCTCGGTATTCCAGAATTCCAATTTCCGCCCGTAGCGTCCGAGCGTGTAGGCATAGGCCACCTCGTAAGCGGCCGCCACGCGGCGGGTGTCCCCGCCGTAGTGGTGCTCGTGGAGCGCATCGATCCATTGGTGGTTTTTATCGATGGTTGGCTTGATGAGTTGCCGCCAGACCTCCCAGCCTTCATTGAAAAAATTGAATCCCCAGCCGGCGGCGACAGGGACGGCGGGGTTCGTTTCTTTCAGCTTCGCCGCAAAGACTGCATACATCTCATTGTAGAGGCGCTCGTTGACCGGACCCGACCAGTAATGCTTCTGCCCGGGGTCTTTTCCGCTCCATTGCTTGGTGAGCGTATGCTCCGCTCCGCGCAGGCGGACCTTCCCGCCATCAACCAGCTTGCCCGGGCCGGCCCCATATCCAAGCGTGACCGTCTCACCCTCTTTTCCGGCGCGCGGGATGTAGCCGGATAGCACGTAGTTCAACCCGCCCTGCGTGTCTTTGACAAAAAAGATCTCGCGGTCCCAGAAGAGCCCCTCGACTGCCTTGCCGGTGGATTTCAAAACCATAGGGTCGCCAGCCCGGACCCCGCCGGTGCGATAGAGATTCGGCGCATAATTCACCGCGGGTTTGGTGGCCCAGTTCAGATAGGGCTCGTTCCAGAACTCGAGGAAGACCGGGCGTCCGCTCGTCTTGGCGTTCTTCCCGTAGGCGACAGCGAGTTTTTCCAGCCGCGCCTTCCAGTCGGGATCGCTCAACTGCAGCGCGGGCTGATAGCGGTCGAAATAGCAATCAACCACAAGCGGTTCGTCGGACGAGGGCGGATTCGAGGCTCCGGCGAGGCGGCCGGGGGTGCCGTCGGGGTTCTGGTAAATTTTTCGAACGGCTTCGATGCCCCAGTCCGCGGCGGTGGGGGCATCCACATCCATGCCGTGAACACCAAACAAGCCGCGCGGGATTTCCGACCGGCCATTGATCTCCAGCGGGAGCCCGCTCACGGTCACCCCGCCGGACGCGGCTGCAAAAAGAGTCGCGGGTAGAACCAGAAGGGCGAGGCAGGGGAGTTTCATGGCGTGCTTGTTGATGAGGCGACGTAGGGCCTAGCGAAGGAGTTTTCTGGAATTCGCCAGCCGGATTCGGATTTTCTAATCTCCCAATTCGGAGCGGGAGCTTATGCGCTCAAGAAAATATCCCAGCACGTGCAAAATACCATCCGCTGGTGCGGCTGAAGCTTGCGTGTTATGCGGCCAAGCGATCGGCGGCATGCCTCGTGGCGTCTTCTTGCTTGGCCGAAACCAGTGAGGTTGCGCATATTTGAGCGATTCCCACAAAATGATACCAGCAAGATCAAATCTCTCGCTCCAGCCTGACATTTTGCTGATCGTAACCGATACGCAGCCCCGACGACTGGTTGGTTGTTATGGCAACCCACAGGTGCGTACGCCTTGCATTGATGCGCTTGCGACCGAGGGAACCCGCTTCACGAGGGCCTACACGCCCAGTCCGCTTTGCACTCCGGCGCGTGCCGGCTTGTTCACCGGCATGATGCCATCCAAGGCAGGCGCCTACACGAACAGCCAGCCGCTCGGCGATACAATCAAATCCATGGGACAACGTCTCCGCGATGTGGGCTACCGCACGGCATTGATTGGCAAGTGGCATCTCGACGGTCACGATTACTTCGGCACAGGTTCCTCTCCCGACGGTTGGGAGGATGCCTACTGGTATGACGGCAAGCGCTACCTGCTCGAACTTTCCCCCGACCAAGCCGCTGCATGGCGCTCGACATGGACGACGCTGGATGGCATCCGCCGCGACGGCGTCACCTCCGGACTCACCTGGGCCCATCGGATCACCGACCGCGCCGAGCGCTTTCTGGCGGAGACCGATGAGAGCCCGCGCCTGCTCGTTGTCTCCTACGATGAACCGCACCATCCGTGGACCTGCCCGCCGGAGTTCGTCGAACCCTGCCTCGACGTAAGGTTGCCCATCGGCCCGTCCGCTTTTGACTCTCTGGAAAATAAGCCCGCCCATCAACGCCGCTGGGCAGGCGGGCCACTTGGCGTTGCAGAGCCAACTGGCGATTGGAGCCTTCCCATGATGCTTGGTTGCACGACTTTTGTGGATACCCAGATCGGGCGGGCGATTGCTGCCGCACGCACCCGAGCAGCGCGCGCGGGACGCGATCTCTGGATCGTTTTTACCAGTGACCATGGTGACCATCAAGGCGCACACCGTCTCAACAACAAGGGCCCTACAGGCTACGAAGAAAATATTGGAGTCCCCCTCATCGTCGTGGCACCAAACATCTCGGGGGGCGTGGTCCAAGAATCCGTGGTCAGCCTGCTCGACCTTCTACCCACGTTCCTCGAAGCCGCCGGTGGATCCGTTCCCGCCTGCCTGGATGGAAGTTCGTTGGCACCTCTGCTTGGCCACGATCAGACCGATCCCGCACGCACTTCTGTCTCAGAATACACCCGCTACGAAACTGCACACGACGGCTTCGGTGGTCTTCACCCGCTGCGTGCCTATGTGCGGGGTGACTGGAAACTTGTTCTCAATCTGCACGACACCGACGAACTTTACCATCTTGCTGAAGATCCGCATGAACTGCACAACCTCATCGGCAATCCCGCCTTCGCCACCATGCGGGATCAATTGCACGACGCCCTCATCGCATGGATGTATGACCGCGTTGACCCACAGCGTGGACGGCCGTGGGAACATCGTTCCTGGCACTGCGTCGATCTCCCTGATTGGAACGCCCCTCAGCGCCCGGTGCCTGCCGACGGCCACCGCCCGCCCTACCTCGACTATGTCACCGGCCTGCCGACCCGGGGCGTTTCCAAGCAATACGAATGAGCGCCGGGTTTCATGCAATCGTGTCCACCAAGGAGTGGACGTCGAGAATTGCACGGAGACGGGCCGCCGTCGTATCGGAGCCCAGTTGCACCGTGACTGTGCGGGCTTCGCCGGGATACAAATCAAAGTAGTTATCGCTCGCAGTGAATTTCAGGCCGGCGAGGTCAAATGCGCACCGGTGATGAAAGACTTCCGATTCAAACCGGATCATCGCCTCACGCCCCCCGAGGACCTTCACTGCGGTTTTGATTTTCCCGCTTGGCAGTGACAAGAACCGCGGCGGTGCGAAAAGGACGGTGTCCTCGCTTGCACAAAGACCCTCAATCTCAAGGGTGAGGCGCAGATAAATGTGATCGCGTCCCGGCTTCTCCAACCACCTTGTAAGATCAAGGCTCCGCTGACGGACTGCCTCTCCGGGTCTGAGCTTA
>CAZSMN010000249.1:0-5915 GCA_964607615.1 uncultured Chthoniobacterales bacterium | reverse complement strand
CACCACTACATCTGGGGACTCGCCCCGCGAACGCGCGCACCGTAGCAACGCCTCCCCCCCCTGTCAACGCCGCGGACTCTCCTGTTACGTAACATTTTTGTCACATTCCCGCGGCCCGGCGCCGGAGCCACCCGCCCTCCGCCTTCCGCGCAAGCACCTCCCCTCCCACGACGGTGAGGACACCGCCGCTACATCGCGCAGCAAAGCCCTCTCCCTTTAGCGGCAGTCTCCCGACTGTCGCTTGCTTCCCTCCGGAGCCCCCCTCCTCCCGCTCCTCCGAAAGCAAACTTTTCTTCGCTTTCGAACCCACAAATCCACCTGAAAAGCGTTGACAGCTACGCAACAAACGATCACCTTCCCCCATGGTGAAAGTTTCCCTCCTAGCTCCCATCCTTCTGACTGCAGCCGTCCTTCTGCCGGCCCATGCGCAGAACGCAACGACGACGCCCGTCGGGGTGGTTACCGTGCAGCTCGATGCGAATAAGAAGACGGTCATCTCGCTACCTCTTGAGAACAACGCTCTTGCAGTCGGTATCGTAACATCGCTCTCCGCCAACTCTGTGACGGATTCCAATGGAACATTCGGTTCCATTGCGGGAAATCACTTCCTGCGCGTTTTGTCAGGAAATGCGACAGGGCGGTGCTTCCGCATTAGCTCGAACACGCAAACCTCTATTACTGTTCAAACTGGAACCGGAACGTGGCAGCTTCCCGTAGATAATAGCTCCGGAAATACAGTCAACGTCGCAGTGGGAGATAAGTTTGAAATCGTTCCTATGTTTACCCTTGCGAACGTTTTTGGATCCAATGCCACCGATAGCGTTCTACGAACATCCACTAACCCCAATAGCGCCGATCAGGTTACAATATACGTGGACGGCACCCAAACATCGTATTTCAACAACGGAACCAATTGGAGAAATGCTGGCAACCCTGGTGATGTAACGAATTACAACACACTCGGTATCTTGCCAACGGCAGGGCTAGCTGTAACGAGACGCTCGACTGGAACAAATGCTGTTCTTGAATTTCAAGGAACTGTCCCAGTGATCGCTCCGCGTTACCACGCCCCGGGCGGGACGAAGTTTGCCCAATCAATACCTATGCCCGCTGGAGCCACGCTTGGTTCGCTGGGTTTTGCTGCATCCCCGTCTTGGAATAAGTCCAATAATCCGAATTCCGCCGACCAAGTATCAGTTTACCGGCCAGACAATAGTTTTAACACCTACTTCGTCAACGCATCCGGAATATGGAGAAATGCTGGGAATCCTGGCGATACAACGGATTATACGAACGCTGTCATGCCCAGCGGAACTGGACTTTGGGTTGTTCGCCGGGGATCCACTTCTGGGTCCGGTGCAAACATCGCCTCAAGTTTGCCATACAACCCAGCGAATTGACTTCAATCGACAATCACTCACCAATCAAGTTCATGAAAATCGGATTTATCCCACTCGCTGCGCTGGCGACTCTCTTATTCCAAGCGCATGCGGGCGCACAAACGATCTACACATGGGTAGGCACGACTTCTCAGCTTGAGCTAGACTCGAATTGGTCGCCTTCAGGTGGCCCCCCTACGTCCTTTGCTGATGACGACGCGGTATTCAATGCGTCAGGCACTACAAAAACTGGATTGGCTCCAGGTAGCTTCGCAGTTCGGAACCTTACTTTCACCGGCGCAACCTATAGCTTCGCTGCAGCAAGTCTCGGCGACGGAATCAACATTGGGACCGGCACTGCAGGAACTTTAACCGTCAGTTCCGGAGCATCTGTCAACTTCAACGATCAGATCGTGACGTTGAATAACGCTATGTCCCTTTCGGTATCCGGCACCTCAAGCTTCCAAGGTGGAGCATTCGACGCATCAAACCTCGCGTTAGGCATCAATTTCGGCGCCGCGCAGCAGAACATCGCCCGCTTTGGCTCCCTTAACCTTGGAGCCTCCGGAAACCTGACAATCTCCAACTGGGGCGGAACTCTGGGTGCCTTCGGTGGCGCGAACAACCAACTCCGCTTCACAAGCGATCCGACCGCACTCCTGAGCAAAATCTCATTCAGTGGCTACTCTGGCAGCACCGCTGCGACTCAGAATATGGGTGCCTACTGGGAAGTGGTTGCTGTCCCCGAGCCTTCAACTTGGCTCTTGATCGGTCTCGGACTTACCGCTATCGTCATCTTCAGACGGAGAAAAGCGGCCTAACCGCCCCACTCCAACACTTTCCCCCCCCGAAGAAGGGACGCGGAGCAATCCGCGTCCTTTCTCATTTTCCGGCGTAATTTCCCGGCAGCGGAATGGGGCTGCCGATCCGACAGGCCTTTCTGCCACACAGGTCCGGACACCTCTTGCGCAGGTCACGTGATCGCGCTTTAGTTTCCCAATGCTCCGCCGTGCGCTCCTGCTCCTCCTTCCGGCGGCGGCGCTCGGAATCGTTCTCATTGTTCTGCGCTTCTGGCCCACGGAAACCGGTCTCCCGCCCGAAGCCAAAGCCGACCGCTTGCTCGTGGAGAAGAGCAGGCGCCTCCTCCACCTCTACCAGAAAGGCCGACTCCTAAAAACCTATCGCATCGCCCTCGGCACCTCTCCCGTCGGCCCGAAACAGCGCGAAGGGGACAAGAAGACGCCCGAGGGCCTCTACACGATCACTGAACGCAAGAGCGACAGCGCGTTCCATCTGGCGCTCCGCATCTCCTACCCTTCGCCGGAGGATGCCGCCCGCGCGGCGCGCGAAGGCGTTAATCCGGGATTCGATATCATGATTCACGGCCTGCCGAATGGTCAGGGCCACATCGGCCGCGCCCACCTCGCCACCGATTGGACCGCCGGTTGCATCGCCGTTACGAATGAGGAGATCGAAGAAATCTTCGCCGCCGTTCCTGTGGGCACGCCGATAGAAATCCGCCCCTGATCGGAGCCTCCGAAGGAGCTGCTGTAGCGGCGGTCTCCCGACCGTCGCTCGCTTGCGCCAGAACTCACAGCCTCAAGCTACCGATCGGCAAAACGTGTGCGACTTTCAGAAAATCCCGGTCTTAGAGCGGTTAAAAATATACTGTAGCCACTACTTCGAGGCGGCGAAGGCCACAGTATTTTTTAAAACACCTAGCGCTGAAAACCGGTTTGAGCAGAGCTGGCACCGAGGAACTCGTTCATCTTCTCCGCCGTCTCGGAGGCCGAGAGGATGGACTCGTGGTCCTTTTTCAGCCCGATCACCCGCACAGCTTCTTCCTGAGCCGGACGGTAGAGGGTGCTTTCCAGATCAACGACGGTGTCGTTGTTGAGCGTCAGCCACGGGACGGGTTTCGTGTCGTAGCCAAAGATGAGCCAATGCGGGCACGGAAGCTTTTGTTTCCAGAGCTCCACGAGGAATGCGCTGCCCGGGGCCATGTCGATCCACGACGGCACCGGATAACGCAGGTGGCGCAGGCCACTCTTCGCCGCGGCGTGGCCGCCAAAGGGAGTCGAAATGCTGACAAACCGCTCGACCGGCCGACCGCCCCGGAGCGCTGTGACTTTGAGAATCGCATCCCGCGAGACAAGCCCGCCCATGCTGTGGGCGACGATATGGACTTTGGAAACGCCATAGCGCTTCATGGTGAGATCGAGCAGGGTGGCAAGGGCGGTGGAGGCCTTGCCGAGCCGGAATCCGGAGGGATAGGCGAAAAACCACGCCTGATAGCGCGAGCGGTCGAGAGCCGGTATGAGCTTGATGAAATCCTGCGGCGACCCTCCGATACCGTGGACGAAAACGACGGGGATTTTCGACGGATCAAAGGGTTCGGCAAGGTAAAGCCCGGTATGGCCTGCGAGAAGCGCGGCCTCGGGTTCCCAGAGTCCCTTCGTGCCGGTCTCAGGCTGGAATTTCGCATCGTTGAGATTTGCGACATCGCCGGCAATCAACGGAACGGCGGCGCCCGAGGAGGCAGGAACCTCGACACCGGCCGGCATATCCTTGGAATACCTGCCGAGCGCCATCGGAAGGAGCCGCGCCTTCTGCGACGGATCGCCCAGCGGCACCGGCGTCAACTCACGGCCGACAGCCGCCCGCTCGCCTGCGTCAAAGCGGCGGTTCTGGTTGGCATCTGCAAAAACCAGCGCCGTGAAAAGCCCGTCTTTCGGCAGCGCAAACGTTGCGAACCGGTCCGCACCCACCCGCTCGGCACCGACGATTTTGCCGGAGGAGGACATCGCCAGCACATAAACCGGCACGGACGGAAGCGGGGCCGCAACCTCGATGGCAATAAACCCGGTTTGGCTGATCCGTTGATCCTGCGTGCGGAGATCGACCAGTGCACAACCGGAGGCCAGACCTAGGACGGCGACAACGAGAGCGGGGCGAAACAACGTCTTCATGGCGTGACATCCCTTCCGAATCCGGGCGGCAACCGCAAGAGGATTCCGCAAAAAAATCACACGCTCCAGGATCGACGGCCCGGCCCCCGAAGACAATCCCGGCGCGAACGCGTTTGACACCCCGCCGACGATCGCAGAGACGATTGGCCATGACTTGGATGAGCATCCTTTGGCCCATGGTGACGGGAGCTTGCCTTGCGATGGGGCTGATTCACGTGCGCACCGGGCTGCGGAGCAAGCCGGGTAGCGCCCACCTGCTCTTTGCCGTGACGGCGCTTGTGGTGGCGGTTTACTCCCTCTTGGAGATGTCGCTTCCCCATGCTGATTCGCCGGAGCGGTATCTGGCGGTCCTGCGCTGGATGGATCTGGTGGGTGGCGGAGCGCTGCTGGCGTCCTTGACCGCTTTCGTGTGGGTCTTTTTCGGCACCGGAAAAACGTGGCTGGCCGCCGCTCCCCTGGTGGTGATGGCTATTGCGCTGATTCCTGATTTCTTTCCGGTCCCCCGCCTCGTCTTCCTAGAACTCACCGGCTTGAAACAGGTTACGGGATGGGGCGGCGGCACTTACCTGCTCGCCTCGGGAGTCCGAAATCCATGGAACGCACTGTTCTATCTCGCGGTGCTCGGCCTTCTCGTTTTCGTCGTTGATGCCTCGGTATCGCTTTGGCGGCAGGGGCGGCGCCGCCGTGCGCTTCTCGTGGGCGGGTCCATCACGGTGTTCATTTTGATTGCCGGCATCCATTCCATGCTGGTCGACGAGGGAATCGTCCACTCCCCCTATCTCTTCAGCTTTGCCTACGTGTTTATTCTCGGGGCGATGGGCATGGAATTGAGTGATGAGGCTCTCAGGGCCGCAGAGCTCGCGCGTGATCTCGGCAAAGCCCAACAACAGACCGATGAACTGCGGCAGGAACTCGCCCACGTGGGCCGCGTTACGATGCTCGGCCAGCTCGCCTCGGCGCTCGCCCACGAAATCAACCAACCGCTCGGGGCGATTTTGCGCAATACTGAGGCGGCAGAACTGCTCATGAAGGACCCCTACCCCGATCTCGCGGAAATCTGGACCATCCTCTCCGACATTCAGAGAGACGACCAGCGGGCGATCGCTGTGATCGACCGGATGCGGTCATTGCTCGGACGTGGGGAACTCAGCCTCGAATCGACTCCGATCCTTGATCCCGTCGAGGATCTCCTTAATCTCGTCCACTCGGATGCCGCCCGCCGCAATATCCGTTTGGAAATGGACTTGCCGTTTGATCTCCCGAACGCGCGGGCGGACCGGGTGCACTTTCAGCAGATTCTGCTAAATCTTATCATGAATGCCATGGATGCAGTTGCCGAGAATGACCCGACGAACCGCCGCGTTACGGTAAGTGCCCGCCACGATGGAGGGGACGCAGTCGAGATCGCCGTGAGCGATTCCGGCCCCGGCCTCTCCGCCGGAAATCTCTCGAGGGTTTTTGATGCCTTCTACACAACCAAGGCGGAGGGCATGGGAATGGGATTGGCCATCTCACGCACGCTCGTTGAGGCGCACGGCGGAAGGATCTGGGCAGAGAACAGCCCAGT
>CAZSMN010000248.1:0-5937 GCA_964607615.1 uncultured Chthoniobacterales bacterium | reverse complement strand
TCGAGACGGTATCACCCATGCGGCCGCCGGTCTGGTTTTTCAGCCCGACATGGAGCAGGCCGCGCATGAACGTGCCGGTGGTGACGACGACCGAGCGCGAGCGGAAGACCAGTCCGAGGTTTGTCTCGATCCCGCACGCGCCGTCGGGACCGGTGAGGAGCCGGGTGACATTGCCCTGCCGGAGGTCGAGGTGCGGCTCCTGCTCAAGGAGCGCTTTCAGCCGGAACTGGTAGGCCTTTTTGTCGCACTGCGCGCGCGGGGCCCGCACGCTCGGGCCCTTCGTCGCATTGAGCATGCGGAACTGGATGCCGGTGGCATCCGTATTGAGCCCCATGATGCCGCCGAGGGCGTCGATCTCGCGGACGATGTGTCCTTTGGCCAGCCCGCCGATGGCCGGATTGCAGGACATCTGGCCGACCGTGTCGGCATTCTGGGTGAGCAGAAGCGTCTCGCATCCCAGGCGGGCTGACGCCATGGCCGCCTCGATGCCGGCGTGGCCGGCCCCGATGACAATGACGTCGTAGTCTTTGGGATACGTGAAATCGCTCAAGCTACTCGGTGGCGATGCCGTGCTCGGCGAGCTTCTCCCTCAAGATGGCCGGGCGGAGCTTGAAGCTGTTCTGCAGCACGATGTCACCAGCCACGAAGCCGTTGAACGTCCCGCGGATGCCGACATTTTCACCGGTGACGATGAACGAGCGCTCCTTGGTGAGGGTGCCTTCCCAATCCCGGTGGAAAACGGTGGCCTTCGAGCCATTGTCCGCGACGGACAGGTTGGTGGTCGGGATATCGTCCGCACCGAAGACGGCCTTCACGTCCGGCGTCGTCTGGTTCGGCAACTGCATGTAAACGCAGAGCGGATCGCCATCCGCGTCGTCGGATTGCGCGACCTGGCCGACGCGGCCGTAAACGAGGATGCGCATGCCGTTATACTTCTGCTGGGCGGCATCCGGGTTGGTCGAAAAATCCGAGACAATCTGATCGAGCGTCACAAAGCCATCCGGCGGAAGAGCAGGCAGGGCCGGAGCCTGGCTGAAACCGCAGGTGACAGTAAGGAAGAGAAGCGCAGCCGGGAGGAAGGACGTTTTCATGACGGTGCTCAAGTTGCACATTTCCTGTGGGATTCTCAATCGGAAAAGCCGGACCCGTCCCGCGGATTTGTGGTGGGGGAGCTCGGGTGGGAAGAAGCGACAGGGTGGCGCAAAATAAAAACATGTGCCGCCTGATAAAACGCGACAAAACGGCGCAAACGTGGCGGTAGCTGATCTTTAAGTGAAATCATAAAACACACATTATCAGTGTTATGCGTGGAATATTCCGGACATGGAACGCTTTACGCTAAAGGCATTGGTGTTCACGCAGAAACCTTTAACCAAGGAGAAAAGAACCTATGAAACTTATTAGAACATCACCATTATCGCCATGGACGTCGTTGGATCGTTTGGCCTCGTTGCGCGACCTTCTGGAGGGAGCGGTTGCTTTTCCGGAACTCGCGTCCCGTGCGGGGTGGAACCCTCCGATCGACGTTGTGGAAACGAACGAAACGCTTGCGGTCTCTCTCGAAGCGGCCGGGATGAAGAAGGAAGACTTCGACATCTCGCTTGAGGGGGATGTGCTCACGGTCACGGGCGAGCGGAAATCGGAGACGGAATCCGGGCGGGGCGAAAGCTTCCGCAAGGAGCGCTTCTTCGGGCGTTTCAGCCGCTCGATCACCTTGCCATCGGCCGTGAAGGCGGACGGTGTCACCGCGACCTACGAGGACGGCGTTCTCCGCATCGTTCTCCCGAAAGCGGAGGAGGCGAAGGCCCGCAAGATCGAAGTGCAGCTCAACTAAAAAAGGAGGAAGATCCATATGTCACAAATCACATCACAATGCGCAGCGCCGGCCGCTGCAACCCGGGTGGAGTTTCTCTGCCCGCCGGTGAATCTGCATCATGACCTGGAGGGCTACACGCTCGAGGTCGAGATGCCGGGCGTCGGCCGTGAAGGCGTCGACGTCACGTTCGAGGAGGGCAAGCTCACGCTCGTCGGACACCGCAAAGCGGCCGGCGGGGAGGGGAAGAGCCTCTACTCGGAGAGGACGGGCCGGGATTACCGGCGCGTCTTCGACCTCGATCCGGCGATTGATGCGGAGAAAATTACCGCATCGATCGAGCAGGGGCTGCTGAGGCTGCGCCTTCCGAAGGCGGAGTCGAGCAAGCCGCGGAAGATCTCCGTGGCCTGAGGCCGGACGGAATCACGGGCCGGGGAGCTGTAAAAGGCTCTCCGGCCTTTCTGTTTTTACCGGGTCGAACGCCGGTGGATCCAGACGCTTTGCACGAGACCGAAGCTGATCAGCACGATCATGACAAACGATCCGCCGTAGCTGATCAGCGGCAGAGGCAGACCGGTGATCGGGGTGATCGAAATCGTCATCCCGATGTTCATGAACGTGTGCGTGAACAGGAGCATGGCGATTCCGATGGCCAGAAGCCGGCCGAGGTCATCCTCCGCTTCGAGCGCTATGTGCAGGAGGAGCAAAAAGAGAATCGCAAACGCAACGATGAGCAGCGATCCCCCGATAAATCCGTGCTGCTCGCCGAGGACGGAAAAGATAAAATCGTTATGGACGATCGTCGAGGGCAGGAAACCCAGCTCGTTCTGGGTGTTGGGTGCCTTGAACCCCTTGCCGGAGAATCCGCCGGAGCCGATCGCGATGAGGGATTGCGTGATATTCCATCCATCGCCCTGCGGATCGGCGTCGGGGTTGAGGAACGTCGTGATGCGCGAATACTGGTAGGGTTTGAGCCCGAAGTGGACGACCAGCGGGATGAAGGCCAGGCCGAGCACGAGCATGAGGATGAGCCAGCGCTTCGGGATGCCGCCGACGAACATCATGGCCAGAACAACAGGCACCCAGACGATGCACGAGCCGAGATCCGGCTGGATGAGGATAAGGATCCACGGTGGAGCCACGATCGCCCCGCAACAGAGGATGCGGAGGAACGGATGCATCTGGCGGGAGTTTTGAAGAAAGAGCGCCAGCACGAGGATGCCGCCGATGATGGCCAACTGGGAGGGCTGGAAGCTCATCGGGCCAAGGTCGATCCAACTGCGGGCCCCGTAGCGCTTCTCACCGAAAATCATGGTGGCCACCAGCCCAAGCATGCTCACGACGTAAAGCGGGATGGCACCGAGCCGGACCCAGCGGTAGTCGATGAGGGAAACGATGAAAAACATCGGCAGGCAGATGAGAATCCAGATCATCTGCGAGCTCCAGAAGCTCGTTTCGCGCATCCAGGTCGCGCTGTAGATCGCGTAAACGCCGAAGGCGAGCAGCGCCATCATGAGCCCGAAGAGCGGCCAGTTCATCCGGAGGAAGTTGCGAAGAAGAGGATGCATCAGGCCAGTTGAGGCACGGCGGAAAGCAGCGCCTTCGTGTAGTCGTGCTGAGGGTTGTTGTAGATCTCTTCGGCGCTGGCGGATTCCACGACGCGTCCACGGTGCATGACGAGGACATGATCGCTGATGTGTTCGACCACCGCGAGATCGTGCGCGATGAAGAGGTAGGCGATGCCGAATTGCTCCTGAAGATCCTGGAGGAGATTCACGATCTGCGCCTGGACGCTCACGTCGAGGGCGCTCACCGGCTCATCGCAAACGATGAAACGGGGTTCGACGGCGAGGGCGCGGGCGATGCCGATGCGCTGCCGCTGGCCGCCGCTGAACTCGTGCGGGTAGCGGCGGATCATCTCCGGCGCAAGGCCGACCAGCCGCAGGAGCTCTGCGACGCGATCCTGCCGCTCCGTGCGGGAGAGTTTCGGGAAATGGATCTGCAGGGCCTCGCCGACGATTTCTCCCACGGTGAGCCGGGGATTGAGGGAGCCGAAGGGATCCTGAAAAATCATCTGAAGCTCGCGCCGGAACGGACGGAAGCGCGATTCGCGCATCCCGAGAATGTTCTCTCCGCCGTAAAGGACTTCGCCCGATGTGGCGGGTGTGAGATTCAGGAGCGTCCGTCCGACGGTGGTCTTACCACTGCCGCTCTCGCCGACGAGACCAACCGTCTGCCCGGGTTCGACCGTGAATGAGACATCATCGACGGCGCGGATGTCTCCGGTTTTTCGACGAAAAACGCCCCCGTAGACAGGAAAGTAGGTCTTGAGATGCTTGACTTCGAGGAGTGGCATCTGGGGAGATTAGCTCTCCTTCGGGCGGTTGTCAGTGATCATCCTGCCGTCCGGGGAAATCCGGCGGAGGGAGCGCCCGCCCGGGGGTGCGGGCGGTGGTGATTACTTGACGAGCCCGGCGCCGCGGAGCGTCTTGTAGGCGCCGTTTTTCGACAGCGTCTTGAACGCGCGGGCGGTGGCCTTGACGGTGACAAACTTGTTGAGCTCGGGCACCCAGACGCGCTTGGTTTTCAGATTCGGCTGAAAATAGCGGGGAGTGACGGCGGTGACGTGCATGCCGATGCCGCCTTTTTTCTTGGCGAGACCCCGGCGGTGGATTTTGGATCCGCGAACGGGCTTGGCCCCTGTGATGCTGCACTTTCTAGACATAGTGAGGATCGGCGAAAGTATCTGCTCGCGACGGGACGTCAAGCCTTCGATTTGGAAATATCCGCGCGGCGCTGGCGGTCCCAGAAAAACAGGAGGGACGGGGTGGAGTTTTTCGGCGGGCTGGCGCGGAAGGCGATGGCCTCGATCTCCTCGTCGTGGAGGATCTTTGTGATGCCCTCGCGGAGCGTGACGCGGAAGAGGATGGTCAGGTTGGCCTTCTCGTGACGGTCGTAAAAATCGCAGGCCGTGACGCTGCGGGCTTTGAGTCCGGTTTCCTCTAGGATTTCCCGGACGAGGGCATCGGCGAGCGCCTCGCGGGCGCGGACCTTGCCGCCGGGAAGGGTCCAGAGCTTGCGGCCGCGACGCTGCTTGACCATGAGCACCTTGCCGAAGGCGTCCTCGATCCAGCCCATGGCGGATACCTCTTTGCCGGGCTTCGGCGGTGGAGGAGGGAGGGTTGGTGCGGTCTTGCCCGGCGGATACGTCATTGCCATGAGGAGTCAGAGAGTCCAAATTCCGCCCGTTCGCAAGCGGAATTCGCGGGAATCTGAGGCGCGTTCGCAGCGGCGCGGGTTTTTCTTGCGGAAGAGGTTCCCGCCGTCGATACCTTGACGCATCGCTTGCGGCCCCGCAGGCGAACCTCTTTTTTAGAATCCAAGATATCCCAACATGAGCGTGACGGCGACGGAAGTGGTAATGGTTAATGTGCAGGTCGATGGCGAGTGGAAGCAGTTCCCCAAAGGAACCCGGCTCATCGAGGCCTGCATGAAAAGCGGGAAATTCATCCCGCACTACTGCTACCACCCGAAGCTCAGCTCGCCCGGCAATTGCCGCATGTGCCTCGTCGAGCTTGGCATGCCGAAAATGGGGCCGGACCGCAAGCCGGTCATCGGCGCTGATGGCAAGCCCGAGATTGCATGGGGTCCGCGTCCGGCGATTTCTTGCGCGACCGAGGTGAGCGAGGGCATGGGCGTCCGCACGGATTCGCCGATGGTCAAGGAATGCCGCGACGGGGTGATGGAATTTCTCCTCATCAACCACCCGCTCGATTGTCCGATCTGCGATCAGGCCGGCGAGTGCCGCCTGCAGGAGTTTTCGGTGGAATTCGGTAAGGGCGAGTCCCGCTTTATTGAAGACAAGGTCAAAAAGCCGAAGCGCGTCGACATCGGCGAGCGCATCGTCCTCGACGACGAGCGCTGCATCATGTGCTCGCGGTGCATCCGCTTCATGCAGGAAATCGCCCACGATGACGTGCTGGGTTTCCTGAACCGCGGAAGCTACACCACGCTCTCGGTCTACCCGGGCAAGCGCCTCGACAGCAACTACTCGCTCAACACCGTCGACCTCTGCCCGGTCGGCGCGCTCACCAGCAAGGACTTCCGCTTCAAGATGCGCGTCT
>CAZSMN010000247.1:0-5954 GCA_964607615.1 uncultured Chthoniobacterales bacterium | reverse complement strand
GAAAAACGCCGAATAAACGTCCGGCGTAATATCGATCATCTTGTAGTCGGTCGAATAAAAGAAGAGAATGGTCTGCTTGACATGCCCGAGCTGCTGGCCGGCCGAGTCGTAAATCTCGTGCTCGAGCGTCGCGAACTTCCGGTTGTAGCTGGCCACGCGGATCTTCACGCTCACCGTCTCGAATTCCCGCGTCTCCCGCACGAACTTGTGCTCGAATGAGCGCGTCAGGATGTAGAACGGCGTGTTCTTGAGATTGAACTTCGGCATCACGCGGTTGAAGAAGAGCTCGCGCGTCTTGCCGACCCACATCGCATACATGCCGAAATAGACGTTGCCGACGGAGTTCGTATCCGCATAGGTGGCCACAAAGGTGTGCACGAACCACTTTCCTTCGAAGTGCCCGCCCACGCTCATCTGGATCGCGCCGGGATCGTTCACGAGAACGGCCTCCAGCGCCGCCGGGGCCGCATTCGGCGCCACGCTCGTGGTCGCCGGCGCGTCCAGCGCTTCCTTGTCGCTCACAAACTCGTCGGACGAGCTCGGCTTGATCAGCAGCCAGAGCACATACCCGATCGGCATCAGCGAACCGATGATCTGGAACAGCGGCGAACGGAGGAAATACCCGTAGCTGAAAATGACCACCGCAAGGCTCCCGATGCAGAACATCTTCACCTGCGGGATGGCATTCGCGCGGCTCACGAGATAGCAGCGCACCAGCGCCAGCGTCGAATACCCGACGAAGAACGTCGCGTAAAAGATCATGAAAAATTCCAGCTCGAGCCGCAGCATTGCGCCGATCAGGGCGACGAGGCCGGCGAAGAGGAAAATCGGGATCGGCGACGTGAGCAGCCGGGACGGGATGAGCGAAAAGATCGGGTGGTTGCTCGTGTTGGCGTTCGACTGGAAGAACCAGCGCAGCGCGATGTAACCGCTGTCGAGCGTCGTGAGCACGCAGACGCAGAGGAAGACCGCATAGGCACCGAAGGCGACCGGCGAGCCTTCGTAGAAGAACTTTACGAGAATCTCCTGCCCATACGGATGCCCGGTGATCCCGTTACGGATATACTGCCCGGCATTCCAGTTCAGCGCCCAGAGCGCCATCAGGCCATGAAAGAGGAGGAGGAGGAAAAATTGGATCGAGCCCACCCAGTAGCCGGCCGCGATGGATACCCGCTCGCGGTGCATCTGGATCGCGCGCTGCCATTGCTGGAGGTCCAGCCATGGCCCGATGAGGAAGCCGATCATGATCGGCACCGCATAGCCCCAGTAGTTCCAGTCGTTCGTCGGAAGCTTCGGAAACGTCAGCGGCCCCGTGCCCTTCGCCGCTGCCTGCACGATCAGGTAAACGATGCACGGTGCGGCAATGAGGAAGAGAACGCCGTGGCTGTATTTGATCCGCTTGATGTCGAACTCCTCACCGAAAAGGATACCGGCCGCGAGGATCACCAGCAGCGTCAGCGGCATGTAGAGCAGCCACGGTTCGAAGCCCAGCGGCTGCCAGGCGTAGCGGATGAACGCAAAGATCGTCAGCGTGATCGCCAGCACCTGATAGAGGAAAAACACGAGCCGGAACGGCCGCGACCACGAGGTAAAGAACTGTGCGAGCGACTCCGATCCCGACTGCCGCCGCGCCAGATGGTGCGTCACGAGTCCGAAGGCCAGGAGCCCGATACAATTCGGGATCGCAAACGTCAGCAGGCCGAACAGGCCGAACTGCGTCGTGAACTGGACCGAGAAAAACAATCCCAGACCCCACATCCACGAGAGGGCCACGGAATTTCCCCAAAGCACGGCACCGAACCACCGGGGGAGTTTGAGCGTTGAAGAAGCTGCCATGTGATCCCGTATCCATACCGTCTCCGCCCTGCTGCCGCAACACGGAAGGCACCACCCGGAGGCCGCGGGAACCCGCATCGTTCCGCCAACGCGCGCGAAACGCTGAAATCTTCCTCTTGCACCGCGAAGCGTTCCCGCCTATAAACTCCCTCCCGCTGCATCCCTAGCTCAATGGTAGAGCAGTTGACTCTTAATCAATTGGTTCCCGGTTCGAGCCCGGGGGGGTGCACTTCCTATTCGTCGTTTTCTGATGGAATCGGACGCAGACTGTTCAAGTGGCTGACCCGCTCCTCACGTTAGAAAATCGTCCACGTCGGCATCGTCGCCGACGGTTTCGATGTACTCTTGCAGGGGGATGATCCCGTCGTCGCAGGCCATCGCAACAACTGCACGGAACTCCAACCCCTTGTCACGGTGCTTGGCTTGACGGGTTCATCTGGAGGTCAAAAGCCGTGGTCTTCACCGCCTTTTGCTCGTCTGCAATGAGACGGGCGAGGCTGTCTGCGAAGGTGTCGGCAATAAGGAAGTTCACACACTCTCCAGGTTACGAGTTCAGCTCATCGAGCAATCGCGATGAAAATTGCGGGAGGAATCTTCCCAAATCGATCAAGTGGTCCTCAAGGGTGCAGCCCCGTTTTTGGGCGATTGCGCCCAGTTGATGCATCACCTGAAGAGGCTCCAAATCGAACAAGGTGATCAGGTAATCCTGCGGGTGACGTGCCGAAATACCCCATGGTGCGAGTGCGTCTTCAGGGAAATGTTTCAGGTTGAAGGTGAGGATGACTTCCGAATTGCAGTGGACTGCGCAGGCCAAGACGTGTCGGTCTTTTTCCTCATTGGAACATTGGTCAAGGATATGTTCGAAGCCATGGATCAAGGCTTCCGGGAAAACACGACGTAGTTCCGATTGGAAACTATCCGCGAGTCTCTCTTCCCAGCAGAGATGGTCGATCTGTGTTCGACGGGTTTCTGCCAAAATCTCATCGCTCCAGACAGGCAGGTAAAGCCGGGGCTTTTCCGCAAGGAGAAGCAACAGATTCGCGACGCCGTAATTGGCGAGGACACAAGCATCAAGAACCACCCGGAAATCCGCTCGCATGGATTATTGTCGCGCGGTCTCGGGGAAATACTTGCCCGCTGCGATTACTTGGTCTGTCAATCCGTCCAGTGCCTCCCGCCGGGCCTTGTCCCGTGACTTCTCGTAGGCGAGCAGATCCTTGAAAGACACCCGGCGATGGGTGCCAACCATTCGGTGCGCAATTTCACCCTTATCGATAAGCCCCACCAGATGCTGGCGGGATACGCCGAGGTAATTGGCAGCAGCCTGAGTGGTGAAGGCCTCGTCCTCGGGAACCATCACGATCGCCTTGCGTTCCGACATCAGGCGGACGATCCGGGCGAAATGCTGGAATAGTGCCTCAGGGATCTCGGCTTGGTTTCCGCTGCTGTCGGTGAGCAAAACGTGATCCGGGCGGGCGAAAATGCGGGCGACTTTCGCCAACTCGTCCGCTGGAATCAAGGAAGGGTCTAGGCGGTTGGTGCGTGTGGTGAGCATGGGAATGTCCCCGGATTTTACGCCACGGGGCGTGGCGGGTTGCATGGTGTGTGTTGGGTTACCCAAGGAGACGGTAAAACCCAACGTTGGGAATCACAACAAATATTCACCACATCCGCTACAATCGCTATTTCCACTAAACGCGAAACACCTTCATCACCTCATCCCCGAGGTGGTTGATGACCTTCACGGCGATGCGGCCGTTCTTTGGCTTCTCGAAGGGGCGTGAGGTATCGCTGTTGAGCGTTGCCCAGGCGTCGGCGTTGATCTCGGCTTTGAGAGTGGTCTTGAGCGCGGAGTAAGGGTCGTTGGCGCCGAGGAAGTAGGCGTGGCGGACGAAGAAGCTTTCCTGGTTGTAGTCGGTATCGATGAACCAGCAGGCGATGCCGTCGGCTCCGTCGCTGATGACTTCGCCGGTTTGGGGCTTGAAGACATCCACACCATTCACCTTCACGCGGAGCCGGCCGTCCGGTTCGTCGAGGAGGGTGATGTCCGGTTCGCCGAAGATGACGAAGAGGTTGCCCTTGCCGGTGTTTTTGAGGTCGGCGGCCATGTGGAGGTCGGCATTCATCCGGGCTTTGAGGACGGGGATGCGGCCGAGCTTGTTGAACTCCGTGGTATGGGCCTCGTAGTTGAAGGCGCAGGCGATGAGCACGTCGAACCCGGCATCGCCGCACTCGCGCGCGGCCTCCACCAGATCGGCGCGCTGGACTGTGCCAAACTCGGGGCCGATGAAAATGCCGGCGCGCCTCTCGTGCTCGCCCTCCATGTAGCGGCCTTCCGCACAAACGCGACCTTCTCCCGGCCAGGGGACGAGGGAGGTGAAGGTGATGCGATCCTCTTTGTGCGCCTGCTGGACCCCGGCGACCCGGAGCTGATCCAGAATCATTTGAGGAAACGTCTGCTTGGCTCCGTATTCGGCGGGGTCGCTCTTGAGGGAATCGATGAGCTCATCGTCCTCATCGACGCCCAGCACACGGTGCGGGCTGAGGCTCTCCACGGTGAAGGGACCGGCCACGCGGACCTTCTTCTTGTCGTCGTAGGGCTTGTCGTAGAGGTATTCGAACTCGGCCTTGGCGGCGATCGACTTGTCGATCTCCTGCTGCCGGGCGATGCGTGCGGCCCACCATTCGGTGTGCAGCTTTTCGATCTGCTGTAGCGGCGGTCTCTGACCGTCGTTGTCTTTTGCGGCGGAGTTCCGGCGGTCGGAGACCGCCGCTACAGATGGGAAGTCCCTTGGGATCTCCCACTCCTGCCAGTTGGTGCCGAGGGCGGCGTTCAGCTTCTCGCGCAACGGCTCCAACGTTTCCTGCCACTGCTCCCAGATGACGTCGATTTCGGCATTGTTGGCAATGGACTTGAGCGTAATGTGCGGCACGCGCTCATAGACGAAACCGTGTCGGATGTTGCCTTGCACGGGCTGGGAACTTGGGGCGGTGCGGGTGACTTCGGCTTCCTTCTGCTGGCCTTCGCGGGAATCGGCCAACAGGTAGTAGGGATACCGCGCGCCCATGATGCGGGCACGGGCCAGGGCCAGCGCCACGCGGGAGGTATCAATCGTGATCCAGCGGCGGCCCCATTGCTCGGCAACGGTGGCGGTGGTGCCGGAACCGCAGGTCGGGTCGAGCACGAGATCGCCGGGGTCGGTGGCCATCTGGATACACCTTTGAATCGCCTTTGAGCCAGTTTGAACCACATACTGCTTGTCTGAGGGAGGAGCGGTATCCAGCCAGATATTGTGTAGCGGCGACACCGGATAGTCATCCAGCATCAGCCGGTAACGAATGGTCGCACCGCCGGAGTAGGGTTCGATTCTATCGGCGGCAACGAGTCTCTTCATGCCCTGAATCGGCGACTTCCACGAGCGCCCTGGCGGTGGATCAAACCTCCTGCCCCGGAATGGAAAAGTGTAAACGCCCGTGGCGAACGAACCGGTTGGATAAAGAGCGGTTAGTTGGTAAAGACGTGAATCTTTTGGATGCAACTTCTTGTCATCAATCTCCGCTGAGTTGAGTTTCTGGTAAGTTCCATCTTTGAAGAGAACTTGATTCCAGTGGCTATCGCCTTGCGTATCCGTTTCCTCAAAAAGGCGGCGATACTTCAAGGCGTCCACGTTCCGCGCATACCAGAGAATCGTGTCACATACCCCCTCAAGGAAACGGCCACCCAAAGTCATATTCTTCGTTCTATAAGAAATTGATTCGACGAAGTTCTTGTCTCCAAACACCTCATCCATCACCGCGCGGACGCGGTGGACGTTTTCATCTCCAATCTGGACGAAGATAGAGCCGGACTCGGTGAGCAAGTCCCTCGCCACGGTGAGGCGGTCACGCAGGTAGGTGAGATACGAGTGGATCCCGTCGCGCCAGGTATCGCGGAAGGCTTTGACCTGTTCGGGTTCGCGGGTGATGTGATCCGTTTTGCCGTCCTTCACGTCGCGGCTGGTGGTGGACCACTGGAAGTTGCTGTTGAATCTGATTCCATACGGCGGGTCGAAATAGATGCACTGGACCTTACCACGCAGTCCTTCGCGCTCGGCGAGGCTCGCCATCACTTGTAGCGA
>CAZSMN010000246.1:0-6025 GCA_964607615.1 uncultured Chthoniobacterales bacterium | reverse complement strand
TCGACGGGGGTATTGGCACTGCCGGGGGAGGGGGTCGAAGATGGCGTCGGGCTCGGGGCCGGGGTGGGGGTCGGGTGAACGTGGCCACCTCCGCTGCCGGTCGTGGGGGCGGGGGCAACCATCGGCTCCGGAGTCGCTCCGTAATCGACGCCGCCGAAATCCAGATCGCTGGTCGAGTAGAACGACTCACCGGCGGGATCGATGCGTTGCCAGATCACGTAGAGGACGTGGCGGCCGGTGCGCTGGGGGAGATTGAGGGTCATGTAGTAGTTACTGTCTTTCAGCGTTACAAGGTCCGCACCGGGGACGGGGACGAGATCGCTCCAGCGCAGGGGCTGGCGGGGATCGTAGCCGTCGCGGGTGATGTAGGCCTCGAAGTAGCTCGGCTCGTGCGGGGTCGGCGCGTAGAAGCGGCAAAGGCGCGGACCGGGAGTCACTTTGGTCGCCGGCCAATCGGTGCGGGCAAGGTTGAGACCGGCATACTTTGCGCGGCCGACGCCCGGCAGTTGACCATCTGGGATGCGGGTGCGGTAGTCGCGCGCCGGTGTGAGAAGATTCACCTCGTGCCAGTCGTAAAAGGCCTGCGTGCCGGCGACGGCGATCGCTGCGCGCGAGGCGTCGTTGCGGGGGGTCTGCGGGTTCTGCAAGAAGATGTCGTAGGAACGGCTGATCGGATCGGCCATCGAGCCGTGGCCGAAAAGCGCCGGAGTCGCGAAGGCGAGACAGAGCAGGGAGGATAGAAGAGATTTCATCGGGATCGTGGATTTGCGGGCACTCCTTGCACGCAACGCAACGGATCTCCACCCCCTCCCGACGAGACGGGCCGGAAAGTCGTTGAATCCGGCACCGGCGGGCGGTTCGTCCGTTGACCCGGCTGCGATTTGCCCCCACCATGCGGCGTGCTCGAAGCTCTGAGAAAAAAGCTCCTTCATCCGCCCTCGTTCTGGGTGCTGAATTTTTTCGCATGGTGTGGTTTCGGCCTCATCGCACTGCTCGTGCGCTATGTGATGCACGACGACCTCGGCCGGGCGGTCGGCCTGACGATCGTGGCGGAGTCCGTCGGCTTTCTCTGCTCCGGGCTTTTGCGGCAGTGTTACCTCTGGATCGGGCGAGGGCGTTTTCTCCGGACGCCCATGTTCGCGGTAACCCTTGTTCTGACACTGGCGATGGCCTGCGCGCAGGCGCTGATCGTGCAGTTGCTGGTCGAGATGACGGGCTGGAGATTTTTGCCGTGGTCGACGGCGGAGCGCTGGGTGCTCCTCGCGCTTCTGATGTGGATCGTCTACATGGCGTGGTCGCTCGGCTATTTCTGGGTGAAAGCCGAGTTGGCAGCGCACCAGGAGGCGATGGATGCCACGAAGGCCCGCGGTGAGGCCCAGCGGATCGAGCTCCAGCTCCTCCGCGCGCAGCTGGATCCCCATTTTCTCTTCAATTCGCTCAACGGCATCGCCTCGGAGATCCAACCGCATCCGAAGATGGCAACGGGCATGGTGCGGGAACTGGCGGACTATCTCCGCTACTCGCTCGAGCACCGGGACCAGTTGGTCACTCCGCTGGCGGTCGAACTGGATGCCGCGGAGGCGTATCTCCGGATCGAGAAGGCCCGGTTCGGCGAGCGTCTAGAGACGGAGATTTCCGCGGATGCGGCTGCGCGGGCTGTGAAGGTGCCCAGCTTTCTCCTCCAGCCGATCGTGGAGAATGCGGTGAAGCATGGGTTCTCCTCAGTCGAGCCGCCTTGGAGGCTTGCCATCTCGGCGCGGGTGGCGTCGGGCGGGCTGGATCTCGAAGTGAAAAATTCCGGGTTGCCGGACGGGGCGCATCATGGGACCGGCCTGGGATTGGATACGATCCGCCGCCGGCTGGCGCTGCACTATCCGGCCCGCCACCGTTTCGATATCACGGGCGGTGGTGGTGTCGTTACGGTTTCCATCCATCTCGAGGGCGAGCCATGTTGCGTGTAGTGATCGTGGACGATGAACGGCTGGCGCGGCAGGGCCTGCGGCAGCTTCTGGCCGAGGTGCCGGGGGTGACATTGGTCGGCGAGGCGGACAGCGCTCGGACAGGACGGGAGGTCATCGCCCGTGAGAGGCCGGACGCGGTTTTTCTGGATATTCAGATGCCGGGCGCGGATGGATTTTCTCTCGTTGGATCGCTGGAGGCCCGGCCGGCCATCGTCTTTGTCACGGCCCATGCCGAGCATGCGGCACGGGCGTTCGAGATCGAGGCGGTGGATTACCTTCTCAAGCCGGTGAGGCCCGAGCGCCTTGAGGCCGCCGTGCGGAGGATCCGGGCGGCGATGAGCAACGGGAAGGGATTTTCTGAAGGCTACCAACCGGGTGACCGGATCTGCTTTCGCACGCCGCAGAGGACGATCGTTGTCCCGCTGGCGGCAGTGGCGGCGCTGGAGGCGGACGGGGACTTTACACGAGTGCACATTCCCGGCCTGTCCCCGCTGATGATCTGCCATCCGCTCGGGGCCTATGAAAAGGTTCTTCCGGCACCGCCCTTTCTGCGGCTGGACCGCTCGTTGATCGTGAATGCCGAACGGATCACTCGTGCGGAGCGCCGATCGCGGGATGTTGCCCAGCTCCATGTCGATGGAGTGGCTTCTCCGTTCACGCTGGGACGCACCGCTCAAGCGCGGCTGAGAGAATACCTCTAGGGTTCGTTCTCGTCCGGCGTGGGACGGTCGAAGCCGTGCATTTTCTCCGTTTCGTGCGGTGTGGTCAGGACTTTGAAGACGCACCAGAGAAAAGCGATGGTCACCGAGCCCACCGAGAGAATCATCACAATCCAGCCGCCGGGTGTCATGGCTGATCCTCCGGAGCGAGATGACGGTAAGCCCGCGCACGGGCGGAAAGCAGTAGAACAAAGACGGTGAAAGCGGCCGCCAGAGCGATCGACATCCAGGCCACCAGATTGGGCTGGAGGAAGAGGTCCTTCACGTAGCTGCTCACCTGCGAGGGGCCGCCGCCGAGGCGGATGCCGAGAACGTTTACGGTGACCCACATCGAGAAGACGAGGAGGAGAAACGCGGGGGAGATGTATTTCATAACAAAGCCGATCCATGCGGGAATCCGGAAGGTCGCTCCGACCGAAGCCTCGGCCAGGCCCTTGCGGACTCCCATCACCCAGCCGAAGACGATGATCTGGATCGTCGCGAGCAGGAAGATCAGAAACGTCCCCACCCAGAAGTCCAGCGTATCGAGTGCCTTGAGCCCGGCGCTGAAGTAAAAGACAAACGCGCAGCCGACGGCGGTGATGAAGCCGAGGAGTGCGACGGATTGCTTGCGCCCGATCTCCAGCGTCTCCTCGAGAAAGGCGATGCCCGGCTGGAGCATAGAGATCGAGCTCGTGATGGCCGCGAGGAACAACAGGAAAAAGAACAGGCATCCGAACCACCGTCCGGCGGGCATCTCGGAAAACACCAGCGGCAGGACATTGAACCCGAGGCCGAAGGTCGAGGCCATCCCGGCGACGCCCGAGACGCCGAGAAACGCAACGCCGGCGGGGATGGTGATGAGCCCGCCGAGGGCGACCTCGCAGAACTCGTTCGCGCTCGTGGCGGATGCGCCGCTGAGAACGACGTCATCATTTTTCCTGAGATAGCTGGCGTAGGTGAGGATGACGCCGAAGCCGACGCTGAGGGAGAAGAAGATCTGTCCGGCGGCGGCGAGCCAGAGCTGGGGATTCGACAGCTGATCGAGCATGCCGACGGAGCGGACGCGGTAGGCCGGGTCGGCGGCGGCTTTGGCTTGTGCGGAGGCGAGAGCGGCATTTCCAATGAGGCGTTCCTCGGGCTGCCAGCCTTCGGGTCCATTTTTTTCGAGAAGAACCTTTTCAGGGTTCCACATAAAGCCGAGGCCATTGAGGACGTTGCGCTCCGGTTGTGCGGGGTCCGGCGTGCCGAGGGTCAGCACACGGAAGAGCACGATCACGGCGATGATGACCAGTGCCGGCATGGCGATATTGCAAAACCACTCGATGCCCTTCGAGACACCGCGGTAGATGAGGATAAAATTCAGCACGAAGACGATCGCAAGAAACGTTCCCGCATAGGTGAGCCCGAAGCCAACCGCGCTGCCATCGGCTCCCACGCCGATCATTTTCTCAAAAAACGCCCCGGCTTCGGCCGGCGTGGTGAAGTGCATGTTGCCGGCGAGAAAATTCACCGCGTAGCCAAGGCACCAGGACTCGATGACCACGTAATACATGTAGATGACCACCGGGATGACGATGCCGATCGCGCCGAGGTATTTGCCGGCCGGCCGTCCCATGCAGGCCATGAGCACACCCGGCGCGGAGTGGAGCCCACGGAGCCCGCCGTAGCGTCCCATCGTCCACTCGGCCCAGCAGATGGGCAGTCCGAGGACGAGGAGCGAAACGAAGTAGGCGATCATGAAGGCCCCTCCGCCATACTCGGCGGCCTGGCCCGGGAAGCGGAGGAAATTTCCCAACCCGACAGCGCTGCCGGCGACGGCAAGAATCACGCCCATCCGGGAAGACCATCGCTCTTGTGCCATGGTGCCGCAGGCTGCGACAGGCTCCATGGCAAGTCGATCTTTTTTCTGACGGTTTACCGTGGGGGAATCGTTTTCCTGACGCCGGTTGCTACGGCTTGCGACGCCCGGCGGCGAAGAGCACAGCGGCAAAGGCCGGCAGGACGAGGAGAGCCGTGGCGGGCTCGGGGATGGCCCGCATCTGGATGGCATTGATCAGCGGCACTTTCAGGGCGCCGTTGACGCCCGTCACCTCAAACGTCTGGGATGTGCCATCCGCTGTGAAGGTCGCGGTCACAAACTGGCCGACCCCGCCTTCGGAATTCGTCATGTTGTAGTCAATTTCCACGCTCTGGGTGCCCGAGGTGATCCGTCCGGTCCGCGTTTCGGTCGATGCCACAGCGCGGGATTCGTTGCTCCAGAACTGGACCTGATACGCCTGACCGAAGATGAGATTGCCGACCTGAAGGGTGAGCGTCTGGTCGTCGAAGCCCGAATAGTGCCCGTAGTCGTAGAGCTGTCCGGCAAGAAGGTTCCGGTAGTCCGCGGAGAGCGATGCGAACGGGTTCGACGAGGAGTCGGATGGCGCGATCCAGAGCGATCCGCTGGAACCTGTCGCCGTGAGGTTACCCGAGCCGAGCGAGAGCGGGGATTCCACGTTCGGTGTCGAGCTATGGAAGCGTTCGAAGGTCACGCCATTGACGGTGACCTGTGCGGGCGGTGGTTCGGCGACGTTGGTGAAGTAGTAGGCGAAGGCCAGCGTTCCGTCGGTCGAAACGTCGGAATTTCCCGAGATCGTCGCCGCGGACGACCAAGAGACCGTGGCTGCATACAACCCGGAAGCGGAGAAGGTGAGGACCAAGGCAGGAATCAGTAACCAGCGGGGGGATGCCTTCATGGAAACAGGGGGCTGTTTCATAAAACGCTAGGAGAGCAGACAGGCGCGCCGCAAGGAATTCAGCGGCTTCCGGGCGACAAAGGTTACGGATCTTGACCTGCGGCAAGGGTTTGCAGTCCCCGGTGGAGAGAAGGAACGATCAGCTCGGGGTATCGTCCCGGCCGGGCTCAAGAGCAAGATGCGGAAGAGCGGTCTCCGACCAGGGATTGGAGGTAAAGTCCGAGTTGCGGATGCCGGTGGAGAGATTTCTGCAAAGGGTGCACAGGCCTTCAACATCGAGGCCGCGGTGGCTCGGGCCGAACGGGGCGATGTTTTTAATGCCGAGGTCAAACAGGCGGGCGGCCGGGTGGAGGCGGCGGCCGTCTTTCGGGTGGTCGGGGCGGGCGTGCTGTTTCTTGAGGTGGACGAAGGCGCCGGCGATCTGGATGAGGCCTTTGTAAAACAGGAAATCCGGACCGCGCTCGCGGAGCCAGAGATGCTCGAGGACATCGTGAGCCTCGTAGTAGTCGCCGGCATTGAAGCAAACGAAGTAGGCGGCATACTCCGGCGGGTAAGTCCCGTTGCCGGTATTCATCGTCTGGAGAAAATCCTCGATCCGGTCGTGTTTGCTCATTTGCCCGTCCAACCT
>CAZSMN010000245.1:0-6058 GCA_964607615.1 uncultured Chthoniobacterales bacterium | reverse complement strand
AGTAGCCGACATGGGCCGAGTCGAGCTGGCGGAGAAAACTCACGAGCTCCCGTTCGGTCGGGATGGCCTCGTAGTGCTCACGGTTCTCGATCCCGATTTTCACGCCCTTTTTCCCGGCGTAGTCGACGATCTCCACGAGGCACTCGAGGACGCGTTCGGTGTAGGCGGCAGCGTTCTTTTCCCGCTGCCGGACGGCCTCGAGCTTCGCGCGAACGAGCTCTTTCCCGAAAAGCCCGCCCTCTTCGATCAGCGCGCGGAGCGGTTTGGTCAGGCGCAAAGGGATGCGGCCGCAATGGACCACCACAAACGGTGCCCCGAGCCGCTCGGCCCAGTCGATCGTTTGGAGTGAGAGCCGGATCGCGCGGGCACGGTCGGCTGCGCGGTGCGAGCTGAATTCGTAGCAATCCGGCGCATCGGCCATCACCTCGACCGGCATCGGGAGAAAATTATGCACGCTGGAGACCGAGAAACGATGTTCCTTTCGGGCGGCGAGCACGCCTTCGAGTAGCGGCGAATGGATGCCGTGACTGAGCTCGATCGACCGAAATCCAAGCGCGAGAATCTCCTCGACCATCGCTTTCCCGCAGGTATGTCGGCCGGAGTTCCAGCACGTCGAAAACGAGAGGTTCATGGGATCAGAGCCGCAGCGCGCTGGCCGGATTCCAGGGCGGATTGAATGCTGGCTCCCGATGACCAATCTCCAGCCAGTACCAGGTTTTGCAGGCCGTGCCGGTGCGTTGAAGAGGCGGCAAAACCCGGCGGCTGTGCGGGAACGGCGTAGGGGATATGGAGGGTTTCCAGATGGCGCAGCTCCACGCCGGGGAAGACCTCTTCGATCTCTGCCCGCGCATCGTCCGCCAGAGTTGTTGCATCGCGTGAGCCGGGATCGAGCACCGATGCAGAGATCAGATGCTGGCCGCGCGGTGCGAGCGTGGGATCGACATTCGTTACCTGAGCAAAGTGTCGCACTGTCCGGTCCACACCCCGGGGAAGAACGATCATCCGTTCCCGGTAGAGCGAGCGTTCCGAGGCGAAGTACACGACAGCCACCTGGCGGGCTGGGCGGGCCACGGTCCCGATGAGCCGGCACGTTGCCGGTTCGTCGAGCGCCAGCACGACCGATGAGGCCTCGACGCGGGTGCCGTCTTCAAGGATCAATCCCGACACGGATGGACCGGTCGATTCGAGCCCCGCCACACGGGCGCCGAAGCGGATCGTGCCCTTGGGAAGCCGGCCCGCCATGGCCATGGGGAGCTTTCCGATGCCGCCCTCGGGCAGCCAGGCCGATCCGGTCGCGAATTTTTTAAAATAATACCGGAAGAGCGCGGCGCTCGTGGAGAGCTCGTTGTCGAGGAGTACGCCGCCGAAAAACGGCAGCGCGAACGATTCGATGAAATTCTCCGAAAACCGCCGGGAGCGTAGAAATTCCATCACGCTCCGGTCGCCCGGCAGGGCGCTGCCGGCGATCAGGTCGGCGTCGGAAGTGAGCAGGACGCCGGCGGTCAGTCGCGCGAGCCGGATTTTGTCGCTCCACGACAGGGCGGAGGACGTGACCGCCTCCCAAAGAGCGAAGGGGCTGTTGAGCGGGCTCACGAGACGCCGCCGGGCTTTGCCATCCCACAGCACCGCGCCCGATTCGAAACGGCGCGGCCGGAGAGCGGCGATATCCACAGCGCGGCTCACTGCAGAGTAGGAGCTCAGGATCACCTGAAAGCCGCGGTCGAGCGTGAAGCCGTCCACGACGTCGCTTCGCACGCGTCCGCCCGGGACGTCCGCCGCCTCAAGGAGCAAAAATTCCTTTCCGTCGCGTGCCAGTTCCTGCGCACAGGAAAGGCCGGCCAGACCTGCGCCGACAATGCCGATCATGAGCCGGGAGGCCGCCGGGTGGCGGGCAGGGGGTTGGGCGTGTCCGATCCTGTGGTCACGGCATTACTTTACCTCCGGAGGCGTTTTTGACCAAGTCGTAGTTTGAAGGGAGAACATCGGCCGTCGGCGAGAAAGGTTGGCTGCCGGGGCGAATCGCGTGTAGGATTTTCCCGCATGAAGTACCGTAAATTCCGGGGAACCGACCTGATTGTCAGCGAAGTGGGCTTCGGCCTGTGGACGCTTTCCACCGGCTGGTGGGGCAACTACACCGACGACGAGGCGGTGCGTCTGATGCGTCTGGCGAAAGACCTGGGCGTCACGCTTTTCGATGCGGCGGATACCTATGGCAACGGCCGGAGCGAGGAGCTCATCGCAAAAGCTTTCGAGGGCTGCCGGGACGAGATCGTCATCGCCACCAAGATCGGCTATGACTTTGTGAATCACGGCGACGGCCGGCGCGGCCAGCGCGAGATCCCGCAGGATTTCTCCCCGGCCGCCCTGCGCCGGGCGACTGATGCCGCGCTTTCCCGGCTGAAAACCGGAACGATCGATCTCCTCCAGCTTCATAATATCCGCATGGAGCAGGTTGATGACGATGCGGTCTGGTCGACGCTCGAAGACCTTCGCGCCGAGGGTAAAGTGCGGCATTACGGCGTCGCGCTCGGGCCGGCCATTGGATGGCTGGGCGAGGGGGTGCGGACCATCCGCGTGCGCAAGCCGACCGTCCTCCAGCATATTTACAACCTTCTCGAGCAGCATCCCGGCCGCACGATCCAGGCGACGGCGGACGACTGCAATGCCGATACGATGTTCCTGATCCGCGTGCCGCATTCCTCCGGTATGCTGGAGGGTAAATACACGGCCGAGACAGTCTTTCCGCCGAACGATCACCGCAATCACCGCCCGAGGAGCTGGCTTCTCAACGGCGTGAAAAAGGTCGAGCAGCTCCGCTTTCTCGAAACGGCCGACCGCACGCTCGGTCAGGCGGCCATCCTCTGGCTCCTCGCCGATCCGCGCACGGCCTGTGTGCTGCCGAATATCTATAATGAAGAGCAGCTCCGTGAGTTTGCCGCCGCACCCGATTGCACCGTGCTGACGTGCGAGGAGATCGCCCGCGTGCAGGCTCTCGTGGCGAACCATTTCGGCCTGGAGCCCGAAGAGGGCAAATACAAGGGCACCATGGAGCTTCCGGAAGAAGTGACCGCGTGAAGCGACTGGCGCGATTTGTCCTCCGGGGCGGACGCCGCCGGCCCGGTCCGGCCGGCGCTCTGGAATCGCGCCCCAAGCTCCTCCTTTTTGACTTCGACGGGACAATTGCCGACACGTTCGAGAACGGGTTGGAAATTTTGAACCTCCTCGCGGCAGAGTGCGGATTCCGCCCGCTCGATCGCAGCGAGTTGCCGCAGGCGCGCGACATGCGCACGCGGGAGCTTATGAAGTTCCTTCACATCCCGACGCGGAAAATGGGACTCATCTCACGACGGGGAAAAGAGGAGCTGAGCAAGCGGATCGATACGATCCAGCCCCTGCCGGGCATGTGCGACATCGTCCGTTCGCTGAAGAACGACGGCTACCTTCTGGGCATCCTCACCTCGAATTCCTGCGAAAACGTGCGGGCGTTTCTGCGGAATCACGACCTGGACGTCTTTGATTTTGTCCGCAGTTCATCGAAGCTTCTCGGCAAGGGCCGTGAGGTTCGTGCGATCCTGAAGGAGCGGGGATTCCATGCTTCGGAGATTCTCTTGATCGGCGACGAGACGCGTGATGTTGAGGCCGCCCGCGAAGCCGGAGCACACATCGCCGCCGTCACCTGGGGCTACAACAGCCGGCGGTCGCTTGAGATCCTCGCGCCCGATTACCTCTTCGATGCACCGGATGACCTGATGGCGCTGCTGAGCGGACTCCGCTAACGATTTGCCGGGAGCTGGCGCGGTCGGTTTCCAACAGAGCGAAATCGGCTTGGCGCTCCGTGCGGCGCGGGGTAGCTTACGGCCATGCAAAAGACGCGCCTCTGGCTGATGTTTCCGACCCGATTGATCACCCGGCCCGTCATCTGGGAGCTGGCAAAAGCCTTCCCGGTGGTGACCAATGTCCGCCAGGCCAGCGTGACCGACGAGATCGGCCTCGTATCGCTCGAGCTCGATGGCGAGCGGGCGGATATCAAAAATGCGATCGCCTGGCTTGAAGAACTCGGCGTGAAAGTCGAGCCCGTCGAGATCAATACGATCGAGAGTTGACGATTCCCTACGGCTTCACGTCGAGGGCCTTCAGGATGACCGGGTAGGTCAGATCCACCCGTGCATCGGGCTGCAGCGCATCGACCATGTCGTGCGGCACACCAGCAGAAGCGGGAAACTCAAAATACGTGACGCGTCCCGGGAATTTTGCCTCCCACTCGCGCGCCATCGATCGCGCCAGCGGCGTGCTCGCGCCGATGTCGCTCGCGGTGGTGAGGATGTGCAGCGATTTTGCTCTGAGCGGACCCGCGGGCAGATCACGCCGGACAACGCGCGAAAGCTGGACCGTGTCGGCCATCGTCACCGTCCCGAAGCGCGGGTAGGCATACGGAGGTCCGGGATTCTTTTCGCGGAGCGTGGGATTCCACCACACGTAAAAGGTCGGCAGGCGCGAGAGAACGGCCGCCAGCGAGTCGATGAGCGCCACCGGTTTGCCGTGCATGCCGAAAAACGGCGATAGGATCACCACGCGATCGATCCCCTCGCGATTCTGCGCCATCCATGCGGCGGAGACGGCACTCCCGGAGAGCCCGACGAGGCTGATCTCTTTTCCCAGGCCGGCCGCGATGTCGAGGCCGGTCGCAGCCTGTTCGATCAAGTCCTGCGCATTCTGCCGGCCCTGCACGTCGTTGAGGACGTCGGCGAAGCCCGCATACTTCGCCCGCGGGATAATCACGTTGGCGCCGGAGTCAAAAAGCACCTGCCCGAGGCGTGCGAATTGCTGCGGGCTGTTCGTGAGGCCGTGGAGGAGAACAAACACCCGCTCGGTCGGGGCGCCGTGGGTCAGGAGTTTCGTGTGGCCATTGGCTGCGAGCGGCAGCTTCGCCTCTTCGGCGCGAATGGCTTCATAGCGCTTCACCGCCTCCGCATAGTCGCGGGCAGGGGCCGGCTTGGAGACGAAATCGGGCAGCACGAAAAGAATGTAACAAACCACCAGGGCAAATGCTGCGAGGGCAATGAGGAGATTTCTTTTCATTTCTTCTGAAAACGCGGAGCCCACGCCGGACGGACAAACGCACCGGCCAGGAAGGCCGCCCCGATAAGCACGAGGAAAAGCGACAGGAACTGCCCGCGCGTCATCCATCCCGTGAGCGGGGCATCGGGCTCGCGGAAAAACTCGCACAGGATGCGCAGCAGCGCGTAGCCGATAAAGAAGAGTCCCGTCAAAATTCCATTCGGCAGGCGAACGCGCGTCCGGAGAATCCAGAGGATGGCAAAAAGAAACGCGCCTTCGAGGACCGCCTCGTAGATCTGCGACGGATGGCGTGGCGAGAGGATGCCGGCGAGTTGCTCCCTGAGTTCGGGCGAGGATCCGGCATTGTCGATGACCGCAGGGAGCGTCGTCCATGCCGGGTTGATGCGGACGGCCTCCTGAAGGGCCAGTTGAACCGTCTCCGGCGGCGCATCGTAGAGCTCCTTCGGAAACTGCACAGCCCACGGGACGGACGTCACGCGTCCGAAGAGTTCGCCGTTGATGAAGTTGGCAAGCCGTCCGAAGAGGAGGCCGAGCGGGGTCACGACGACGATGTTGTCACCAATGTTTGTCCAATGGACCCGCTTCCGCTTCGCATAGACCCAGGTGAAAATGATGACGCCAATCATCCCGCCGTGGCTCGACATGCCGCCATCCCAGAGCTTGAAAAAAATCAGCGGGTTCGCCGAGAAGGCCGCCCAATCGTAGAAAAGCATGTAGCCGAGGCGGCCGCCAAGGATAACGCCGAAGAATGCGGTGCCCGTGATGAAGTCTCCGACCTCCGCCGGGGGAATGTCCGAGTAGCCCTGCTTCGCGAGCCGCACGTAGAGCCAGTAGCCGGCCGCAAAGGCCAGCACGTAGGCGAGCCCGTACCAGCGCACGCCGATACCGTTGCCGAAGTCGAAGAGGAACGGACTCAGATCGTGAACGTAGTAGGCAAGCACAGGCGGCGAGCATTCCTGCCGCGCGGGCGTATTTCAAC
>CAZSMN010000244.1:0-6107 GCA_964607615.1 uncultured Chthoniobacterales bacterium | reverse complement strand
TAGCTGGCCATGACGCCGGCGGTGGTCGGGTTCGTCAGAATCGTGATGTAAGGAAGTCCGGCCTGCGCGTGGAGGGCAAGGGCGCCGCTCGTCTTGGCCATCTGCATCAGGCTGAGCATGCCTTCATACATCCGCGCTCCGCCCGAGGCGCAGACGAGGATGACCGGCATTTTCTTTTTCGTAGAGAGCTCGATGACCCGCGTGACCTTCTCACCAACCACCGATCCCATGGTGGCTGCGAGGAAGCTGAAATCCATCACGCCCAAACCGACAGCATGGCCATCAATCTTTGCGGTGCCCGTGATGATCGCATCAACAAGGCCGGTCTTGGCTTTGTAGCTCTTGAGCCGGTCCGCATACGTGGCGACGCCTTTGAACTCCAGAGAGTCGACCGAGCTCAGCGAGGCATCGGTCTCTTGGAACGAATCCGGATCGACGAGGCTCTCGATGCGCTCGCGCGAGCCGAGCGTGAAGTGGTGCGAGCACTTCGGGCAGACGTGGAGATTTTCCGAGAGAGCGAGATTGTGGATGACCTCGCCGCAGGAAGGGCACTTGGTCCAGAGGCCCTCGGGCATCTCACGGGTTTTTTTGCCGCCAAGAGCGCGGAGGATGGGTTTTTTAAAAATAGCCATAAGACAAGATCAGCCGCGGGCGACTGTGATTGCGTGAACCGATGCCGCACCGGCCTCAACGAGCGCGGCGGCGCAGGCATCTAGAGTGGATCCGGTGGTGAGCACGTCGTCCACCAGAAGAAGGTTAAGGTCCGTCACGTCCGTATTCTTGCGCAGAACAAACGCCTCCCGCAAGTTTTGCCTTCGCCCCCGCCGGTCGAGCGCCGTTTGGGTCGTCGTGTAGCGCCGGCGTTGGAGGAGCCGGCCGACGGGAATCCGACACCGCCTGGACAGCTCCTTTGCCAGGACCTCGCTCTGGTTGAATTCGCGTTCCCGCTGCCTCTTCGGGTGCAAGGGGACGGGCACAAGCGCATCGAATGAAATACCCTTAAGCCGCTCGTCAGCAAGCCCTTCCTCCAATAACCCAACCATGATCCGCCCCAGCCATAGTTCGCGGCCGTATTTGAGCCGGTGCACCATGTCGCGAACGACCCCGCGGCTTTTGGCAACGGATACCGCGCAGACAAAGTGATAAGCCTCGCCCCGGCAGTTCGGACAGTGGAACGCGGGAGCCACGCCGGAATAGGGCTGCGAACATTGCTCGCATCGCGGCGGAACGATCCGGCTCACATCGCCCGCACAGAGCGGGCAGAGAGTTTCCGGAGCCTCGACCCGGCATCCGCATCCGGCGCAGTGCGCGGGAAAGAAGAGCGATCCGATTGCCTCCGCGATGTCTGTGAGCCCGGCCCTGATCACGCGCAAAGGGTATAGAAAGTCGAGCACGCTGCGTAAAGTCCCATGCGCACTTTTCGCCGGGCGTTCGGTTGTTGCCGGGCGACGGCATTTCGGTCATTCAAGAGATCGTCCCTCTCCTCCCTTGAAACTCTGTCTGTTCTTCTTTCTCGTGCTCATGACGACATCGTTGCCCGCAACAGAACCCCATGAAAAAAGTCCACTCGAAGTCTGGGAGTTCGCCGGGGATGACGGCTCCGGGATTCTGCCGGAAAGGGAAAGCAGCCGCTGGAAGGAAGTCCGTCTGCCGCACGTTTTCCGCCAATCCGCTCTCCCCGACAATGCCGCGGGCTGGTACCGGACCACGCTGGCTCCCGACGAAGCACACCGAGGGTCCCGGTTTTTCCTTTTCCTTGAAGGCGCCGCTACGATCAAGGACGTCACGATCAACGCCAAGCCGGCGGGACAGCATAAGGGAGCCTACACCGCTGCAGTGTTTGATCTGACAGATGCCCTCACGCCCGGAGCATCGAACGAACTCGTTGTTCGCGTAAGCAACAGGGACGGGGAAACACGAGGGATGCTCGCGCGCTCCGGCCTCTACTTCATCAATGGCGGAATGTATCGAAAAGCCTGGCTTGTCCGCACGGGTCCGGTTTTTTTCTTTCCGGAATCCGGCTCGTGCGGTGTCTTTCTCACTCCGCGAAACATCACTTCCTCCAGCGCAGACCTGGAGTCCCGCGCCTTCGTAAAAAACGCGACGGCGGAACCCGCCGAAGTCGAGCTCGTGACGAGCGTTCGCGACGCAGAGGGCAAAGAGGTTGCGGCGTGGAGGAAACGCTCAACGATTTCTGCCGGGAAGACGGTTGAGCTCGTGTCTTCCGGCGAGATCAAAAATCCCCGTCTCTGGGACCTGAAGAAGCCGGAGCTTTACTCGGTACGCAGCGAGATCCACACCGGGGGCAAGCTGACGGATGTGGTGACCGAACGGGTCGGATTCCGCACGCTGGCTTTTCAGGACGGACGCTTTCTTCTCAACGGCCGGGAAGTTGCCTTCCACGGCGTAAACAAGCACGCGCAGGACGAACGATCCTGGAATGCGATCTCCGACAGCGAGCTGCGTTCGGAGTGGGGCCTCATGCAAGCCATGGGAGTCAATGCCGTCCGCCTGGCCCACTATCCTCACGCCAGGTTGGAGTATGATATCGCGGACGAGAGCGGCATCGCGATCTGGGCGGAAAACGGTTTTGCCGGTCAGACGTGGCTGAAACCCGACGCCCACCATGGCGACGCTGATCCCACGCCCGACGGGGAACGCCAGACACGCGAGATGGTGCGTCAGAATTGGAACCATCCCTCGATCTTTTTCTGGAGCTGCGGAAACGAGGCCATCGTAAAAACCGCGGCCCGCTACGCGGAAGTGATCCGTGCGGAAAACGACCCCAACCGTCTCGTTACCTACGCCATGCCACCATCACCCGTAGCCGGCTGCGATTTCAATGCCGCCAATACCTATGAGGGCTGGTATTACGGGGGTATCGCCGACTTCCGCAAGGGTCCGCCTTTCATCTCAGAAACGGGCGCCGGCGCCTGGGTCTCCCACCATGTGCCCTATGGTGCGTTAGATTGGAAAGTTGATGTGTTCGAACCCGAGGAGTATACGGAGATGTTCACCGAATTCCGCCTCCAGATGATGTGCCGCGAGCAGACCGCTGAGCGGCCGATGTTTTTCTGGTGGACCTTCCGCGAGTTCTACGACCGGAAATTCAAAGCCAACCGGAACGCCAAAGGGCTCGTCACCCTCGGCGGCGCCCCGAAGGATCTCTACTACCTCTTCCAGACTTTCCTCGCGACGGAAAAGCCGGTCGTTCGACTCGCAGGACGGAATCACTTTCTCCGCCGCTTCGCCCCGGACAACGGCATCAAGGCGTACTCCAACCAGCCCGAACTGGAACTGATCATCAACGGCCGGAGCGAGGGAAAACAACGCAACGGCGACTATCGGATCCCTGCGGCAGCCAATGCCCGCGCGGATAACGTGTTTTTCTGGAAGGCCCGCCTCGACGAGGGGCGGAACGTCGTAGAGGTCAAAGACGGCAGCGGCCACTCGGACCGCATGGTCGTGTATCAGCATTCGAAAGGTGAGGCGCGGCCGCATGACCCGGCGGCTCCCATTGTCCACCTGACGAGTTCCAACCCAGAGAATCCGGCCTTCCTCATCGACCGGCCGGTTCAGCCCGAATCGCCGTTCTACAGCGAAGTGGACGGTTCTTCCGACAACACATTCGCGGCGGTGCCCGCGGCGATTGCCGGCAGCTCGTGGATCGCGACCAAACGTCTCAGCGACCCGGTCAACCGGACAGACCTCTCATTTGAGATTCCGGAGGGCTCGAAGGACGTCAGCCTCCACGTCATGCACTCGACCGGCTATTTCCCCGCCATCAATCTGCAGGCACCGGATACAGAGACCATTGCTGCCGCGAAGGACCTTGCCGCGGCACTGGAACAGGCGGGGTTCCGGAAGTCGGAGGCTACGCCGACCTGGCGGAATCATCAGCTCCGCCTGGCCGAAGCCGCGATCTGGACACGGTCTGCCAAAGCGGGCGAGCACATCGAGATTCCCGGCTTCCCTCTCGATTACGTCGTGTTCGTCCAGCGCCGGCCGTGAGCCGGCTCAGTAGGCCCGGCGGTGCGGACGGATCATGTAAAGGATCGTCAGCAGGGTCAGACGAAGATCGAGCGACAGGCACCAGCGGCGGACGTAGATGAGGTCGTAGCGGGCACGGCCGCGGATATCTCTGGGGTTCTGGATTTCGCCCCGGTATCCCCTCACCTGCGCGAGCCCGGTGACGCCGGGCTTCACATAGCGGCGGCTTCCGTAGAGTTCATGGAAGGCCTCAAACTCCTGCTCATGCTGCAGCATGTGGGGGCGGGGTCCGACCACGCTCATCTCGCCGCGGAGGACGTTGAGGAACTGCGGGATCTCATCGAGGCTGAGCCGGCGGAGGAGCCGCCCGCCGCGGAAGACGCGCTGGTCGTCCTTCGTCGCCTGACGGGCCTCCTCATCGTTTTGCACATGCATCGTACGGAACTTGTAGATCTGAAAGATCCGGCTGTTTTCCCCGACGCGGTTCTGTTTGAAAAGCAGCGGTCCCGGGGAATAGAGGCGGTGGATGAGCGCGACGACGATCATCAGCGGCCAGAGGACGAAACAGACAACGAGCGAGCTCACGACCAGATCGAACACGCGCTTGACCATGCGGTTGAGTGTGTTCGCCAAGGGAATTGCCGGCGGGGACAGGATGCTGAGCCCCCCGAGGTTCTGCAGTTCAAAACGCCGGCCGAACCGCCGTGACAGCTCAAGCGGAATCCAGCAGCGGAAACCCATGCGATCCCCGAGCCCGAGCAACTCGGCCACCGTGGCAGGCGGCAGAAGATGCGACATCACCAGGACGTCGATCTGCCTCGGTTCGAGACGCGCGATGATTCGCTCGACCGGCAGGTCCAAGTCGACAACCACAAGGTCGGAGATGTCGAGAAGCTCGCCGAAATGGTTGAGGCTGTCGCGAATCGAGTGACTCCAGTCCTCAGGCCCGACGATGGTCGTGCGCATCCGCCACCGAAGGCTGCCCGAGCGAAAGAGGAGATGAACCCAGTCGCGGCCGCAGCGGTGAAAGAAGTAGAACAGGGGAAAGACCGCGAGCAGAAATCCAATGACCATCGCTCGCGAAATGCGGGCGTCTCGCGAGACGAGAAAAAGAAGACCGAAGGCTGCGAGGAGCCAGATCGTCTGGCGGCTGGCGAGCGACATCGCAATCCTGCGGGAGCACTGGCCGCTGTTGATCCGGTGCGTTTCAGAACGCGTAGCCGCTTCCAGCAGGAGGCCGAGGACGAGAACGATCAGGCACTGCAGATAGGCATCCGGGGCCGAATACCACCCTTCTCTCAGCAGGCTCTGCGAGAGATAGACGAGGATAAACAGGGCCACCGCCGCGCAGATGACGGTCGCGCTGAAGACCTGATACAGGCCCCTCTCCCGCTGCGAGATCACGGGCTCCTCCGATTGAGGCACGAAACCGCACCCAAGCCACCGCCGGCAGCAACCAGATGCAGCAGGCAATTCCTTCCTTCAAACCCTCCGGCAACCGGTCCCTTTCCCGATGGTAAACATGTGTTCACAAGAACAAGGCTGGAAATAAGTTTTGGATAAAATGGATCCCTGATCGTCCTCGAAAAGGAGTAAGCGTTTCCGCGTGCGATGTAAAGCAGGTCACACGTCGTGTTTCGATTCGAATGTTCTGGCGGCGATGCCCTTACGCTCGAATGCGACAGGAAAAAGGCGTCCGCATCGCGGGATATCATTACGGGTGATGGAAGGTCCCGGTTCCCGAGTTCCTTTATTTACCGGTTGCGAAGAATCCCCCATTGAAGGTGGCCGGTTATGGGCCCATGATGCGTGGAGATCCATGCGCCGAATTGCCCTGATTTCTGACATTCATGCCCGCCCCGATGTTCTCGAGGTAGTGGCGGCGGGTATTCGTCGGGAGGGCATTGAAGAGATTGTCTGCCTCGGCGATATCGTGGGCTACGGATCGCAGCCGGCACCCTGTCTTGAGTGGGTGCGGAAGCATTGTGCGGTGTGCGTGATGGGGAATCACGACGCGATGACGGTCGCGCCCGGGCTCGATCTGGAGGGATTCACCCGCGAGGTGGCCGAACCCATCGAGATCGCACGAAGAGAGCTCGACGAGGCTGGGAAGGAGT
>CAZSMN010000243.1:0-6124 GCA_964607615.1 uncultured Chthoniobacterales bacterium | reverse complement strand
CACGGGATTCTTTTCGTCGCCGATGAGGTCATCACGGGCTTCGGCCGCCTGGGCGACTGGTTTGCCAGCAATCTCTGGGACCTCGATCCTGACATCATGTGCCTGGCCAAGGGTCTCACGAGCGGCTACCTGCCCCTGGGAGCCACCATGGTAAGCGACGAGATCAGCGAGGGCCTTTTCTCGGGCGGCTACTTCGCCCATGGCTTCACCTACTCCGGCCACCCGACATGCGCCGCCGCAGCACTTGCGAATCTCGAGACCATCGAGAACCTCGGCCTCATCCCCTACGTAAAAAACGAAGCCGGTCCGTATTTTCAGGAAAAGCTGCACGCGTTCCGCGATCACCCGGCCGTCGCAGAGATCCGCGGCACCGCTCTCATCGGCGCGCTGGAACTCGTCCCACGCCCCGGTACCAATGCCGCACCGAATACCCTGGGAGCCAAGGCCTCCGGGCTCGTCCGCGAAGAAGGAGCCATCGTGCGTGGCATCCGCGACCTCATCGCCATGTCACCGCCCCTCATTATCACCCGCTCCGAGATCGACCAGCTCTTCGAGAGCGTCCGGCGCGGCCTCGACCGCCTGTGGGATTAAAAACCCGGAACCGCCTGCACGCGCTGGATTTTCTCCAGCGTAGCGGTTGAGAAGCCCACCGACATTCATGCCGCCCCCCCTGGCGATCTTCAGTGATATCCACTCGAACCTCGAGGCCCTCAAGGCTGTCTTGGCGGACGTTCGGGCTCAAGGAGTGACAGACTGCATCTGCCTCGGCGACATCGTCGGCTATGCGTCGGGAATCCGTTCCAGCCTGCGAACCGTCCGCGAACTCGAATGCCCCGTGCTGCTGGGCAATCACGACGAGGCGTCCTGTGCGGAGTCGCCTCCCGAGGACTTTAACGAGACGGCGCGCGCCGGAGTCGCCCTGGCGGCCGCGAGGCTCAGCGCTTCCGACAAATCATGGCTCCACACCCTGCCGCGGACCATCATCCGCGAGGGGGTCACCTTCACCCATGCCTCGCTGGCCGATCCCCGGCACTGGCACTACATCCTCGGCGCAGACGATGCCCGCGAGCACTTCCTGGAGCAAACGACGCGGCTTTCCTTCTGCGGTCACACCCACCGGCCGATGGTGTGGTGGCAGCATGATGGCGATCTCTTGTATCAGCCGGGCGAGGACGTCGTCGGCCTGCCGCCGAGTGGCAAGGTTCTCGTTAATGTGGGTTCGGTCGGCCAACCGCGCGACGGCGACTGGCGGGCCTGCTACGTGATCTTTTGCCCCGGGGAGGAAACGGTGGAATTCCGCCGCGTCGAATACGACATCCAGCGCACGAAGCGGAAGATTCTCCGCGCCGGCCTGCCCCGCTTCACCGCACAGAGGCTGTCGCTCGGCCGCTGAACGGTTTGCCCTGCGGCTCCGGATTTTCGTCGCCACCCGCCGGCTTTTGCGCTAACCCGTCTCTGCAATGAAACGACTCCTCGCCCTCGCTCTCGCCTCCCTGTCGTTCCTCGGGGCCTCCTGCACCACCACGCCGAAAAGCTCAACCCCTCCGGTCCTCCAGAAACTGGCCGACTCGGGCATCGACTCAAGGACCTACGCCAAAATCGCCGCCGGTCGCGTGCTGACCTACGATGACATCTTCGGTCTCGTGAAAGACAACATCCCCGATGTCGTGATCATTTCCTACCTCAAGAGCACGCATGCTCCCTACCAGCTGACAAACGCCCAGCTTGAGAAGCTCGTCGACTCGGGCGCCGGATCGGATCTCGTCGACTACCTCGGCAAGTCCACCGGCTTCTTCGAAGCCACGCAGCGCGCCCAGACCGGCCCGTCGAAATGGGACAAGCATTCCTACTTCAGTGATCCCTATTTTTACGGCGCGGCCCCCTTCCCTTACGAGTTCCCGGCCGAATGGTACGATCCTGCGACGGTCGGAATGTGGTTCTGAGCACCTCGCGCCGCCGTCCGGCCGGTGCATGTTGAACGCCATGGATTATCGAATCGGGAATGAGAAGCTGATCCGCGTGCGCGATGCAGCCAGCGCAAGGCTCCGGCAGATCCTGGAACGCCAGGGCCGCCCTCAGGGGGCACTGCGTGTCGCCGTGATCGGTGGCGGATGTTCGGGCCTCCAATACAAGATGGATCTCGTCGACGGTCCGGCGAACCGTGACATCCTCGTCGAATCCAATCAGGTGAAGGTCGTGGTCGATCCCAAGAGCGCTCTCTTCGTCAGCGGCAGCGAGTTGGACTTCAGCGACGACCTGCAAAAGGGCGGATTCAAAGTCACGAATCCCAATGCCGTCGCCCACTGTTCCTGCGGCGAAAGCTTCTCGGCGTGACCTGCGCTTTTGAGCGCCTCGGGCTCGAGGCGAGGCCGCGGATCGATCCCGAACGGCTCAAGCAGAACTACCATTCCGCCGCGGCCGCGGCCCACCCGGACCGGAATCAGGGCGATGCTTCAGCCCTCGCTGCACTCAATGCCGCCCGCGCGTTGCTGGAATCGGTTCCCTCACGCCTCCGTCACCTCGCCGGGCGCCTTCCGGCCGCAGAGCCTTCCCTCCCCGAACCCGGAATGGACTGGGACCTGTCCCTCAACTGCGGCGCATTTGCGCGGAAGGTCCGCGAATGGGCCGCCAAAGACCGGAGCACCGCCCTGCAAAGGGCCCTCGGTCAAGCCGAAGCCCTCACGCTCCAGAAAGATGCCGAAGCCCTCATGCGCGATCTCTCGCGCCGGATGGAAAAAATGGAACAATCTCTGAGCCTTCTGGACGAGCGATGGCCTGCGGTCGGTGCCAATGAACTTACCAACTTGGCCGACCAGTGGACGTTCCACGCCCGGATGCATAGCACCCTTCAAGAATCGCTTACTCTCCTCCGCGGAGGGTGAAAGCTACATCACCGACCGGAGGTCGTCCATCTGCTCGGGATTCGTCCGGAGCGCCTTCAGGAGCTTGATCCGCGCCACCTGGGCGGAGAGACCGGTGTCCACCAGTCGGTCCAGTAATTCCCCGAAAAGCTCCCGGCGCCGATTCCCCGCCTCGGACGTGTCGCGGCGGTCGTGGCAGAACGCCAGAACCGTCGTCCCGCAGAGGCAATTCCGGAAGAGCCCGACCTGCTGTCCCGGACTTCCGATGTCATAGCCCATCAACCCGCTGCTCTGAGGCAGCGGCACCGTGTCCACAAGATACTCCTCAAAGCATTGATAGACCCGGCCACATTTCGGACACGTTTTCGGAAACTCCGTGTCCCAAATGGCTTTCAGCCCCTGATAAAGGGATTCGGCCGGAATCGGCAGCGGGGGATCTGACGGCATAAAGGAAACCTAACAGCTTTCTCACTCTTGCAAAGAAGATATTTTGCAACCGGATGCATGGATGATTCAAAAAGTCCGGGTGCCCTTTCCTCATGCAAAACAGTAACTCACAGCGCGACGCAGGGAAAATCATCCGGCAGGAACGAAAAGTTCTCAGCAAAATACGCAACAGGTTTTTCCCCGACAATGAGTCCTCCCGCCACCCCTCTAGGGCGCGGCCGGGCTCTCCGCACCATCAGCGGGCGGCTCGGGGCGTGCCCCGGGATCCCGGCGGCCGGCACGTCGCTTCCAGAGAAAGATCACGCCGAGGGCAAGGATCGCTCCGGCCATATCGATGAGGAAATCCATCACGCTCGGCCCACGGGTCGGAGAGAGCGTTTGGATGCCTTCGCTGAGGGCGGCAATGAGCGCGGAGAAGGCCAGAATCCCTCCCGCCAGAAAGCGATCCGACTGCTGCAGCGGAGGCTTCACCCTCACGCCCCGCCAGATCAGGAGGGCCAGAATAAAAAACTGGAGAGCGTGGGCCACCTTCCGCATCGCGATATTGAAGCCCCGGATGATGTGGGTGAAATCCCCGTCCGGAAAAAGCCATCGCACAAACGTCTCCAGCAGCGAGCCGGTGCGCGGCGAGGAGCCGACGCTGGTGGAGGCGTAGAGAACCAGGCCGGCCCAAAGGATCACAGGCAACCACCGCTGAAGAAATCGGAGGAGGTTTTTCACAAGCGATCCATGCGGCGGCAGGACAGGTGAGTTTAACGAAGAGCGGCGCAGGCCCGTTGGATTTCGGCGAGGCGTTTCACCCAATCCTGCTGGCGCTGCCGGTGCTCCGCGACAACCTCGGCCGGGGCGTTTGAGACAAATGTGTCGCTGGCGAGCTTGCGGGCGACCTTTTCGATCTCGGCTTCGACCTTTCGCATCTCGGCCTCAAGGCGTTTCGACTCCACCGCCGGATCGATGACCCCCTCGAGCGGAAGGTAGATCGTTCCGATATCCGTCGGGCAGGCGGCAGCCCCTTTGGGAGCGGCGGTAACCGCCTCGAGAGACTCGGCATGCAGGAGCACGGAGAGCACCGGAAACTCGCCCGGCACCCACTCCGCTGCGGGCTCCATACACCACGCCAGGCGCTTGTTTGAAGGAAGGTTGTAGGTCGCGCGGAGGTTGCGGGCATGGGAAACCGCGTCATACACCGCCGCAGCCCGCGGCTCGGGAGCAAACCCGCCCTTTACCGGCCACGGAGTGGCCAGGAGGCTCACCGGACCGAAGCCCAGCCCGTGCCAGAGCTCCTCGGTGAGAAACGGCGCATAGGGATGCAGGAGCTGCAGGACGCGCTTGATGACGTAATCCATCGCCGCAAGCGTTCCCGCCCTGCGGGGCGAGTCGCCAACGAAATCCGCCTTCGCCGCCTCGATGAAGCGGTCGCAAAAATCTCCCCAGACAAAGTCGTAAAGCGCCTGGGCGATCTCGCTGAAACGGAACTCCCGGTATCCCTCATTAACCCGGTCGATGGTGGCGTCGAGCTTCGCGAGCAGGTCGCGGGCAAAGAGCGAAAGCTCGTGCGCAGACGGATCCGCGACCGGATCGATCGCCCCGTGCATCTGCCGGAAGCGGCAGGCATTCCAGAACTTGTTGCAGAAATTCCGCCCCTCGACGACCTGCTGCTCGTCGAATTTGATGTCCTGCCCCTGCGGCGCGATGCGGAGGAGACCGAAGCGGAGACCGTCGGCTCCATACTTCGCGATGAGATCGAGCGGGTCGGGCGAATTGCCGAGGCTCTTCGACATCTTGCGTCCCTGTTTGTCGCGGATAATGCCCGTGAAATACACCTGCCGGAACGGGACCTCGCCGGTGTATTCGAGCCCTGCCATGATCATGCGGGCCACCCAGAAGAAGATAATGTCCGGTCCGGTAACGAGGGTCGTCGTCGGGTAAAATTTCGCCCGGGTCGCCTCGTCCATTGTCTCGTGGGCCCAGAGCCAGGACGAAAACCAGGTGTCGAGCACGTCGGAATCCTGCACCCAGCCCTCGCCCGGCGACTCGATGGAAACAACGAATTCCTCATTCCCCATTCCACCTTCCGCATTCGCCTTATACCAAACGGGAATCCGGTGCCCCCACCAGAGCTGGCGCGAGATGCACCAGTCCTGCAGGTTTTCCAGCCAGTGGTCGTAAACCTTTTCCCAGCGATCGGGGAAGAAGCGGATGAGGTGATTGCGGACCGCGTCGCGTGCGGGGACGGTCTGCGGATATTTGAGGAACCACTGCTCCGAGAGCCGCGGCTCGATGGGCACGTCCGCGCGCTCGCTGAAGCCGACGTTGTTTTCATGCGGCTCCTCTTTGACGAGGGCTCCCATCTCGCGGAGCTTTTCCACCGCCTCGATGCGGGCTTCAAACCGGTCGAGGCCGGCGAAGTCCTCGCCGGCAAGTTCGTTCAGCGTGCCGTCGGCATTCAGGATGTCGATCACCGGCAGGCTGTGGCGGAGGCCGATCTCGTAGTCCGTCTTGTCGTGGGCCGGCGTCACCTTGAGCACGCCCGTGCCGAATTCAAACTCGACCGCCTCGTCGCCGATGATCGGGAGTTCGGCTTGATTCTCGGCTGGAAGCGGACGGCGCACGTGGAGCCCGATGAACTCGCGGTAGCGGGGATCATTCGGGTTCACCGCCACGGCCGTGTCGCCCATGATCGTCTCGGGCCGCGTGGTGGCGATCTCAAGGAACGTTCCGGGCTTTTCCACAATCTCCACACGGAAATGATAAAGATACCCCTTCTGTGGCTTCGGGATGACCTCCTCGTCGCTCAGCGCCGTGAGGGAGACCGG
>CAZSMN010000242.1:0-6185 GCA_964607615.1 uncultured Chthoniobacterales bacterium | reverse complement strand
TGTGCCTGCACCAGTTTTTTCAAAACCCTGCGTTCCTTCCAGGTTTGCGTAGAAGAAAATGGTCGCTGCACTGTTAGCAACGTTGATCACCGGCACACCAGAAGAAGTTGCCGCGGTGAGAATGTCGGTCGTGACCGAACTATTACCGATCACCACGCTCCCCGAAGTGATGTTCGTCGACATATTCCCGAAAGTGTAGGGATACGTGCCGCCCGAGCCCGTATCGGAGACATTCACCGTGAGCGCAGTGTTGATGTTGGCTACGGCACCGATAGCGTTTGGCACGCCGCCTATCCAGTTTGTCGCGTTACCCCACTCAGCACCGGTAGTACCGTTCCATGTAGATTGAGCAAAACCGATTGCCGGCAGCGAGCCCATGGCGACAACGAGTGCGAGGGGAAGGATGAAGGGCTTTTTCATGGGGGGATTATTGGTCTTGGTTGACGCCTCGACACCATCGGCGAAGCGGAGGCGGCCATAAAGCGGAAGTTTCAAAGGATTTGTTATATCGTAAAGTTTTTTGAGAGTCGGGTGACGGACAACCAGTGGCCAACAACGAGGCGGGGAGCGCTTTTCGACGGGGGAGTCGACGAGGGGCATCGCTAGATTCAAGCTCCCAATCTCTCGCAGCAGGTTCTTATTTTACGTCGCGAGGGCCTCCCTGACTTTGTCTTCCGGATTGTCGCCCCGGAGCTAGACAAGGGACTTTGCCTGGACAAGATTCTACGGGACGGTGTGGCCCGGCCCTCAAGGCGCCCACTGCGAAATGCAAGCCTCCATAGGCCTTGCTGCGGCTACTTAGCTCCGCAAGGATGTCCGAGACCTCGGCGGGCAGATGGCTTCGGTATCATTTACTTTTGAGGCAACACGTCTAAGTTAGAAAAGTTCTTGCATGAACGAGAGCCTGCCCGATAACAAAACCGCATCGCCCCCCTGCTTATCCCCATTTTGGCCCTATGAACACGTTGTTGATGTCTTTCCCTCTCCTTGTGGCGACTATGTTTCTAGGTACGAATAGCTGTCATGGTCAGCAAACACACTCTCCACAACAGGCAAAGGAAGCTTCAGTTGAAAATGCGGTTGCGCTATCCGAATCCGCAACCGGGGAACTTTCGACTTTGTCCAAAGAGCATCCACGACTCCTTATCTCGCCCAGCGAGATCGCTCGCATAAAAAAACAGGCTAAAACAGATTCGCTGATGGCTGCAGCGATTAGTGAACTCAAGCGTGATGCAGATGGAATACTCGCCTTACCTCCCGTTCCAGAGCGCCGCGATGGTCTTCAAGCATACAAATTCTTGGAGGTTACCTCGCGTGGCGCTCTGCGCAATATCTCCACCTTGGCGCTCATGTATCTACTCGAATCCGATTCGAAGTATCTGGACCGCGCCTGGGCGGAGTTGAAGAAAGCCACTTCGCACCGGGACTGGAATCCTCAGCATTTCCTGAGTACTGCGGAAATGACGCTTGCCGTAGCCATAGGATACGACTGGCTCTATGACTCTTGGACACCGGAGCAGCGGGAAGAGTTGCGGAAGGCAATTGTGGAGAAGGGTCTTGTGCCTGGAGATGCCGAACTGTGCGATGGTTCATCCTGGGTTGGTTCGCACTCATACTGGAATGCTGTTTGCAGCGGTGGACTCTTGGCGGGAGCCCTCGCCGTAGCCGATACGGATCCCGCCCTTGCGTCTCGCTTGGTTAGGCAGGTAAGGGGAAGCCTTTCTGCAGCTCTCCAGGCCTACGGCCCAAATGGGGGTTACGAAGAGGGTGTTGCGTATTGGAATTACGGCACCTCGTTTTTGGCCATCGCGTCCGCCGTGCAGTTATCGGCCCTCGGTGATGATGCGGGACTTTCGAACTCTGAAGCTGTCGCCCGAAGTTGGATGTTTCCTCTACTGCTAACAGGTCCGACTGGTATTCATTTCAACTTCGGCGGCAGCCACGATTACATCGAGGAGGACGCCCATATGCAGTGGCTCGCTCGCAGATATCATAATCCGGGACTAGCAGGACTCGCCCGTAGCGAGTTGGCAGACCGGCTGGGCAACGCCGCGCGAGAGAAAGCCAGCTCCGAGGGTGTCTCCCGGTTCCGCGCTCCGACACCCAAGCGAATGGGGGCCTTCGAGATTCTCTGGATGGCTAATGAGGGGACAACGCCGGATGTCCTTCCCCTCGATTATCATTTTCTCCCGGCTGCAGGTAGCGTCGGAGTCGCCCCAGGTGCTACCGAGACGGCAGTTCTTCGCGGCTCCTGGACCGATCCTGATACCTTTTGGATCGCGATCAAGGCTGGCGGAAATTCTCGTGCCCATGCAAATCCTGACGCCGGGTCATTTGTTCTCGATGCCGTTGGAGAACGCTGGGCTATTCAACTCGGCTGCGATGGCTACAGTCTCCCAGACTCCTTTGATGACATGAACAAGGCGGAGAATCGTCCAAAGCCTGATGACGATTTTCGCAGGAGCACTCAGAGTAAAAACACGCTCACAATCAACGGGGCAAATCAGCTCATCGATGCGGCTGCCCCAATCACCGGGTTTGGCACTGGACCACTGGGACCGGCGGTCCTTTTGGACCTTTCCCCGGTTTATGCCGGTCAGGCGACCTCCTTGCATCGAGGTATCGCACTTCCTGGCCGCGATCACCCTGATGGACTGTGCGCGACCATTCGAGATGAATGGAATGGCGTGCCGAAAGGGGAAACCGTCCGTTGGGCTATGGTGACCGATGCCTATGTTCAAGTGGATCGTCGGGAAGCCCTGCTGACAAAGAATGGAAAATCACTCCTTGTGACGATCGTAGATGGTCCCGATTCTGCAAAACTCCACGTATTGGACGCGCCCCCCGGCACGTCCACTGAGAACCGGATCGAAGGGGTTCGCATTCTAGCGATTGATGTAATGTCCGATGGAGGCCCTCAGTCGTTGCAGATCTCTTTCACCCGCATCGGGACCCCGCAGCCGGAATCCCTCTCGCTGAACCGATGGATCAAGCCACAGTGACCTGACTCCCGAAAAGTGAACGTGACCAGACTGGAGATCAGCCGAAAAAGAAACGGAGCAGAAGCCCATGAAAAGAAGTCAATTCAGTGAGGAGCAGACATTCGGGATCCTGAGGAAAGCGCAGGGAGGAAGTGCGGTGAAGACCGTCTGTGCCGCAGATAATAAGGGCACGGCCATGTTGTCCCGATGGAGACGGTGCCTTGCGATCATCCAATCAAATCCCTTTCGAGGCCGTTTCAAATTGCGGGTTCGAGCCCGTCGTTGCCCTCGGTCGGCATCGAATTCCATCAGTTTTGACGGTTGGTTTTCCGGCGGCTACTACTTACAGCTTTTTTTATGAAGACATTGACCAATTCACCGATTTCTTTTGAGCCCATCGCAATGGAGCGCGTCTGGGGCGGACGCCGGTTGGAGGAATTCTCCGGAAAACGTCTCCCGGTTGGAGTGCCTTTCGGTGAGTTGTGGGTCGTCTGCGACCGCGAGGAGGCGCAAACTTTAGTGCAGGATGGTGAATTTAAAGGGAGATCCCTCCATGACCTCTGGACAAGCGAGCGGGAGCGAGTCTTTGGCTCGGTCTATCTTCCGCATCCGTCGAAGAGGTTTCCACTCCTGTTGAAAATTCTCGACGCCTCGGAAAAATTGTCCGTCCAAGTTCACCCTCCTCAGCATAAGGCCGAGGAGCTGCGCGGCGAACCCAAGACCGAGGTCTGGTATTTTTTGGAATCGACTCCGGATGCCAACATCTACGCAGGACTCAAAAAAGGGACCACCCGCTCGGAGTTTGAGCAACTCCTCCAATCTGGAAATGTCGAGCCTGCCCTTCATGACATTCCGGTCCGAACCGGAGAGAGCATCTTCATTCCCAGCGGGCGGGTTCACGCCATAGGGGCAGGAAGTGTTATCATCGAGATCCAGCAAAACAGCGACACGACCTATCGGGTTTTCGACTGGAACCGGACCGGCCTCGACGGGAAGCCGCGCGCTCTGCACATAGCTGAATCCATGGCATCGATCGATTTCGAAGATTTCGAACCCTTCGTTAAAAAAGCGGACGAGAGCATTGTGGCGGATTGCCCGTATTTCCGTGTGGAGAAAATCAAGCTTGAAGAGGCCGTTGATGTCAGGCCGGAGGGGTGTTTCGCCCTGGCGGTTTCCACGAATCACACCGTGAGCTGCGGTGGGCGGGAATTTCCCAAAGGGCAATTCTTCATGGTTCCGGCCGATTCGAAAACACCAGCCATTGCTCCGGTGTCAGCTCCAGCGGAGCTGCTGGTCTGCACATTGCCGCTCTGAGGCGAAAACGCATGAATCATTCCGCATCGGGCCCAGAAAACCTTGAACGTGCCGCCGCAAAATGAATCAGACCGGCTCTAGCCTCGCGGCTGGATACAAGCTGCAAAACGCTTGCTAGACTATGCGCCGCACAGTTTGCGTAGCGTTGACCCCATACCCCTCTCATAGCTCTGGCCATCGTGCCGGGAAACCTGACGAATGAATAGCAAAAGAACCAGAATCTATCGCGACGTCGAATCGCTGGAACCCGTCCTGAATAACTTCAAAAAGAAGACATCAACACCTGCAGCCGCGAGGCCGTCGGGTCTGTGCGGTTTCGACGGTTTCATCGACACCTTTGTGCGCATGCAGTCACCCGCATCAATGGCGGAGTTCGGGCCGAAGGTGACGGCTGCTGCAGGAGTTGCCGCCTCCTACCCCGCGAGGCATCTGGGCGAAAGGTTTGGCGGAAATGGCCCGATCATTGCCGCCGCGCTCCACGACATTTTTTCGGGCGGAATCGACGTCACCTACATCGGGGCGATGGGGGAGGGTGAGGTATTGCCGATCTTTCAGGCGGCGCTGGGTGGCAAGACAAAACGGCTCTACACTCTCGCGAGCGCCGCGCAAACCACCTGCCTTGAGTTCACGGATGGCAAGATCATGCTGAACGACATGACCCCGTGTGGCGATGTGACTTGGGAACGGTTGCTCGCCAACGTCGGCCAATCGGCGCTGGATGAGGAGTTGAAGGCGGCATCATTCCTCGGTGCGGTTAACTGGGGCAAATTGCCGCATGCCGGTGAGATCTGGAGCAACCTTGCCGCGCGGCTTGCGGAATTGGGCGTGCCAGCCAAAAAGGTAATTTACTTTATGGATCTCGCCGATTTTGAAGTTCGCCCACAGTCCGATCGAGAGGAACTGCTGGCGCGCATGGAGCCGATCACCCGGCAGTGCCAAACAATCCTGAGCTTCAACTTGAAGGAGGCCTGGCAGATGGCTGAAGTCTTTTCCGGTGCGTTCCATGGCCGCAAGGATGCGGATTCTGTTTCAGATCTGGCCGCTTTTCTGAAGGAACGCATTTCTGTGGATCGAGTCATTGTGCATCCAAACGATGGAGCGGCATGCGCCAGCGTTGATGGGACCGTCTACGTGCCGGGTCCGCATTGCCACGAGCCGCTGATTTCCACCGGCGCAGGCGATAATTTCGGAGCGGGCTGCTTGGCCGCTGCGCTTCGGGGGCTCGACGACACAGGCATCGTTCTGGCAGGGAACTGCGCGAGCGGGCATTTTGTGCGCTCTGGCCGATCCGCCTCGTTCGCCGATATGGCCCGCCTGCTCGATGCCTGGTCCGGCGGCACGCTATTGGAACGCCTGTAGAGGGGGAGTTTGGTTCATGCGCGCCCTAGCGGGCCTGTTTGTGCCACTTACAGAGAGTATCATTAAATCGTGACGGGCTTTCGGGGTAGGCGCCGAAAGATCAAAACCAGAGCAGCCCGAATAGCAGCAGCCTGTCGGGCTTAAATCGAGGAAGAAGGGGGTTAAAAATATTGGGAGACTGTGGAGACGGCAGGGAAGTTTGTGATAATCGACCACGACGCCCCGATGCTATTGGCGCCAGATTTGGGAGAAAAACTCCAACCCGCGCCTGCCACAAGCTCATCCCCCCGCCTCCCAGTCCTCATCGAGGAACTCCTCAGCAGTGCCTTCGATCCCCTCGTGCGCCTGGGCAAAACCCTTCACTCCTGGAGGGAGGCCCTCGTCACCATGTAGCGCTTCACCAAAAACGACGGCATCACCGAGGGCTTCCACAGAAAAATGAAACTCGTCCAACGCCGCGCCTACGGCTTCAGAAACTTCCACAACCACCGCCTGCGCGTCATCGCCCACTGCGGATAACAAAAAACCACC
>CAZSMN010000241.1:0-6199 GCA_964607615.1 uncultured Chthoniobacterales bacterium | reverse complement strand
GAATGCCGGCGAACTCCGCCGCATCGCGCTCCCGACAGCCCCCGTGCCGGAAGCCGCCGCGTCGCCGGCCGCGAGCGACCCGCAGGAATCCCTCCTGCCGGCTGAGCCTGCTGCCGAATCTCCCGCAACGGAAGGGGCCGCGGAATCACCTGCCGGCGATACCGGAACCCCTGCGACGGAGAGTGTGCCTTCCGATGGAGCGGTCGAAGATGCGCCATCCGGCCCGGAACCTGCTGAGAATCCCCCTTCATGAGCGACCTCGCCGAATACCGCCGGAAAATTGATGCGCTCGACGACGAGCTGATCCGCCTGCTGAACGAACGTGCGGATCTCGCCCGCGAGATCGGCGTGATCAAGAACCGGGACAGCCTTCCCATCTACTCGCCCGACCGGGAGATGAAGCTCCTTCGCAGCCTTGTCGAGCGAAGCAAGGGGCCTCTCCGCCCTGAAGGGATCCGTGCGATCTACCGCGAGATCATGTCCGCCTCGCTGGCCCTTGAGAAAGACGTCGCCATTGCCTGCGTCGGACCGTCCGGAAGCTCTGCCCACCAGGCGGCCCTCGGGAAATTCGGCTCCAGCGTGCGATACACGTTTTCGTCCGAGATCAGCGGCGTCTTTGAGGAAGTAGCGGCTGATCGTGCGGACTGTGGCGTCGTCCCTTTGGAGGATCCCTCCCACGGCCTTGTCAACCACACCCTCGACGAACTCGCAACGACCGAGCTCCAGATTTGTGCCGAGATCGTGCCGCCCGGCCAGACGGAGGACGGGCAGGGGGCCCGCTACCTCGTGCTGGGACAACATGCGAATGCTCCGTCGGGCCAGGATTTCACGATGCTCATGCTGCGCATTGAGAACAAGCCCGGTGCTCTGGTTGTTGCGCTCGAGCCGTTCAAAGAACTCCAGATCAACCTCAGTCACTTTGCGAGCCGGCCCGCCATGAAGGGGAGTAACGATATCTTCTTCTTTGTCGAGGCCGACGGCCACTCGCGCGATCTTCAGGTCGCGGACCTCTTCCGCGAACTCTCGAAAAAGTGCCGTGCGGTGAAGGTGCTTGGTAGCTACCCGAAGAGCGCGGCTCAGGAACCCTCCGAATGAAGACCATTCTCGACACGATCCTCGCGGACGTGCGGGACGAGGTTTCAGCGGCGAAGCTGCGGCGGAGTCTCGCCGACATCCGCTCGATGACTGCCGACGCCCCTCCGCCTCGGGATTTCGCCGGCTCGCTTGCGGGTCCGTTCGGCCTCATCGCCGAAATCAAAGAACGATCGCCCAGCGTGGGTCCGATGCGTGCGGAGAATGTCAAAGACGCCCCGGCGGCTTATGCGGAGTCTCCGGTTGTGCGGGCGGTCTCCGTGCTGACGAATGAGTTTCATTTCGGGATGTCGATCGAGCGGCTCGCTGGCACCCGTGCCTTTGTGCCGCAGCCGGTTCTGCGGAAGGATTTTTTTATCGACGAATACCAGATCCGCGAAGCCCGGGCCTTCGGAGCCGATGCGATTCTGCTGATGGCGAATGTGCTAGACGCCGCTCGCCTGAAAGGCTTCCACGAACTCACTCTCGAGCTCGGCATGGAAGCCCTGTTTGAGGTGCATACCGAGGACGAGATCGCGCTCCTGCCTGCCACAGCGCGGGTGGTGGGAATCAACAGCCGCAAGTTCAAGGCGCAGTCCGGCTTTGTGACGCCCGGTGGCTCCTCGGAGAAGGATTTCAGCCTCGACCTCTCGGTCTTCGATCTCGCTGCCAAGCTGCCGGCCGGAGCCATCAAGATTGCGGAGAGCGGGCTTTCGCCGGAGACGGTGGATTCCGTGCGGGAGAGCTTTCAGGCGGCCCTCGTGGGCACCTCGCTGCTCCGGGACCCCAGAGGTCTCCGCGCGTGTCTCCGCGATTTCGAAAGAGCCATCGCCGGATAGTTTTTTCTCATGGCTGCGCAAACTCCCCGACGCGCCCGCGGAAAGATCGTCGTGCTCTGCCTCCTCGGGCTTTGCGTCTTGGGATGCCTCGGCACCGTCTGGCGCTATGGCGGCATCCACCAAACGACGACGGTTGCCGAGGTGAGAAAATCCGGAGAGACAATCGAAGTCGTCGGCACGTTTGCCGATCCCGATCAACTCGCGCCCGGACAGCGGGCTACATTCACCGTCGACGGGCGGCCCGGAGAGAGGTTCCGTGGATTTGTCAAAGCCCGCGAGGCGGATGACCGATGGGTGATTGCGCCGGAGGCGCCGGACTCTGTTCCTCCGTCAGGCAAGGCCGCGGTGACCGTCGACACTTCGCGATGACGTACGACGCCCTCCTTAAGCGGGTCTCGCGGTCATTTTACCTCAGCCTCTGCTTTCTCCCGGCAAGTGTCCGGCATCCGCTCTCGCTGGCTTATTTGCTCGCACGGGCATCGGATACGATTGCCGATTGTTCCGACCTGCCTGCTGCCGAGCGGATTTCTCTCCTGGAGGCTCTTCCCGATCACGCGCCGTCCGGCTTAACGGTGTCCGACTCGGGCGAGCAGGAACTGCTCGATTCCCTGCCGACGCTCCTGGCCGCCCGAACGAACTCGCCGGATCACGCCGCGATCGAGAACGTCTGGCAAACCATCCGCCGCGGACAGATTTTCGATCTCCTGCGCTTTCCCTCCGACGTTCCCCTGAGCCCGCAGGAGCGGGAAAACTACATCTATCTTGTTGCGGGATGCGTCGGGGAATTCTGGACCGATATCGGCTTTCAACATGTTCCGGGCTACTCATCGCAGCCGGCGGCCGGGCTGAGAACTCTGGGCCGGGAATTCGGCTGTGGATTGCAACTGGTCAACATCCTCCGGGACCACGCAGCGGATGCCGCCGCAGGGCGGCTCTACTTTGCAGAACACGAGCGAGATGATCTGCTTCGCCGTGCGCGGTCGGCGATGGCGGCCGGTACGTCGTATGCCTCGGCAGTCCGCCCGCGCCGTCTCCGGGCAGCCGTCGCTCTCCCCGCCGATCTCGGTCTCCGCACCCTCGACCTGATCGCTCGTGCCCCATCCGCCCCCAAGGTGAAAGTTTCCCGCCGCCGGGTCTGGCTCAGTCTTGCTGCGGCCTTGCTGCGGTAGCAAAAAGTCTGCCACGAGCGGCGCGACAGGGGCAGGCGTTCTTCCTCGCGGTGGGGTCTGTGCTATTCGCCGATCTCAGCCTTCATCGCCGCGATTCTCCGGCGGTATTCTTCGATCTGCTTGATCTGCTCCCGGTGGGCTGGAGGCATCCGTGACAGCGCTTGCGCACTGTAGGGATCATAGTTTGTCGATTGTGACGGATTGCCCTTAACCGTGACGCGATAGCCGATGCTTCGCTCCAGATCCGCAATCGCGCGCTCGTAAAAGCGGATAATTTCGCGGCGGTTTTTCGCCTTTTGAGGATCGATCTGGGCAGGCGGCGGCGAAGCGGGCGGTTCCTGCGTAAAGTAGAAGTAGCCCCCGGTCGCAAGCGCCGCGAGGCCGATCAGGTAGACGAATCTCATACGGAATGGCAAAGGGTTTGGCCGGATGCGGTGCAGCGCGGAGAGACAGAGCTTCCTTGCATCGCCGGCAGGAACGGTTGCCAAAGGATATGATCTGTGCCGGCCGGTTCTCCGTTTCCCGATTTCACAGTCTATAGTTCATATCGCAGGAGGCCGGAAGGAAAAGGATTTTTATGATCCGGGTTGTGGCGTGTCCGGTGCCGGTTCGCCGTCCCGGCCGTTGTCGCCGCAGGCTTGCATGCCATCGGGATCTCGCGTTTAGTTGAAACATGAAAATCACGGCGTTCGTGCTGTTTCTCACCCTTGGCGGTGCGGTAGCTCAGGAGTTTGTCGCCCCGACGGCGCCGCGGCGGGAGATCGTTCCCGAGATGGGAGAGGCGAAGCCATCGATCGAAGGGATCGTGAAGGAGGTTTTCGTCACGAAGAGGCCCTGGCAGATGGTGAATCCGGTCGCGCCGGCGAGCTATGGCAACGGCGAGAAGTTTGTCTCGAAAGACTTCGGACCCGGGACGCCGTTTCATTCGACAACGGTCACGGTGGTGAGCGTTGAGTGGTAAGGCCCCCAGCGTCGCGTTGTTCTGCGCGACATTTCTCCGGCCGGAGATGCTCCATATCCACCGGCACATCACCGGCCTGAAGTCCTTCTCGCCGGTTGTCATCGCGCAGAAGGAGGAGGGGATATGGCCGGTTCCGGTCCTCGAGCGTGTCCGCCGCTCGAAGTTGCGTTTCATGGCACGGGCGCTCGCCGGCTCCGCGCCATGGCAGGTCTCGCGGAGGGAAGTCCGGGATGTTCTGCAGATGCTGGAACGCCATCAGGCGAAGCTTCTGCATGTGTTCTTCGGAAACGTCGCCATCCATCTCCTTCCGCTTTTGCGGGTGTGTCCGATCCCGGTTGTTGTTTCTTTCCATGGATCGGACGTCAGTGGCGCGATTGCCGGCGAGGATTGCAAAGCGGCCCGTGGCGAACTTTTCGACCGCGTGAGTCTGGTCCTGTGCCGTTCGGAACAGCTCGCCGGGCGTGTCCGGGAGATGGGGTGTCCTGCGTCGAAAATCCGCCTCATGCGGACCGTCCTGCCGGAGATTTCCTATGTTCAGCGAATGCCCCCCGCCGATGAATCGTGGCGGATCGTCCAAGCGTCCCGCCTGGTTCCTAAGAAGGGTATCGCGACCGCGCTCGATGCCTTCGCCATCTTCCGGGAGAGCTTTCCTGCCGCACGGTTCACTGTCGCCGGCGAGGGACCTCTCCTCGACGAACTGAAATCGAAAGCCACTCAACTGGGTATTGCCGGTTCGGTCGAATTTGCCGGATTTCTGGATCAGGACGGTCTGCGCGCGCTATTCGCGGCGTCGCATCTCTACCTGCACCCCAGTGAAACGGTCGATGGCGATGTCGAAGGTGTGCCGAATGCTCTCCTCGAAGCCATGGCGTCCGGACTTCCGGCCGTGGCGACCGAACACGGGGGAATTCCCGAGGTGATTACGCATGGAAAGACAGGGCTGCTAGTGCCAGAGCACTCGCCGGAGAAACTCGCCAATGCCCTTCTTCAGCTTGCGAACAACCCCGGTTTGGCGGGGACGATTGCCCGCGACGGATCGGAAGAGGTGAGAACGACCTTTTCGCAAGAGCGACAGATCGCCAATATCGAAGCGCTGTATCGCGAGGCCGTTCGATAACTTTCGGATGCCTCCGTTTGGAGTGCCCGCAGGTTCTTGGTATCGACGAGCACCGGGTGCATCGCGGCATGCCGTTCGCCACGACGTTTTGCGACCTTCGCAACCACCGGTTACCCAACATCGTGCCAGGCCGCAGCGAACCCGAACTGCGGCGCTCCCTGCCCCGCCTCCGAGGCAGGGTGACGGTGCGAGCGGTCTGCATCGATCTTTCCAGCCCCTACCGCGCTCTGGTGCGCAAGTGGTTCCCCAATGCCCGCCTCATCCCACGCCTGCTGTCCCTGATCAAGGGACTCCTCCAGAGCGCCTTCGAGCCCCTCGTGGGCCTGTGCACAAAACCCTCCACAGCAGGAGAGACGCCCTCGTCACCATGTGGCGCTCCACAAAAAACAACGGCATCACCGAAGGCTTCCACAGAAAAATGAAACTCCTCCAACGCCGTGCCTACGGCTTCAGAAACTTCCACAACTACCGCTTGCGCGTCATCGCCCCCTGCGGATAACAGAAAACCAACAAATGACCTCATCCCCACTTTTTGGCGGAGAGGCGCTTTTCAAGTGAGGCTTTGCGTTTTAAGAATGCTTCCTCGCGAAGCTCGGAAGGGGTGGGATTTTCCCGGCTTCACCGGGCTCTCCGAGGGTGGCATCGCTGTGCTCGCATTTGACGAGGCGCTGACGCGCGGGGAGTCGAACTGCGTTCGAACCCCACCCCTGAACTGCAGAGAGTTTGCCTTCGGCAAATATGGCGGAAGGGGTGGGATTCGAACCCACGGTGCCTTTAACAGCACGCTCGATTTCGAGTCGAGTGCCTTCGACCGGACTCAGCCACCCTTCCTTTAGACTCTCTTTGTCGCCGAGACCCGATCGGCTTTCGGACGATGAGAGATGGAAAGGCTAGGGCGGCTGCGGCTGTGAGGCAAGGACAAACACGAGGAGCAACGCTCGCCGGCGAGGCGCGTTTTAGATCCCTTTTTCTCCGGACGAGCTGCGGAGGTGGATGGTCTTTGCGGAGAGATTGTGCACGGCGCGGATGTAGCGGACGGTCT
>CAZSMN010000240.1:0-6248 GCA_964607615.1 uncultured Chthoniobacterales bacterium | reverse complement strand
TCAGAGCAGGCGGCTCATAACTGCTTGGTTCACGGTTCGAATCCGTGTGCCCCCACTTTTCACTTCCAGGCGAGAGCGCCCTTGGCCCATGCCCAGGCAAGTCCCTCAACCAAAAGGAGAAGGAAGACCAGCATGGTGACGATGGCTGCCGTGGAGAGCCCGAGGTAGGCTGTGGCGAAGGGGACAAGAAAGACGGCCTCAACGTCGAAGATCAGGAAGATGATCGCGTAGAGGTAGTAGTGGGACTGGAACCGGATGGGGGCCGAGTCGCTTGAGGCGATCCCGCATTCGTAAGTGCTTCTTTTGTCGGCGCCCGGTTTTGCCGGTGAGAACAGGAAGCCCCACGCCCAGGCGAGCGCCAGAGGCAGCAGGGGAAACGCGACGGCGACGGCCAGAAAGACGGCGAGGAAGAAGTAGTCCGTATTCATCGAGGAGGGAGCGATTGGGCCGTCCTGGCGGGAGTCTCAGCAGCGCGGATTACGCGGAGCAGGGTATTCGGAAACACACCGCAGACGACGATGACAAGGGCGGCTGCCACGACGGTCAGTGTGCTGGCTGGAAGTGCCTTCGAACGAACGGTATCGGTCGGAGGCGCGATCAGCGCGTGGCGGAGCACGACAAGGTAGTAGTAGAGCGATATGGCATTCAAAACGAGAGCAAGGCCAACCAGCCACACGGCGGACGGACCGCCATTCTCGAGTGCGGAGACGAAGAGCGCGGCCTTGCCGAAGAATCCTGCAAGCGGGGGGATGCTTGCGAACGAGGCAAAAAACACGAGGAGCGCGAGAGCGAGGACAGGCGAGCTGTGGAAGAGTCCGTCAAAATCCTCGTAGCGCGAACCACCGCGGCGCTTCTCGACGGCGGCGATGACACCGAAAGTCCCCAGCGCTCCTGCCACGTAAACGATCAGAAAATAGAGGAGCGAGGACATGCTGGCTCCGAGGGCGACACCGAGCAGAAGGTATCCGCCCTGGGCGATGGCTGAATAGGCGGCAAGTCGGCGGACGTTCGATTGGACCAGCGCGGCGAGGTTGCCAAGAATCATCGAGGCACAGGCTAGAACGGCGAGGAGAACTGGCCATTGCGGCGCATCGGGGAAGCCGGTCTGCAGCAGTTGGATCAGCACGAAGAAGCCGGCCACTTTCGATCCGGTCGCGACGAGCGCGGCGGACGGTAGCGGTGCTCCCTCATAGACATCCGGCGCCCAAAGGTGGAACGGAACCGCAGCCACCTTGAATGCAAAGCCAGCGATCGCCATCACCATGCCAACGAGGAAAAGCGGATCCTGCGATGCGAAGGCTCCGATCGTGCGCAGGTTGGTCGAGTGGGTGACCCCGAAGATCAGGCTGATGCCGAACAGCAGGAAGGCAGCCGACACTCCGCCGACGAGAAAGTATTTGAGCGCTGCCTCAGCAGATTTTCTTCTGGTTTTCTCTAGGCCTGCCAGCGCGTAGAGCGAGAGGCTGGCGAGCTCGAGCGAGGCAAAGAGAACCAGCAGATCCTCCGTGCCGGCAAGCACCAGCAGGCCGACCGTTGCGAAGAGCATGAGGGCGACGGCCTCGGCGCGGTGGCGGCTCACCGGTGTATCCAGAAAAATCGCAAAACTGCCGGCAGAGAGAAGGAGGATCACCGCCTTGATCAAGAGCGTCATCCGGGTGATCACAATCGCCCCGCCACCGAGACTCACCGGCGTCGGCACCAGGAAAAGAATGCCGATCGCGAGGAAACATCCCACAAGGCCAACGATCGCCGGAGCCCGCGATGGTCCGGTCTTACGCACACCCAGAAAAAGCACGAACAGCGCGACGAGCGTAAGAGCGGCTTCCGGAGCGAGAGCGGCGAGAAGGGTGGAAAGGCTCAAAGCGCCCCTCCTTTCAGAATCTGCTGGAACATCGGATGCTCCAGACTGCGGAGGATCGGATGGAGGAGAAAGCCAGGGAAAAGGCCGACAGCAAGTGTGGTCAGCATCAGGATGGCTGCCGCGATTTTCTCCGGAAAGGTGATCGGCTCCATCGGAGCCGGCGCGGCCTCAACCCCGTTGGTTGCAGGGAAGAAAACAAGTTGCAGCGTGCGCAGAGTGAAGCCAACGGTGAGAAGGATTCCTACCGCAGCGACCGCGAGGAGCACTGGGAAGGCCTTCAGCGATCCGAGAAGAATGGCGAGCTCCGCAATGAATCCGCTGAAGCCCGGCAGGCCCATCGAGGCCAGCGACGCGATGACGAAGGTGAAGGCCGCGAAGGGCAGCGAGCGGGCGAGGCCGAGCTTCCCGAGAGCGCCGATGTCGCGCGTGTGGGCGCGGTCGTAGATCATCCGGCCGACGACGGCAAAAAGGAGCCCGCCGATAATGCCGTGGGAAAACATCTGGAGCACGCTTCCGCCGAGGCCGGTCGCATTGAGCGTGGCGAGCCCGAGCAGGACGAAACCCATGTGGCTTACACTCGAGTAGCCGACGACGAACTTGAGGTCCCGCTGCGCGAGGGCGGCCAATGCACCGTAGACGATGCCGGCGGCGGCAAGGATCGCGATCGTAAGCCGCCATTGATCAAGCCCGGATGGGAAGAGCGGCATCGCCACGCGGAGCGCGGCGTAGCTGCCGAGCTTCATCACCACGCCGGCCAGCAGCATGGAGACCGCCGTGGGAGCCGCGACGTGGCCGGTCGGCGCCCACGTGTGGAACGGCCACAGGCCCGCAAGAATGCCGAAACCGAGGAACATCACCGGAAAGGCGATCGTCTGGAACGCCGGTGCAAAGGCCTGCCGCGCGGGATCGGCGAGTTGGAGGAGGTCGAAGGTTGCGAGGCCCGAAGCCGCGTATGTCGCAAGCAGAGCTCCCAGAACCAGCGCGCTGCCGGCCACCGAGTAGATCGTCAGCTTCATCGCCCCGTAGGCCCGGTTCGTCGAACCCCATCCTGTGATGAGGAAAAACTTCGGCAGAATCACGATCTCGTAGAAAACGAAAAGGAGGAACAGATCGAGGCTCTGAAAGACGCCGTAGGATCCGCCGATGATCAGCAGGAAGAGGCAGAAAAACGTCTTCGGCCGGTGCGTGACATTCCACGAAAACAGAACGCCGGTCACCGCGATGATTCCGGTCAGCAGGAGGAGGACGAGACTGATTCCATCGGCTCCCGTGTGAAACGCGATCCGCGGATTTCCGACCCACGGCACGTTGGTGAGAAATTGGAACCCCGCACCATCAAACGAGGCAAACGCCACCACCGCCGCCGCAAGTCCGGCCAGGGCCGCGACCAGCGCAATCCACCGGGCACCGGCCGCTGGCAGCGCGAGCACCAGAAGGGCACCTGCAAACGCGGTGAGAAAGGTCGAGTTCAGAATCATGGCACGGGACGGAAGGTTTGAATGATGCCGAGCAGGACCTGCGGGAAGAGGCCGAGCACCAGCATCAGCGCGGTCGCCGGAAGGACGAGCCAGATCTCACTCGCCTTCAGATCCGGAAACGCCTGCCAGCGCGCGGGCAGCGGGCCGGTGAAGACTTTCTGGATGAGCCCGAGGAGGAAGACGGCTGTCACAAAAATGCCGACAAGCGCACCAAGCGCCGCCCAGGGCACGAGGCCGAACGTTCCGCTCAGGATCAGAAACTCGCCGACGAAACCATTGAGGCCGGGAAGGCCCAGCGATGAGAAGATCGCAAGCCCCATGAGCCCGGCGAGGACGGGAGCGGGCTGGCGTAGTCCGCCGAAATCCGCCATCGACGTCGTGCCTCCCGAGCGGCGTTCGATCAGGCTCACGTAGCAGAAGAGGGCCGAGGCGGTGAGGCCGTGGTTGAAGAGTTGGAGCACAACGCCGCCAAGCGCGGCCGCGCGGAAGGACTCGTTACCGCCCGCGAAGCCCGCCCACGCGAAGAGGCCGAGGAGGCAGTAGCCGAGATGGTTCACCGAAGAATAGGCGAACACCTTCTTTATGTCCGTCTGCCGCAGCGCAACGAAGGCCGAAAAGACAATGGTGACAAGCGCGAGCGCCAGCAGGGCTCCGGACAAGGCCTGGAGAGACGTCGGGAAAAGAGGCACGATCCAGCGGAAGAAGCCGAAGATTCCCATTTTGGACATCAGCCCGGTGAGGAGCATGGTCACAGCGGGCGGCGCTTCGGCATAAGCTCCGGGCAGCCACATGTGGAGCGGCACAACGGGCACCTTCACGCCGAGGCCGGCGACGAGGAGAAGTATCACCACGGCAGGTGCGACCGGTCCCCACAGCGCAGCAATTCCGCTTTCGACCATGGAGCGGGATCCCAGCTCGGCAAGCGTCGGAAAGTTGAACGATCCGGTTGTGCGGTAGATCGCGAGAAACGCTGCGAGGATCAACAGGCCGCCCCCGAGCGTGAAGAGAAACAGCCGCAGAGCCGCCGCGGCAGCGGCCGCCGTTCCGCGTGAGCGGATCAGGAAAAAGGCGGGCACGAGGCTGAACTCGTAGAAGACGAACCAGTTTACAAAGTTCAGCGCGGAGAACGTTCCGAGCAGAGTGGTTTCCAGAATCAGCACCTGCACGACGCCCCATTTTGAGAACGAACTGCCGCCGGTGAGCAGGGCGAACGGCGTTACGAAGGTCGTCAGCAAAAGGAGCACAAGGGCGAGACCATCGACGCCGACGAGGTAGTCCACCCCGAGTGCGGGAATCCACGCATGGCTCTCGACGAATTGGAAGCCGGCCACTGCGGGCTCGAAGCGGAACGCCATGTAAAGCGTGAGGCCGAACGCCCCCGCCATTGTGAGCAAAGCCACGCGTCGTGCAGCTGTGGCACCGGACATTAGGGAGGCGAGCAGCGCTCCTGCCAAGGGGAAGAAAATCAGCGCGCTCATTTCAGCATCCAAGCCAGAACGGCCAGCAGAAGGGTTACGCCGATGGAGACGGTCCGGAGGTAGCACCGGACTTTGCCGCTCTCGAACGAGGAGAAAACATCGCCGGCATCGCGAAGCCCACCGCAGAGGCTGTCGAAGCCGAGGTCGATTCCGAACCGGTCGAAACCGTTCGCGGTCGAGGCGGCCAACCGGCCGATCGTTTCGGCTCCGCGCACGGCGGCGAGGAAGACGCCGCGCTCGATCGCATTGGCGAGAGCGGCGACCCAGCGGAACGTCCAGAGCACGGTCCGGTCATAGATCTCATCGAACCAAAGACGATTTTCGAGGGCGCGATAAGCGCCGGGCAGCAGTTTTTGCAGCGGATCCACCGTTCCCCGTCCCGCACCGAAGAGCACATAGCCCAGCCCGAGGCCCAAGGTTGTCAGGAGGATTGAGAGCCCTGCGGTCGTGACGAATCCATGGTCGAGCAACTTGGCGGGATCCCAACCAGCGACCTCGCCGCCATGGAAGCTGTGGAGCCAAGGCCAGGCCGGTGTGGCCAGAAGCGAGAGCCCGACGGCGAAGCCCGCGAGGATGGCAAGGGGCGCGGTCATCGAGGCCGGCGACTCGTGCGGATGGGCGTTGCCGCGGTAGGTGCCGGCAAAGACGAGGCAGGTCTGACGCATCATGTAGTAGGCGGTCAGAAAGGCCGCCGCCGCCGCGAGGAAGAAGGGAACCGGCGAGACAGGCCAGCCATGAACGACGTGGAGGATTTCGTCTTTGCTCCAGAAACCCGAAAAGAAAAACGGAACACCAGTCAGAGCCATCATGCCGATGGCGTAGGTGGCGAACGTGACCGGAAGGAACTTCCGAAGTCCACCCATGTTCCGGATGTCCTGCTCGCCGTGAAGGCCGTGAATCACCGATCCCGCGCCGAGGAACAGCAGGGCCTTGAAAAAGGCATGCGCGATGAGATGCACCATCGCGGCCGCGACGCTGCCGGTGCCGAGCGCGAGCATCATGAAGCCCAGCTGCGAGACCGTTGAGTAGGCGAGGATGCGCTTGATGTCGGTCTGGGCCACGGCAATGACCGCGCCGAGCAGTGCTGTGATGGCGCCGGTCCAAGCGACGGTTACAAGGGCGGCGGAGGTCAATCCGGTCGCGCTGAAAAGCGGGAACATCCGCGCCACGAGGAAGACGCCGGCGGCGACCATGGTCGCTGCATGGATGAGCGCGCTCACCGGGGTCGGGCCTTCCATGGCATCGGGAAGCCAGACGTGCAGCGGAAACTGCCCGGATTTTCCGGCCGCCCCGCAGAATACGAAAATGGCGATGAGGTTCGACAGCGCGAGCCCGCCGCACACGAGGGTGGTTGAGAGCGAGGCGAGGGCTTTCGCCTCAAGGCATCCCGGCCCGCCGTCGTAGAAAAGAAGCGAACCCGACGAAGCCGAG
>CAZSMN010000239.1:0-6249 GCA_964607615.1 uncultured Chthoniobacterales bacterium | reverse complement strand
GGATTTCATGGCCGTGGCGACCTGGTCGATCTTCGACTGGTCGGCGCCGGCGACTTCAAAGCTGTCGTAGGCGAAATAGACGGGCGAGAACTGCCCGCGCTCAACGGTTCCGCCGAAGAAGTTGGCCCCGTCGAAGCGCTCGCCGAGGGGGGTGCCGCTGACGTAATCACCGTCGATGCCCGCGTAGAGGTCGGATTTTTTCTTGTTGCACGCCGGGAGCCCGAGAGCGACGGCGACGGCCATCGTCAGGCAGAGCAGGGATTTCTTCATGCGGTATGAGATGCCGCATTTATGCCCAAAGATCAAGTCCGGCGGAGATCCGATGGCGGAGGACTCAGCGGCGCGGTGTCTTTGGAGGTTCGGAAGGTGTCGAGCCGTTGACGACGCGGGGGATGATTTTCGGGCGCCACTTCGGGTCCGACACGGTGCCGGTCGAGATGTATTCGAATAGTTTGCTAACGGGGTAAAAAACGAGCCCGGGAATCCCGCGGGCGTTGAGACGCATCGACATGTCGAGGCGGCTGGTGACGAAGTGGATGTCGCCCGATCCGAACATGCTGAACCCGCGCCCTTCGATGACGAGGTTCTTGGTATTGATCATCTCATTGGCGACGGTGAAGTCGGCGGTGGCGAGCTTGGCGGTCTCATAGCCGCTCCCCGGTATGACGGTGCTGAGGATGTCAGAGAACGGCCCGAGGACCGGGATGGCAAAAACATTGCCGTCCTCGACCCGGATGCTCCCCGCTCCCTTCATGAGGGTTTCCTGACCGGTGCGGGCATCAAATTTGTAGTTCCCGCTGACGACGCCCTTGGAGTCGTCGTAGTCGAAATAGAGCTTGGTGAGCTGCGCGAAGTTCACGCGTTTGAGCTGCACATCCGCGCCGAATGTCGGGTTCTTCGGGTCGATGGAGACGACGGCCTTGAGGGTCACGTCGCCACCCATGAGGGTCGAGCGCTTGACGTTGGCATTGACGGTGGAGCCCACCACATCGACGTGCGCGAGGGTTTTCCCGAAGTGAAGCGTTTTGCCAAGGAGGTCATAATCGAGCCCACTTGCGGAATCGATGTCGATCGAGAGGTTGTTTTTTGTGGGGTCCTTCAGGTGGACCATGCCCTGCACGACGGTGGCGGGAGGCACGCGGAAGCGGTAGGGTTTGACGGCCTCGGCAATCTTCGGATCGATCCACATGAGCACCCCCTCGGGCATGAGGGTCGAGCGGATGTTCGAGAGACGGGCTTCCTGCCGGCCGATATCGTAGGCGAACGTGCCGGTGCCGCGTCCGTCGCCTTTGGTGATGACGAGGTCCTTGTAGGTGAAGCAGCGGTCGGCGATCTGAAAATCCGCTGCCCCCGAGTCGATCCATGACCCGCGCATGGCCGTGCGGCCGAGCTTGATTTTGCCGGTTCCGGTGATGCCGGCGAAGTCGAGCTTGGACGCGCGCAGCGAAATCGAGACGTCGGGCAAATCCTTGAACTCCATTTTCTCGAGGAACGCTCGGGTATTCGGATCGAAAAGCGAGAGGAGCACGGTCGGGGGGATCGAGTTGTTCGCATCGAGGCGGTAATCGTTTTTGGATACCCAGATGTTGGCTGTTAGCTGTCCGCGATCGGACGAGGCCCGGAGGTCGCGGGCGTAGAGAACCCCGTCCTTCCACGCAAAATGGCATCCCACATTGCGCAGGGTCGCTTCTTTTAATGCGACTTCGGGGATGTCGACCATGCCGGTGATGCGGATGCCGGCGAGTCCGCTGCCGGTCGTTCCGGCGGCCCGTGCTTCGAGTTGCGGAGGCTTCGGGAACCGCAGCTGACGGAGGAGGGAGGATTCTTTCACCGACAGGGCGAGGAAGGGCGCCGGGTCGAGCGTCGAGATGAGCGCGGCCTCAAGGTCGCCTGTGGCCCGCGTCCACTCGGCGGAGATCTCCAGAGCCCCCTTGGCATCCCGGATGATGAGGCGGGGAATCCGCGCCACGCCGGCCGAGTAGCCGCCATGGAGCGCGACTTCACGAATCTTCCACCCGCGGCCTTCGATCCGGCCGGAACGGAGGGTGAGATTGGAGATCTCGAGGGTCGAAAGGTCGGCGAGATCCGCTTCGAGCTCGGCGCTGAGAACCGGCGGACCGTCGGGAAAGCGCAGACGTGCGGATTCCCGGAGCAGCTTTACCAGAGCCTCGCGATGCACTTCGGTCTTCGGTCCTCCTTTGCCCTGTGAAGGGGTGAGGGAATCCGGATTCTGAAATTGCCCGGTGAGAACGACGCGGATTCCTTCGATGCGGCCATCGAAACGGCTGAGGCGGAGCTGGTCGCCGAGGAGGAGGATTTCGGCATGGACATCCTCGACCTTCAATCGCGGGGCGGAAGGATCGTCATCAATCGGGATGGCGACCGAGGCATTATCCAGCACGAGGCGGTCGACGGTGATCTTCCCCTTCGTGAGGTCGCTGAGGTTGAGCGACAGGACGAGGTCGCTGAGCCTCGCCAATGTCCGCTCGCCGCCCGAGGCCTCTTTGAGGCGGACGTCGTTGGCGAGGAGTCCGGCAAAGGGATCGAAGCCGAGCCTCCCGATGGTCACGGTGATCGCCTTCGAGCTCAGAGCCTGGCCGAGTGCCTCCTTCGCTCCGAAGCCGATGCCCGCCTCGCGGAGGTAAAGCACAGCCGCCGGGATGCCCACAAAGACGAGCAGCAACACGAGCCGGATCGTGTTTTTGCCGAAGAAGTGGATGACCGGGTGGACTTTCATTCTGCGTTGCGGGCGTCTTTTTTGAGTCAGAGAAGATGCAGGGGATCGATATCGACTGCCACAAAAACATCCTCGGGCATCGGGAGGGCATCCAGCGTCGCGCGGACGAGGCGCGAGATCGCCATTGATGATGTGCCCCTCAGCGAGACCTGGAAGCGGTAAAAGGTCTTCGCTTTCTCGAGCGGTGCCGGAACCGCTTCGCCGACCTGAATGGCCTCGGGTGCGGCGGCCTTGAGCTTGCGGGCAAGAGTGATCGCGGAAAATTCGGCGCGCTCGCGAACCGTGCCGCGCAGCGTGATGAGAGCCATGCGGCCGAAGGGCGGATACGAAAAGCTCCGGCGGAATTCCATCTCCTGCTCCATGAAGCCCTCGTAGTCATGGTGCCGGGCGAACTGGATGGACGGGCTGAAGGGCGTGAATGTCTGCACGAGCACCTCGCCCTCCATCTCGCCGCGTCCGGCGCGGCCGGCGACCTGCGTGAGGAGCTGAAACGTCCGCTCGCCGGCTCGGAAGTCCGGCAGGTGCAGGCCGAGGTCGGCATTGACGATGCCGACGAGTGTGACGTTGGGAAAGTGGAGGCCTTTGGCGATCATCTGGGTGCCGACGAGGATGTCGATGCGGCCTTCCTTGAACGCTCCGAGGGTCTCGCGGTAGGCGTCCTTCCGCGTCATGGAATCCGCATCCATGCGGGCGATCCGGGCTTTTGGAAACGCGCGCACGACGGCCTCCTCGACTTTCTGGGTTCCGACGCCGGCGTGGCGGATGCCGGGGTCGGAGCATTTCGGGCAGACCTTCGGGGCGCGCGCCGTGTGGCCGCAGATGTGGCAGACAAGGCGGGCGGCGGCGCGGTGGTAGGTCAGCGAAACGCTGCAGTCCGGACACTCCTCGACATGCCCGCAGGCCTCGCAGAGCATCGAGGTGGAGAAGCCGCGCCGGTTGAGAAAAAGAATGGTCTGCTCGCCCTTGAGCATCCGGCCCTCGATGGCCTCGCGCAGCGGACGGGAGAGGATGCCGCCTTCCGGGGATTTGCGGGCCTGCTGGCGGAGATCGAGCACCCGGACGACTGGCATGCGGCGATCGTCCACGCGCTGGTCGAGGCGGACGAGGCGGTATTTTCCCGAGGAGGCATTGTGCCAGCTTTCCAATGAAGGCGTGGCGCTGCCGAGGAGGACGGCGGCCCCTTCGCGGGATCCTCGGACGACCGCCATATCCCGGGCGTTGTACCGGGGAGCCTCGTCCTGTTTGTAAGAGGACTCGTGCTCCTCATCGACGATGATGATGCCGAGGTGGTCGAGCGGCGCGAAGATCGAGCTGCGGGCGCCGATAACGATGCGGGCGCCACCGTCATGGATTTTGTGCCATTCGTCGTGCCGCTCGCCTTCGGAGAGGTGGCTGTGGAGGACGGCCACCTGCTCCTGGATCTCCGCGAACCGGGATTTGAAGCGCTCGACCGTCTGTGGGGTGAGCGCGATTTCGGGCACGAGGACAAGCGCGGTGCGGCCGGCATCGAGGGCCTTGCGGATCGCGCGTAGGTAGATCTCGGTTTTTCCCGAACCGGTTACCCCGAAGAGCAGGATGGGTTTGGGGGCTGGCTCCTCGAGCGCTTCAGCGACGGCATCGAGTGCGGCAACCTGTTCGGCATTCAGAACGAGCTCGGCACCGGCCACGAACTTTTCCGCATAGGGATCGCGGGCGAAGACAGCTGACTCGATGACGACGAGGCCACGCTTCTCGAGCGACTTGAAGACGCTTTCTGAGAGGCCGGACTCCGAAGCGGCGGAGGCGACGGCCACCGGCTCGCCGGCATCGATAAGAAGCCGGAGGGCGTCGGCTTGCCGCGGTGCGCGTCGCGCGATGGTGTCGAGTTCATCCGGCGGGATCTCCCGTGCGAGCCGGACGGTATTCCGCCGCCGGTCCTTCACGCGTCCCTCCCGCACCGCCACGGGGAGAACGCTGCGCACGGCGGTCTCGACCGGGCAGCAATAGTAATCCGCCATCCAGCGGGCGAGCTCGAGGAGGGACGGGCGGATCATCGGCCGGTCGTTCATGAGCTCGGCCACGTCGCGCACGTTCCGGAAGTCGGAGTAATCCAGCAGCTCCACGACGGTCGCCGGCAGCAGCCTTGTCCGGACGGGCACCCGCACGCGCGAGCCGATCCCGATTTTTGCCTGCATCGGCGGTGGGACGGCATAGTCCAGCAGCTTGCCGGCGGCCTGGTCGGGAAGCACGCGAACGAACATGGGGCGGAGTATTTCCTTTCCGGTGCAGGGCCGGCAAGCGGGGAGGGAGACAAATCAGGCTCCTTCGCGGAGCAGGCGGCGCACCCAGATGTCGACATTGTCGCGCGCGTTGATCGAGCGGAGGATGCCGGCGCGGTCGATCACAAAGACCGTCGGCAGGGCATTGATGCCGAGCGGCCGGGCAATTGCATTTTCCCAGCCGAGGCCATCGAAGAAGGTCGGCCAGTCGCTCATTTGGAATTCCGCGAGTCTTTTGCTTACCTCATTGCGGTCGGAATCCAACGCCACGGTCGCGACGCGGAGGTTTTCCTTCGGCAGTGCGGCGATGGCCTTGCGGAATTTCGGCAGCCAGAGGATGCAGTGGGGGGACTCGGCCGACCAGAAGACGATGACAACGACGTTTCCTCTGAGGGCTGAGGAGTCGAAGTTCCGGCCCTGCAGGGTGGAGAAGCTGATCTCGAAAGGCTTGTCGAGTTTGTTGAGGCGCGTGAGGTCGTCGGCGATGCGGCGGTTGAGAGGTTCGTCCGTGGAGAGGCTACGGGCCTGGGTGAGAAGGTCGCGTTTGAGGGCGGGGTCGTTATCGCAGATCGATGAGACCTCGACGAGGAGCCGCGGGCCGCGCCGGTCGCCCGGATAGCGTGAGGTGAAGCCCCGCGCAGCATCGACGAGAGATGTCCGCATCTCGGCCTCGCGGCCCCGGAGACTCTGGAGGTAGAGCGAGACGCGCCGGAAGCCGGCATCGGCCCGTTTTTCGACCGGGACGCTCTGGGATTTCTCGAGATCCCCGAGGAGGCGCATGGCCTCATCGACCTGCTTCTGGTTGCCATCCATCTGTCCGGTGGCAGCGAGAATGGCGGTGAGGCGGAGCTTGGCGTCGAACGCGCGCGGGTCGTCGGGATTTGCGGCAAGGAACGACTCGATCAGCGCGCGGTGGGTGGCAAAATGCTGCCGCGCGAGGAGCTGAGCATCCTCGCGGGACGTCGGCTTGCGGGCCGGGCCGGCATCCATGGCCACGATCCGCGCCCAGTCCTCATCCGGTGCCGCGACGGCCAACAGCGGAGCGAAGAACAGCGCAAGGAGGCAGCGTTTCATTTTTCCGGGATCCGGATGGTGGTGTAGATCGCGCGGTGGTCACTGGCTTTGAACCAGTCTTTCGAACTGCTGATGCCGCTTCGGTCCATTTTGATCTCAGGCCAAAGACCGGGGCTCGCGAGGAGGAAATCGATGCGGGAGTAGATGTCGGCCGCGGACCAGTAGTGCGTCCAGCGCAGT
>CAZSMN010000238.1:0-6254 GCA_964607615.1 uncultured Chthoniobacterales bacterium | reverse complement strand
TCGATACAAACCTGACGGCCGAGGCGGTCAAAGGGAATGCTGTGACGATGATACAATATGTAATCATTCCCTTGGTAGCTAAATACCGTGTGGTGACCCGGACTCACCACGTTCCGCCCGGAATCGGTCTTGAAAATCGGGGCGTCCGCCTCTTTGAAAGGACCGAACGGCGAATCGCCGACGGCATAATGCACCTGATAGGTATCTTTTGTCGTGTTTCCCCAGGAATACATCAGGAAGTAACGCCCATGCCGCTTCACCATCACGGGTCCCTCCAGATAATGAGGCAACTTCACACCCTTCACCTCGCCGACGAGGGTTTTCATATCAGGGGCCAGCTTCACGATCCAACACGTGCTCTCCATGGTTTCCCAGGACAACCCCGATCCCCAATAGAGATAAACCTGCCCGTCGTCGTCCGTGAAAACGTCCGCGTCGATCATGTGGTAACCGTCCCGGAAGTTCCGCGAAATCAACGGGCGGCCATCAAGCAAATCCTTCCATGGGCCCAGCGGATGATCCGCCACACCTGCCCAGATCTCGCTGCCGACCGAGACGTACATGTAAAAACGTCCGTCCGGTCCCCTCACAACCGCCGGAGCCCAAACCTTCGACCCTGCAGATTCCGGACTCGTGCAGGCAGCCTTTGTTGGCCAGTTCAGCTCGCGGAAGGTCCAGTTCTTGAAATCTGAAGACTCCCAGCAACCCAGCGTATCTCCTCCCCAGGGATCCAGTGTCGCGTAGATGTAGACCTTGCCATCAGCCTGAACAATTGACGGGTCGGCGTCATAGCCCGGCAAAATGGGATTGGTGCGATCGGGTTCCCGACCGGACACCGGCCCTCGCTCCGCCCTCGCCTGAACCAGGCAGAAACCGAAGAGAACGGCCGGAAGCCAACGTCGGAAAATCCTCTTAAATGGAATCATGAGACTTCGGCGATTCTCAAAGTGCGGGAGAGTTCTTCCACTTCTTCAGGCGTGTGCGCGGCAGTGAGGGTGACCCGGAGTCGCGCGGTGCCCTTCGCCACGGTGGGATAGCGGATCGCCGGCACCAGAAAACCCGCCTCAAGAAGCGCGGCAGACGCATTCACGGCCGATTGTTCCTCGCCGATGATGATCGGGATGATCGCGGACTCCACCTTGGGGATCTCAAGTCTTTCGCCCAGAAGCCGGCACAAGCCGTGGAGTTTCGACCTCAGCACGTCTCCCTCTTCGCCCGAAGCGATCTCCACCGCGCGCGCAGCAGCCGCCGCGACGGAAGGCGGCGGCGCCGTGGAGTAGATGAAGCTGCGGGCACGGTTGATCAGGTAATCCCGCAAAAGCCGGCTGCCCGCGACATAGGCGCCGTGCGCCCCGAGTGCTTTGCCAAGCGTTCCCATCTGGATCTCGATGCGTCCGCTTACGCCCTCGCGCTCCGCGAGCCCGCGTCCGCCCCGTCCCAAAACACCCACACCATGGGCCTCATCAAGAAAGAGCCAGGCGCCGAAGCGCTCCTTGAGCTTCACCATTTCCTTCAACGGCGCAAGATCGCCATCCATGCTATAAACCGACTCCGCGAGCACCAGAACGCGCGCCTTCGGATGCGCGGAGGCCGACCACGCGAGGTGGCTTTCCAGCTTATCGAGATCGTTGTGCGGAAAGACCCGCAACACCGCTCCGCTCAGCCTTGCGGCATCGACCAGACACGCATGGCAGAGCTTGTCCAGGATGAGCACATCGTCCTTGCCGGCCAGCGCGGGGATCACGCCCATCGCGGCCGCATAGCCGCTGGAGAACGAGAGCGCGGCCTCAGTGCCTTTGAACGTCGCCAGCGTTGTCTCCAGACGCTCGTGGGCTTCAAGCGTGCCACAGACAAGCCGCGAAGCCCCGGCCCCGAAGCCGCTGCGCCCGACCTCTTCCGCGGCCGCACGCGCAAGCTCCGGATGGCCTGCGAGCCCGAGATAATCGTTGGAGGAAAAGTTATGGAGCGAACGCCCTCCCATCGAAACGGTCGCCGCCGGCGGCGAATCGATCGAGCGCAGGCGACGGAGCAAATTCTTAGACGCGATTTCGCGAAGCGCCCCGGCAAGGAACTCCGAAAACGTATCCTCCATCAGTGCTGTCCGATCACTTTGCACATCTCACGGACCGCCTCTTCGATACCGACCGTGACCGCACGGGAAACGATCGAATGGCCGATATTCAATTCCTCCAGGCCCGTCAGCGACAGAATGGGGAAGGTGTTTTCGTAGTTGAGACCATGACCGGCATTCACCCTCAGCCCGAGCCCGACGGCCTGCGACGCCCCGGCCTGAAGGCGAAGGAGCTCGGCATCACGCGCCGTCCCGAGCGCATTGGCATACTTGCCGGTGTGCAGCTCGACAAATTCGGCCCCCAGTTCGGCCGCGCAGCGGATCTGTTCCGGCTCCGGGTCGATGAAGAGGCTCACGCGGATCCCGCGCCCGCGAAGCCTCGCCACGACGCTTTGCAGGCTTTTCCGCTGGGCAACGCAGTCGAGCCCGCCTTCGGTGGTCACCTCTTTGCGGTTCTCCGGCACCAGGCAAACATCCTCCGGCAGCACCTCGAGCGCGATGCGGACGATCTCGTCGGAGATGCCCATTTCCAGATTCAGCTTCGTGCGGACGCTTTCCTTCAGGCGGATGATGTCGCGGTCCTGAATGTGCCTCCGGTCCTCCCGGAGGTGGGCGGTGATGCCCTTCGCGCCGGCGCGCTCGGCCGCAAGGGCTGCGGCGACGGGATCGGGCTCCGCGTTGAAATTGTCGGGATCCTCCCGGTAGCGGGCCTGACGGATCGTCGCGACGTGATCGATGTTAACTCCGAGTGAGGGCATGGGAGGAATATTCGCGCCGGACGCGCCGCGTCGCAAGCACCGCGTCGACGAGGGCCGTCACCCCGTCCTGCAGCGGACGGACTTTCGATCCCGGCGCGTCCGCCCACTCGACGGGCATCTCGCGAACCCGGAATCCGAGCACCTCCGCAAGCGCAACCACTTCGACGTCGAACCCGAAACCGTCCTGCCGCACGAGCGGAAAAATCTTCCGCGCCGCCTCGCGACGGAACGCCTTGAATCCGCACTGCGTATCCGGAAACGCCGTCGCTCCCGCGAGACGGAGGACGATATTGAAAAACCTCCCCGACGCCTCGCGAAGAAACGGCTGGTGGACCGCCACAACGCTCTCCGGATGCCGCCTACTGCCGATCAGCACGTCCGCGTTGCCACAACGGCCGACGTATTCCTTCACATAGCGGAGCGGAACGCTCAGATCGGCATCCATGAAAAAAATCCAATCCCCCCGCGCTCGGAGCATCCCGGTTTTCACCGCGTAACCCTTCCCACCGGCCTTGGCGTTTTCGACCACTTCGAACCTTCCATCACCGGCAACCGCCTCGCGGGCCAGCGCGGCTGTCCCGTCGCTGCTCGGCTCGACGACGACGAGAAACTCCCACGGATCGTCCGGAAAAACCTCCCGCATCTGCCGCAGAGACGCCGGCAGCCGTGCTGCCTCATTCCGGGCGGGGATAACAATACTGACGGGCGGAGCTTGATCGGACATGGCGCTGCACATTATCCCAATCGGGTGTTTGTGCGTCTGTCAAAGCCCGCTTTGCTTGAGTTGGCCATTTTAGCCCTCGCCCTGTTCCTCCGCCTTTGGATGCTCGAGGCGAAGCCGGCGCATTTCGACGAGGGCGTCAACGGGTGGTTTGCCGACCGGATGACCGAGACCGGCTTCTACCGCTACGACCCGACCAACTACCACGGCCCTCTCCATTTTTACGCGGTCTTCCTCTCGCAAACGCTCTTCGGTCGCGAACTGTGGGCGCTGCGGCTGCCGGCGATCCTCGCGAGTATGCTCTGCGTCTGGGCGATGCTCCGGTTCGGTGGATTCTTCGGCCCGACCGTCGCGCGGTTGGCAGCGCTGGCGATGGCAGTCTCCCCAGCCTACGTCTTTTACGGCCGGTATTCGATCCACGAATCGTGGCAGGTTCTGTTCTGCATTCTGCTCCTCCAGGCGATCCTCGGCCTGTGGCGTGACGGCGCGCGGCGGCATCTCTTTCTGGCGATCGGCGCCGTGACCGGCCTCATCCTCACGAAGGAGACCTACCTCCTCCACACCGGATGCTTCGCCCTCGCCGCCGGCGTTCTCTGGCTCTGGCAGAAGGTGGTCCCATCGCGTCCGGCCCTCCCGGTTGCCCGCCAGCAATGGAAACGCGAAGACGTCTTCCAGGGACTCGGACTCGCCGCCATCGTCATCGTCTTTTTCTACTCCGGCACTTTCCACGACTTCTCGGCCGTCGCAGGGCTTTGGCAGACCTTCGCCGCTTGGTTCCAAACCGGTGTCGAAGCGGCCGGTCATGAAAAGACCACCTACGACCTTGTCGGTCCGCTGAACTGGTATTGGATCGCGCTCATGGCCCGCTACGAGTGGCCGGCCCTGCTCGGTTTGGCCGCTTGCGTGCGTTACGTTTTCCCGTCCGATGCGCGCCTCCGCTACATCGCGATCGCTGCCGGCGGAACCCTCCTCGCCTACTCGATCATCCCTTACAAGACCCCGTGGTGCATCATCTCGCTCCTCTGGCCTTTTTACCTTGTCGGGGCCGCTCTTTTTGAAGAGGCCGCCCGCAGGCTCAGCCGGCCTTTCGTTGCCACCGCCCTCGCCCTGCCTCCGATCGCTGTCTCGGCCGTCACCTGCTGGAATCTGAATTTCCACAAAGCCACGGATGACAAGGAGCCCTACGTCTACGTCCAGACATACGAGGATATCAACCGCTTCACCGTCCCGCTCCTTGAGGCGGCCAGAGCCGACCAGCAGACCTATCACCTGCCGGGAATCATCGCCCTCGGGAGCTATTACCCGCTGCCGTGGATCCTGGGCGATTTCACCCGCATCGGATACCACAGCAAAGAAAACCCGCCGGCGGACTGGAATGCCGCTTTCCTTGCCATCGAAACCGCCCGCGAGGCAGAGATCGAACCCCTTCTCCGCGAGCCTTACTTCAAGCGTCGCTTCCACCTGCGGAGCGCGCAGGAAGAATGCACCGCGTACTTTCTGGCCTCGGAGTTCTCGGCGTTCCTCCCGGGAGAACCCGAGATCCGCCCCGCCCAATGAGATCCGTCGCCGCTTCGCTGGCCGGTGTCGCTGCGGCTGTGGCCACCTCGGTCTTTCTCGGCTGGTGGAATGCCGGCCTCGCGACGGGGTCGGCCTCCGCCTCGCTTATCCTCGGCGCAGGTGTCGCTCTCGTGGCGTGGCGCATGTGTCCGGATTTGCCGGCACGGAAGCCGCATACGTGGGATCACGTGATGGGCGCCGTCTTCGCGCTGGCCTCGCTGCGTGCTTTTCTTTGGCTCATTTACCCTTCGGATGACCAGTGGCGCGTCCTCTCGCCCAACAATCTCGGCGACATGTCGCTGCACTTGCAGTTCATCCGCTATCTGGCGTCGGGCGTGCCATTATGGCCGGAGAGCCCGATTCTGGGAGGTGTCCCGCTGACCTACCCGCTCGGAGCCGACCTTTTCAACAGCCTGCTTCTTCTCGCCGGCATTCCGGTCGAACGTGGACTGATCTGGACCGGGCTTGCAGGCGCTGCCCTGTCCGGTTGGGCCCTCTGGCGTTGGGGCGGGGCGTTCGGCCTTGCCGCCCTTCTCTTTAATGGCGGCCTCGCGGGCTTCGCGATTTTTCAATCGGGCGTCACGGCGGACTTTCAATCCGATCTCGCATGGAAAAACCTGTTCCTTTCGGTGTTTGTCACGCAACGCGGCTTCCTCTATGCGCTCCCGGCGGGATTGGCCCTGCTCTGGACCTGGAGACAGTCCGTCCTCGGTGAGCGACCGCTGCTTCCCTTCTGGCTACAGTGGGTTCTCTATGCATCGATGCCGCTTTTCAGCGTGCACAGCTTTCTTTTTCTGAGCCTTGCGGCAGCGGTGATCTTTATCTGCTCGCCCGGCGCACGGCGGCCGTTGTTTCTCCTCGTTGCGGCATCGTTCGTGCCCGCGACCCTCGGCATGGCTCTCGTGACCGGTGGGTTTTCCGCGAAAGGCGGCCTCCGCTTCCTCCCCGGTTGGATGCAGGGGGATGGCGGGCCGATCTTCTGGGCCATGAACTTCGGGATCGCCCTCCCGCTCCTGGTGTGGCTCGCCGTGCGGGTCCGGAAGCACCCGGCGGACCTACCCTTCGTTGCAGCCGGACTTCTGACGTTTGCTCTCTCGTTCCTCTTCGCCTTCGCCGGGGCGGACGACGCCCTCGACGCCGCGGAGGC
>CAZSMN010000237.1:0-6284 GCA_964607615.1 uncultured Chthoniobacterales bacterium | reverse complement strand
GCCGACCGGAGCAATCGCGGAAAAGCCCGGGTGCGATCTGGAAAGCCGGTGGTTGCCAGCCGTCCTTCCGTTGCTAACCTTTGCCGGAACATGCAATCGACTCTCAGGGTAATGGCCGCTTCGATCCTGGCCGGCTTTTTGGTTGCCGGTTGCGGTAAACCGGTTCCTTCCGACCCGAATGCCACCGCCTCTCCGACGCCCGTCCCGGAGGATCCGAGAGCCATAAAGGTCGGCATCATCCTGCCCATGACGGGAGCAAAAGAGGGCTTCGGCCGCTCGACACTGGCCGGTGCGGAACTTGCCGTCGAGCAGATCAATGCCGCCGGCGGTGTGATGGATCGCCCGCTCAAACTCATAGTCGAAGATACCCGGAGCGAGCCTGGCCAGGCGGCTGCCGCCGTGAAAGCCCTGGTGGGTAAAGGCGTCTCCGCCCTGATCGGCGAGGTGACCTCCGAGGCGACGCTGGAAGCCGCGCCGGCCGCCGTCGAAGCCGGTCTTCCACTCATCGTGCCGGCAGCAACCCACCCCGATGTAACGAAGGCCGGACCGATGGTTTTCCGGATCAGCTATGTCGACCCCTTCCCTGCCGTGGTGATGTCGAAGTTTGCTTTCTCGATCGGGGCCGTCCGCGCCGGCGTGCTCTACGATCCGGAAGATCCGTATAGCGCATTGCTGGCGGACAGCTTTACGAAGGATTTCACCGCCCGCGGTGGCTCGGTCGTTGTCAGCGGAAAATATGCTCCGGGCACGAGCGACTTTTCGCCCCAGCTGACGGCGCTCAGGGCGGGACACCCGGAGATTATTTTTCTGCCCGGCTACTTTGCCGAGGCGGCCGCGATCATCAAACAGGCGCGCGTTGCCGGCATCGATGCGCCCTTTCTCGGAACGGACGGATGGGAGAGCGAGGCCTTCCTGAAGGCGGGTGGAGAAGAGGTCAATAACTGCTACTTCGCCAGCCATTTCTCCGTGGAGGAAAAATCGGACCGGACGCGTCAGTTTGTCGAGGCATTCCAAAAAAAGGCGGGAGCCGCGCCGGCAGCGCTGGCAGCGCTCGGATACGATGCCGTGAGTTTCCTCGCCGACGGAATCCGCCGAGCCGCCAGCCTTGAGCCGGACGTGCTCGGCACCGCCTTGAGCACAACGAAGGACTTAACGGGAGTGACGGGAAGCCTTGTTCCTGACGAATCGCGGAACCCGAAGAAGTCCGCCATCGTTCTCCGCGTCGAGGATGGGAAGTTCACCTACCTCGAGACGGTGAATCCCTGACTAGAGTTCCTTTTCGAGGCGCTCGCTCAGCCACTGCTTGATCATGCTCTGGTAGTTGAGGTAGCGGGAACGGGCGAGCCTCTTGATTCTCGCCAGCATGCGCGGGTCGAAGCGGAGCGTGATGGTGGTCGAGTCCCGGTTGTCGGCCTTCAGGATCGAGCCATTCATGAGCCGCGGATCGAGGGCGGTTTGCTTCCAGTATGCGATCTCTTCCTCCTCCGACGCGAAGGAGGGGAGATCTTTCCATTTGGTCAGGATGCGCATGGTCTCAGGTATTCGCCTCGGAGTTCTTGCGGTCAAAAAAAGCTTCCTCCTCGGGCGTCATCGGTCGCGAGAGGATCACGCGGTAGCGCCGGCCATCGGTCCAGAAAACCGTGAACAGCGCCCTTCCGGAAATGGAGCGTCCGAGGATAAAATAACGCGCCTCGCGCGCGGCACCCTCCTCAAGCTCGGGAAGGAGCCGGATACTGAACGGATCTTCAAAAGACTCCTCGACCTCGCGCGTCGGGATGTCGCCGCTCTCCAAGCCGAGTCCGGTCCATTCGAATTCCATCAGGAAGCCCTCGCCGGCTGGATGAGCTCGATCTCATAGCCTTCAGGCGCATCAATAAAGGCTATGATCGAGCCGTTTGAGGATCTGTGCGGGCCGTCGCTCAGGGGGTAGCCGAGAGCCTCCGCGTGGGCGGCGAATACTTCGAGGTTTTCGACCTCGAAAGCCAGGTGCGTCAGGTCGGGTCCCACCTGAACGGGGCCGCTTTCATCAAATTTGCAGATCTCGATGAGCTCCTCGCTATGGGGCGCTTTGAAAAAGACAAGATGCGAGCCCCGTCCACTTGTGCTGCGGCGCACCTCCTGAAGGCCGAGGACGTCGCGGTAAAACGCAACGGTCTTTTCCAGATCCGTCACTCTGTAGCGTGTATGGAGGAGTTTGGAGACCATCGGAAAGGTATTAGACCATCGCTCATCTTCTGTCGAAGGGGAAAATACCCACTATTTCTTGGCTGGCAGCGGATCACGCTGTAGCGTCCGTCCCGATGGTCGTTCTCCTCGGGTCCAACGGTTATGTCGGCAAGGCGATTGCCGCGAATTTGCAGTCGCGCGGTTTGGAGTTTCTCGCCCCTTCGCGGAACGAGCTGGACCTGACGTCGCGGGATGCCGTGGCAGCGTGGTTCAAGGGCCGCGCGCCGCGTTTTGTCATCAATGCCGTGGGTTTCACCGGCCGGCCGAATATCGACGGAACCGAAATCGAGCGGTGGCATTGCCTGCGCGCAAACACCATTGTCCCGGGTGTGCTGGCCGAGGTCCTTGGAGGCATGGGAATCCGTTGGGGGCATGTTTCCTCCGGCTGCATTTTCAACGGAGCGCGGCCTGACGGAAGCGGCTTTACCGAGGAAGACGAACCGGAGTTTGTACTCTCCGACCGGCGAGCCGGCTGGTACGCGCGGACCAAATGGATGGCAGAGAGGCTTCTGCTCGACGCGCCGGATGTCCTCATCTGGCGGCTACGGATCCCGTTCGATCAATTCGACAATGAGCGGAACTACCTCACGAAGCTGCTCGCCTACGACCGGATCCTTGAGGTGCGCAACTCGATCTCCCAACTCCAGGAGTTCGCGGCGGCTGCTGTCGAGAGCCTGGTCCTGGAGATTCCTGCGGGCATCTACAATGTGACAAATCCGGGATCCGTTCTCAGTAGCGAGATTCTCGATGTTTTGCGCCGCCACGGACTCCTGAAACGGGATGTGCACTTTTTCAGCGATGAAGACGAGTTTTTGCAGAGCCCGGGGCGGGTTTACCGCGCCCGCTGTATCCTCTCCTCTCAAAAGCTGATCTCGCAGGGCATCGCCTTGCGGGAGGTCCACGATTCGCTCGACTGGACCGTGCGGAATTGGCGCTCTTCCTGAGGTATTACTGGAAAATACCGCGGAATCTGGGATATTTCCCGCCTCACCGCCCTGACGGCCCACCCTCTTCCACCGAGTGACCGCACGAAATCCTCTCCCTGCCCGCAGCGCGCCGTTCATCATCTTCGGTGCCGCTTCGCTGATCGTTCTCTGGCTGCTCTACGCGGTCAACCCGTTCGCCTACGGCTACGGTTCGACGCTTGTAACGGTCCTTCATTTTGCCAACACGCTCTGGTCCGAGGGCGAGGATTGGCAGCACTGCTATCTCGTTCCTCTTGCGATCGCGGCGATGATTTATTTCGAACGCGACAAGTTGCCCCGGGTTCCGCTGGAGCGTTCATGGGCCGGGCTGGCGCTCTTGGCCTTCGGGCTTTTTGTCTATTGGGTCGGGTTCCGCGCAGACAATATCTACGTCGGCTACGCAAGCTTCCAGTTGGTGGTCGGAGGCCTCATCCTCTGGCTGATGGGGTGGACGTGGGCGAAGGCCCTCTTCATCCCGTGGGCGTTTCTGGTTTTTCTCTACCCGCTCGCCTTCCTTGATAACCTGATCGCGTTCCCCCTGCGCATGGTCATGTCCGAGGCCAGCGTGCATTTTCTGAACTTTATCGGCATCGCCACCATCAAGAGCGGGACAGCGATCCTCTCGGCTCCGGAGCCGCTCGCGGGGCTGCGGGCCGGCATGAAGTTTTCCGTCGATGTCGCCGACCCCTGCAGCGGCATCCGGTCGCTTTTCGCGCTCATGATGGTCAGTGCGCTCTACGGCTATTTCACGCAGCCCGGTCTGTGGCGCAAAGCCGTGCTCTTTCTCTCATCGATCCCGCTCGCGATTCTCGGAAATCTCGTCCGGATCCTCATGCTCACGCTCGGGACGATCGCGATGGGTCCCGAAGTCGCCATCGGCACGCTCGAGGAACCAACGTTCTTCCACATGATCGCCGGCTATTTGGTCTTCGGCGTCGCTCTGGCCGGGATGCTGGGTGTCGGCTGGCTCCTCAACGCCGATTGGCGCGGAATGTATCGTCGCTTGCAGCCCCTCCTCCAGCAGCCTCCCCCTTCCGCACCGTCCGCACCAAACGTGAAGAAACCCCGCCGCCAGGATGAATACTGACACGCTTCCCCGCCTCGAATCCCCTCAACTCGGACGCCTGTTGCTCCGGGCCGCCGTAGCGGTTGGCATGGGGGTGCTCGTATTTTTTCTCAGCCGCGAAAATCCCGATGCCAGAATCCCCAGCGAAGGCGGGGTGGTGATGAAGCTCCCGGATCATGTCGGCAGCTTTGCCGGCACGCCGCAGGAAGTCTCCGAGGCCGAGCGTCACATCCTTCCCAAGGATACGGAATTTGCCAAGATGCTCTACCGCAACTTCGGCGGCGATCAGGTGAATTGCCAGATCGTCCTCTCCGGTGGCGAGAAGCGAAGCATCCACCGTCCCGAGATCTGCCTCCCGGCACAGGGGTGGGTTAAAAAGAGCGGCCAGGCGATTCCAGTAAAGCTCGATAATGGCGAGACCCTTCAGGTGATGAAACTCGTCATCTCGCGGCCGGTAGAGGTGCAGCCCGGTGTGCGAAAGGAGCTCACGAGCCTCTTCAGTTATTGGTTCATCGGCAAAGACATCACCACGCCCCACCACTGGTACCGCATCCTGCATACGGACTGGGATCGCGTCGTTCACGGCGTGAGCCATCGCTGGGCCTACGTGATTGTCAGCGCTCCCGTCCTCGACGGGTTTACCAGCTTCGGAAAGAATGAGGAACAGACCCTCGCGATGCTCAAATCATTTATTGCCGAAGTAGCCCCCCAAATCCAGAAAACCACGGCCCGTTGATCGTCCGGCCAGACCCTCGTTAGGCTTTTTTGCTCTGGTCTTTAATGAACGTCCATGCCAATTCTTTGTCTCTTCTTCCAATGACACGCAAATCCATCCCCGCCCTCCTCCTTGCCCCAGCCGCCGCTGCGCTTCTCGCCATGCCGGCCTGCAAGCCCGCACCCGCTCCGGAATCCTCCGAGGGCACCCCGGCTCCTTCGGCCACGCCGGCAGCCTCCAAGCCGGAAGCCACGGCTCCTGCTACGACGCCGGCCGAGGGGACAACTGAAGCGCCTGCCGCACCGCCTGAGGCCGCTGCCCCGGTGGAGCTCAAGGATCCCGTCGCCAAGGTCAACGGCGAGCCCATTTCGAAAGCCCAGATCGAAGAGGCCTTCAAGGCTGCGGTCGAAGCCTCCGGTGTCAAAGCCGACGAGCTCACCGCCGAGCAGAAGCTCGGGGGATACCGCCAGATTCTCGACGAACTCATCATGGACAAGCTCGTTGCCAAAGCCGCTGCCGACGTCCAAGTGACGGATGCCGATGTCCAGGGCGAGATCGACAAGCTCAAGAAGCAGTTCCCTGACGAAGCCGCGTTCAACAAGCAACTCGAGCAGGTTGGCCAGACCCCCGAGAAGCTTAGCACCGCTATGAAGACGATGCTCCAACAGCAGCGCTGGATGCAGAGCCAGGTCAAGGATTCCGCTCCGGTGGGTGATGCGGATGCCAAGGCGTTCTACGACTCGAACAAAGCCGAGTTTGAGAGCCCGGAGACCGTCAAAGCCAGCCACATTCTCTTCATGGTCGACAAGGACGCTCCGGAAGCCACGGTGAAGGAAAAGGAAGAAGCTGCCAAGAAAGCACTCGCCCGCGCCAAGAAAGGCGAGGACTTCACGGCGCTCGCCAAATCGCTCTCCGAGGAACCCGGTGCCAAGGAGACCGGCGGTGATCTCGGCTTCTTCTCGAAGGATCGTATGGTTCCCGAATTCGCTGATGCCGCCTTTGCTCAGAAACCCGGCGACATCACCGGCCCCGTCCGCACGCAGTTCGGGTGGCATGTCATCAAGGTCGAGGAAAAGAAGCCCGCTGGGCTGACGCCGTTCGAAGAGGTGAAAGATCAGATCGCCGCTTACCTCAAGAGCATGAAGCAGCGTGAGGCCGTCCAGGGCGTTCTCAAGAATCTCAAGGATTCCGCCCAGATCGAGTCCACTCTGCCGCCCGGGAATTAATACGCCCCATGGCGCGCCCGGCAAAACCTACCGCAGGAGTCATCGGACTCGGAATCATCGGCAGCCGCGTGGTCAACACGCTGCGT
>CAZSMN010000236.1:0-6286 GCA_964607615.1 uncultured Chthoniobacterales bacterium | reverse complement strand
TCCCGCAACCGGCAACCCAACAGCCGGCCAGGATCGAAGCGGCCATTACCCTGAGCGTCGATTGCCTGTTCCGGCAAAGGTTAGCAACGGAAGGACGGCTGGCAACCTCCGGCTTTCCAGATCGCACCGGGGCTTTTCCGCGATTGCTCCTGTCGGCCACTCAAGGTTTACTCTTCCAATGCCCCTCTCCAGCCAACTCACGCAGTTCGCAAACCCGGCCGAAGGCCTCACAACCGCCGAGATCCCCGGGCGTCCCCCCGGGCCGGGCGAGGTCGTGGTGAAAATGCTCGCCGCGCCGATTAATCCGGCCGACTTGAACGTGATCGAGGGAACCTACGGCGCGCTGCCCACCCTGCCGGCAGCCATCGGAAACGAAGGCGTCGGCCGCATCGTGCAGCTGGGCGAGGGAGTTACCGGTTTCCGCGAGGGCGAACTGGTCCTGCCAATGACACTTGGCACCTGGACCTCCGAGCTCACCATCGCGGCCGGATCGTTGATTCCCCTCCCCGACGGCGTCGACATTCCGCAGGCCTCGATGCTCACGGTGAACCCCGCGACGGCATGGAGGATTCTGCACGATTTCGTTGCCCTGCAGCCGGGTGACTGGATTGCCCAGAATGCCGCCAACTCCGGCGTCGGCCGGAGCATGATCCAACTCGCCCGTGCCTGTGGCTTCCGCACCTTGAATGTCGTCCGCCGCGCCGAGCTCGTCGAAGAACTCCGCGCCGCCGGAGGCGACGTGGTCGTCACCGAGGAGTGCGATCTCCGCAAGGAAGTCAAAACGCTCTGCGGCGGGACAAAACCGCGGCTCGGCCTCAATGCGGTCGGCGGCTCCAGTGCGCTGAACATCGCAAACGCGCTCGCGCCCGGAAGCCCGCTTGTCACCTTTGGCGCCATGAGCAAGCAGGCCCTGAAAATCCCCAACGGGCTCGTGATTTTTTCCGATATCCGGTTTCAAGGCTTCTGGCTCAAGCGGTGGCGCGATCGCGCGACGCCCGAAATGCTGGCAAAAAACTACGCCGAACTCGCCTCCCATCTGGCCAACCGCACGCTCTACACGCCGGTTGCTGCGACCTTCAAACTCTCCGACGTGCGCGAGGCCGTTGCCGCGGCTTCTAAAGACCAGCGGGGAGGCAAAATCCTGCTCGATCTGGCCTGATCACCGCTCGACCGTCCATGCGTCCATCCGGTCCTTTTCGACCACGATGCGAACGGCGGCAAACGATCGGGACCGCACGACGGTTTTCCAGAGGTCCGCATCGCTGACTTTCCGGAACGCCTCATCATCCGGCCGCGGTGAAAGGAACCGCCGGAGAGATTCGCGCCACCGGGTTCTCTCAATGACAGAGGCACCGGGCTTGGGATCCGCGAACGGAAAATCTCCGGCATGGACGAGAGTCCGGCCCTCCCGCTTCGCCTGTATCGTCGAGACTCTGTCCCGGGCAGGAAGTGCCAGCACCGCGACGACCTCCGGATCCTCGCTCGCCAGCCGCGGAGGACGAGCGTGCGAAAACACGCCCGGGATCACTTCCATCGCCCGCCGGGTCTCCCCCGGCTGCAAAACGATCGTCGGCAGGGCGTTCACGAGCGTGCTCCGGGTATCGTAGCCCGCTGAGAATGGCATGTGATAGCTCACGCCCCCGCAGCCGGCGAGACCGAGGCCAAGGAGCAGTAAGAAGATGCGCATCGCATTCCAAATTGTCACACGCGGCAATCGCGGTAAAGTCCCCCGCATGCAACGCCGTTGGATCCTCCCGCATGTCTCCGATCCCGTCGCGGCGGGACGGCTGCTGCGGGAGCTGGAGATTCCCTCCTTCCTCGCGGCCCTTCTTGTGCAACGGGGATTCTCGGAGACAGAGGCCGCATCCGCTCACCTGAATCCCGTTTTGCGTGCCCTCACGCCCCCGGATCAGCTTCCGGGCGTGGCCACGGCGACCGAGCGGATTCTTGCTGCCATCCGCGATCGGGAAAAAATTGCGATCTATGGCGACTACGACGTGGATGGGATCACCTCGATCGCGATTCTGAACCGCATCCTGTCCGCCTATGGAGCGGAGGTGGCCAGCTTTCTTCCTCACAGAGTCGAGGAAGGTTACGGCCTGAGCACTGCCGGCGTGGAGCGATGCCTTGAGGAGCATCGTCCGGATCTGCTCATCGCCGTGGATTGCGGAACGACGTCGATCAAAGAAATCGCCCTCCTGCGCGAGCGCGGTGTCGACGTGATCGTTCTCGACCACCATGAGCCCGGGCCGGAACTCCCGGATTGCATCGCGCTCGTGAATCCGAAGTGCGGCGGGGACTTTCACTATCTCTGCAGCGCGGGTGTCGTCTTCAAAGTCGCGCACGGCCTTCTCAAATCCTCCCCCCTCCCGTCAGTGGACCTCCGCGATTACCTCGATCTGGTCGCCCTCGCGACCATTGCGGACATCGTTCCGCTGACAGGCGAGAACCGGATTTTCGTGAAACACGGCCTCCGCCGCATGGAGTCCACCAAGTGGCGCGGGCTGGCCGCCCTGATGCGGGTGGCAGGCGTCGAGGGAACGGTCCGGGGCAGCGATGTCGGCTTCCGGCTCGGGCCGCGGATCAATGCTGCCGGCCGCCTCGGCCCGGCCCGGGATGCACTGCGACTTCTCCTCACCGATGACAGCCGCGAGGCTGACCGCATCGCAGCCACGCTCGACGCCCACAACCGCGAACGCCAGGGCGTGGAGCGGTCCGTTGCCCAGCAGGCCGAAGAATGGGTGGAAAAACATTTCGACCCCGAACGCGATGTGGCGATCGTCGCGGGTCAGCGCGACTGGCACGTCGGAGTGCTCGGAGTGGTGGCCTCCCGCGTGATGCGCCGCCATCACCGGCCGACGTTCATTATCGGTTTTGATGAGACCGGCACCGGAAAAGGCAGCGGCCGGAGCATCGAGGGTCTCTCTCTGGTGGATCTGCTGCGATCCTGCGCCGGACATTTGGAAAAATACGGCGGGCACGACATGGCTGCCGGTATCACGGTGAAAGAACAATCCTTTGACTCCTTCCGCACCGCGTTCGAGCAGGCCGCGCGAACGGCCTCCACCGCCGACCTCCTCGTGCCGCGCCTCGCGATCGATGTCGAAGTCGAGCTCCACGATCTCGACACCTCGCTGCTCGAAGCGCAGGACCTCATCGAGCCCTTCGGTGCCGCAAACCCACAGCCCATTCTTTACACCCGGGCCCTCACGCCGGCTTCGGTTCCCAAGGTCATGAAAGAAAAGCATCTCCGCATCGACTTTGCCGCCGGACGGCGCAAATTCGCCGCCGTGTTTTTCAATGCCCGGCTTGAGGATCTCCCGCGCCCACCCTGGGACGTCGCCTACACTCTCGAATGGAACGTCTGGCAGGGGCGCGCCGAGGCTCAGATGCGGATCGTCGACGTTCGAAAAGCCGCATGACCCCGCTCCCCGCAGAGACACCCCTTGCCGGGCTCGACTGGATCACGCGCCCGAAGGTGGCAGCGCTCGGCCGGCTGGGAGTCACGACGCTCGGCGACCTCCTCCGGCATTTTCCGCGCCGCTACGAGGACCGGCGGCGCTTCGACCGGTTCCCTGACGGTGAAACCGAGCGTTCGCTCTGCCTCTTCGGCACAGTCGAAAAAACCACCTACAAACGCTTCGGCGGCCGTGGGATCTTCGAGGCGAGAATCATCGACGAAGCCGCCGGCTTGCTGAGCTCTTCGCTCACGGTCCGGTGGTTCAACATGCCCTGGATGAAAAACCTCCTCGCGACCGGGGATCATATCGTGCTGTTCGGCAAACCCCGCCTGCGCGGACGCCAGGTCGTCATGGAGCATCCGGAAATCGAGGTCATTGAAGACGAAGGCGACCGCCTTGTGCACTTCGACCGCATTACGCCGGTCCATGCCGCCGGCGACGGAATCAACCCCAGGGCCGTCCGACAGATTATTCACCGCGCCCTTCAGATCACGACGCCGCCGGAGTTCCTCTGGCCCCACTCGGAAGTGCCGCGCGACGTCTGGAGAAAAGTTCATTTCCCGGAATCCGACGACGAACGCGAAGAAGCCCGCCAGTGCCTCGTGCGGGAGGAATTTTTCGGCATTCAAATCATCGTGTGCGGCCGCCATGCCGAGGCCACGGCGCATCGTGGTGCGGCCAAGCCCGGCACCGGAGAACTCTGGGAGCGTGTCCGCACCGCGCTACCGTTCGAGGTCACCGGCGCCCAAAGTAAAGCGATGGCCGAGATCGGGGCAGATCTCGGCTCCGACCGGCGCATGAACCGCCTCCTCCAGGGGGATGTCGGTTCCGGAAAAACGCTCGTCGCCCTCCGCGCGATGCTTCAGGTCGCCGAATCCGGATGGCAGGCCGCGCTGATGGCTCCCACGCAGATTCTCGCTGAGCAGCATTTCCTCAACTTCCGCCGACTGCTCGCACCACTGGGCATTCCGATCGAACTCCGGACCGCTGCGCGGAAGGAATCGTCCGGAGCCCTGCCCGATTCCCACGATGTCCTGCCCGGCCTCTACGAGGAACGGGCGGAGGGCGGATTTCCCTCGCTCGTGGTCGGCACTCATGCCCTCCTCTTCGAGAGCACGGCCTTCGAGCGGCTCGGGCTCGTGGTGATCGATGAGCAGCACAAGTTCGGCGTCCTCCAGCGTTCGCGTCTCATTTCGCGCGGTGATGCGCCGGACGTTCTTGTCATGACGGCCACTCCGATCCCCCGCACCATCACGCAGACCCTCTACGGCGATCTCGACGTGTCAATTCTCTCGGAAAAACCTGCTGGCCGGGGTGAGGTGATCACTGCTGTCCGCACGCCGGCCAAGCTGCCGGAGATCACGGCATTCCTACGGAAAGAACTCGAAGCCGGCCGTCAGGCCTACATCGTTTACCCGCTGGTCGATACCTCGGAGAAGCTGGAGGCCAAGGCGGCGACAGCCGAGTTCGAAAAGTGGCGCGACATCCTCGCTCCGCTCCGCGTCGGGCTCGTCCACGGCCGTCTGGATCCGGCGGCGAAGGAGGCGGTGATGCAGCAGTTCCGCGACGGCACCATCTCCTGCCTTGTCGCCACAACGGTCATTGAAGTCGGAGTCGACGTGCCGAACGCATCGATCATGCTTATCGAGAATGCCGGACGGTTCGGCCTCTCGCAGATCCACCAGCTCCGGGGACGCATCGGGCGGGGCTCGCAAAAATCCTACTGCATCCTGCTGGATGAGGACCCCTCGGCAACGGCGCTGGAGAAGCTTCGCGTCCTCGAAAGGACGGCCGATGGATTCGAGATTGCCGAGGCCGATTTACAGATTCGAGGTCCGGGAGATCTGCTCGGAACGGCCCAAACCGGCCTTCCCCCGCTCCGGCTTGGAGATTTGCTCCGGGATGGCGAGTTGATGAGTGAAGCCCGGGCGGCTGCCCGACGGATTTTCGCCGCCGATCCCGGTCTCACCGCGCCCGCCCACCAGGCCCTCCGCCAGCATCTGGACAAGGCGCGCCGCAGCCTGGAAGCCGTGGCGGGTTGATCTCCCGAGAATGCAAAAAGCGGAAGGCGAACCTTCCGCTTTTCGACGCTGGAATGTTGTCGGAAACCTACCCGAGCGCGAGCTGGGCGGTGGCGATTTCGAGAATTTCCTTCGTGATCGAGGCCTGGCGGGCCTTGTTGTATTCGAGGGTGAGATCCTTGACGAGGTTCTTGGCGTTGTCCGTCGCGCTCTTCATGGCCACCATCCGCGCGCTGTGCTCGGAGGCACGGGTGCCGAGGAGCGTCTGGTAGACGGCAAAGTGCACGTAGGAGGGGAGAATCGCATCAAGGACGTCCATGGCCGTCGGTTCGAACTGAATGCCGCCTTCGGCCACTTCCGACTTCCCGTATTCGTTTTTCAGCCCGACCTCCTCCAGACTTGTGATCGGGAGCACCGTGAGGTGGGTCGGCTGTTGCTGCAACGTGTTGACGAAGAGCGGGAAAAGCACGCTCACCTTGTCGAACTCGCCGGAAAGGAACTTCTCCATGGCAAACTTCGAGATCGACTTGGCCTCAAGAAACGTCGGTTGATCGCGCAGCGGGAAGTCGGCGATCATCTTGCGGCGCGTACGCGACAGGAACTGGGTTCCTTTGCGGCCGACCGAGATGAAGGACGTCTTCTCCACGTCGAGCATCGAAGCTTCGCGGAAGAGGTTCGTATTCAGAGCGCCGCAAAGCCCCTTGTCGGTGCTGAAAAGCAGCACCAATTCACGGCCGCCTTCACGACGGGCGAGAAGCGGGTGCAACGAGGAATCCACCGCGTCACGCAGCGAGACGATCACAC
>CAZSMN010000235.1:0-6326 GCA_964607615.1 uncultured Chthoniobacterales bacterium | reverse complement strand
TCCACGGAACCGACGGAGCGCTTCCCTCCATTCTTCTCACGAGCGCTGGCGCTTGAAGCGGAGCGGAACGCCAAACCCGCCACGGGGCAGACCCGCTCGCACAACGAAAAAGGGCGCGCCCGTGAGCGCGCCCTTTCCAGGATTCTGAGATGTTCGATCAGGCTTTGAACGTCCGCTTACGGCGGAGGTTCCAGACCATGAAACCGAGGCCGAGGCCGATGAGCGCCCAGGTCGTCGGTTCGGGGACGGGGGCGAAATCGAGGCCGCGGAAGGCGTAATTCGATCCCGCCGTCGCGATAGAGGTCATGGCTCCGGCAGAACCGGTATCGGTGAAGGAATACAGATTGGTCGGGTTCAATGCATAGATGACCGGATTCCCGCCCGTGAAATCCACCGCCAGCCCGGTCAATCCTGTGGCAGCCGTCGTGATATTGTAGGCATGCACCCAGGCCGATCCGCTCCACGTGAACTTCTGAACCCCCACCGCTGCGTCAGCAATATAGGCGATCGTGTTCAGGTCATTGAAAGCGAAGTCGTAGGGATCAGTCCCCTGCCCTGAGACTCCGGCGATCACCGCAGTCGCAGTCGTCGCCGATGTCGGGAGCCCGGAAAATGCGTAGATCCCCTGCGTGCCGGCGCCGGTTGAGAAGTAAAGATTGCCGCTGTGGATATCCACCACGCGGGAGTTCACATCTTGGATCTGGGTCTGCGTGGATCCATTGGAGTAAACGAGGCCACTGCCGCTACCGGGCGATCCCGTGAACCACGCGTTGCTCCCGCTCGTCACGCCCGAGCGGATGTTATCACCACTATAGCTGCCCGTGAGCGTTGTGGTCGACGAAACCGTTCCGTTGCTACCAATCGTCACAAAGCCGCGGGGAGCATTCGCGGCCGAGCGGCCGGCGAGGGATCCAGAGCCACTGAACGGGGGAACATAGCCGGCGATTACCAGTTGCTGGTTATCCGCCGAGCGGGAGAGCGCGAGTTCGGAGGTTGCCGTGCCGCTGACCTGGAGTCCGCCGCTTCCGCTCGGGACGGAGATGGATTGCACAACGCTGCCTGCGGTCGTGTATTCGAGGACAGTGATGTTCCCTCCCGAGTTGACGAGAGCGTTAGTCCCATCGCCGACGCGGCCGACGACGAGATTGCCGATGGTGAAGGGTGTCTGTGCCTGCGCCGTGGCCGTCAGAAGAACGGCCAGTCCGATAATGGGAAGTGAGATTTTCATGTCGTGGTTCTCTTCCAGAGCCATACGACCGCCCTGTTTCGTGCCCGAGAAAACCTCGATCGGCGCTGCCCAACAAGGGAACGAATGTGACAATCCGGTTACACAATTCCGTTGCATTCCTGCTCCCCTGACCGGGGCGACAGCCCCATCGAAAACCCCATGGAGGGAACCGCTCCGTCGGTTCCCACTTTTTCTTCTGCAACGATGCCTTTGCTTGCCCGTGAGAGGGTCCGGCCTTGCGGACCGGGGGGTCTTCGCTTCGCTCAGACGTTCGACGGAACCGACGGAGCGCTTCCCTCCATCTCGGAACGAGCGCTGGCGCTTGGGGCGGGGTCACTCTCGGTTCGGGCGATTTCATGGGTCGGAACGTCAAATGCGCTTGACCATGCGCACCGGCCATGGAATCCCACCTGTTCATGGAGGACCTCGGGCGCAGGCATCCGGCGAGGAGGCCGGTTTTCGAAAGCGGAAATCTCTCGCCCATCGTCTTTCTCACGGTCTGCACCCGCCGCCGCCAACCGATCCTGGCAGCTCCGGACATTCACGATCTTCTGGTTTCCATCTGGAAGCAGGCTGATGGCTGGCTCGTCGGACGGTTCGTGATTCTCCCTGACCACCTTCACCTTTTCTGTTCTCCCAACGGTCCCTCGGCTCCGCCCCTCCACGCATGGATCACTTTTTGGAAATCCCTTTGTTCCCGGCGCTGGCCACGTCCGGGTGAACATCCCGTCTGGCAGGTTGATGCCTGGGACACCCAGATGCGGCGGGGAGAAAACTATTCCGCCAAGTGGGATTACGTCCGCGAAAATCCGGTTCGTCACGGCTTGGTGACATCCGCAGAGGATTGGCCCTATCAGGGCGAGTTGAACGTGCTCACCTGGCACGATCGCTGATGGGAAACATCCCTCCGCCCGCCAGCGACGAAACACCCCGGGGCGACAGCTCCCTTCGAAAATCCCATGGAGGGAACCGCTCTGTCGGTTCCCACTTTTCCTCTACCGCGATGCCTTTGCTTGCCCGTGAGATGGTTCGGCCTCACGGGGGAGGAAGAGGAGAGGGTCTTCGCTTCGCTCAGACGTTCGACGGAACCGACGGAGCGCTTCCCTCCATTTCTTCTCACGGGCGCTGGCGCTTGCGGCCCCGCCGTCCGCCGCCTCACCCCGGGGCGGCAGCCCCCTTCGAAAATCCATGGAGGGAACCGCTCTGTCGGTTCCCATTTTTTCTCTAAAGCGGTCATCGATCGCGGAAGGGAGATACGGCCCGATGGCCTCAAGGTCCTGCGCTTCGCGCCGGACAATCAACGGAACCGACGGAGCGCTTCCCTCCATTTGGAACGAGCGCTGGCGCTTGGGGCGGGGCGGAACGCCAAACCCGCCACGGGGCAGACCCGCTTGAACAACGAAAAAGGGCGCGCCCGATGAGCGCGCCCTTTCCAAATTGCTGCCGCGTCCGATCAGGCCTTTGCCGACCGCTTGCGGCGGAGATTCCAGACCGTGAACCCGAGGCCGAGGCCGATGAGCGCCCAGGTGCTGGGTTCGGGGACCGCATTGCTGTATTCGATATTATCAACGATCAACTGAGCAACATTCCCAGCCGAACTCTCACCATAAAACATAAAGGAATCAATATTTGCAGAGGCACCGAGCTGCGCCTTGCTAAGGCCAGCGGCAACTTTAACGCCACCGATCCAAAGATCCCAAGTATTGGCCGCGAGGGTATTTGTTCCACCGAGGTTGTATTCAGTGCTGGCCGCTCCATTGTTCCCGTAGATCCTAACGCTGTAATCGGCGTTCTGTGCAAATGGCGTCGCCGGAAGTCCCGTAGCAACCCAGCTTCCACCAGAACGAATATTAGTCGTGATCGCGTCAGAGGCGCCGAACGTCCAGCGGATTCCCGTGAAGACCTGTGCTCCGGTGAATCCACTATTGTCGCTGAATGAGGCCCCGTCTCCCGTGAACAAATAAAACGTTCCAGCGCTTCCACCGGTCAACCGCAGATCGAAAGCCAAGGTAAAGGCGTTGGCCGCAGCAGAGTAATCGTAGATCGAAAACTTATTCACCGACGTGTTAGTCGGAGCAACAATGCGCAATTCAGAACCGGTGCCTAATGATGTCCCTGGATTCTCGAGAAAGAAGCCCCCAGCTCCGCTTCCGACCCGAACTCGGGCTGTTCCCCCATCAGTTAGGGGTGCTGGCAGAAAGGTTGTCGATGCATTGTTGGACGTAAAATTGCCTGTCGACGTTCCAAAATCGTAGGTCCAAATGGTCTGAGCTGTGAGGCCGGATATCGCAAACCCCAAACAAAACCATGTAGTTAGTAGTTTTTTCATCATTTTTTCTTTCCGGTGGCGTCTTTGTTTTTTTGGTTAAGCGGGTCCGGGTCGGTTAGAAACCGGAGCGGGTTGGCAACTTTACGGTTCGGGTGGCGGTATGGATTCCCGCCGTTTTTTTCCGATTGGAGATCCATGGGACACTGGCCCCTTCTTCCGTCCTCAACCCGGAGGCAAACCCGTGAACCGCTTCGGAAGTGAGCGGCGGAAGCAACGGCTTCCTTAAAACTGAGCGCAAGGTGAAGGCCGGGCGCATGGCCTGCAACCGGGACGATGTAACATTTCTGTCACACAACCCGCCCGCGCAACGGGGTCGTCCCCGGCGGACTTCATCCTGTTGCATGTTTTGCGCAATGATCACGCCGTCCGACAGCAACTCCCATGCCATGGATTCGGGCGGGATCCGGTGTGCCCCTAAAAATCCCTCTGAAACCGGCTTGCGGACAAAATTTCCAGCGCTCCGGCCGGATGCGATGTAGGATGCCGGATGGAGACGTTGTGGTGGGCGGTGACGTTGATTCTGATGCTGGCCGGACTGGTGGGGACGGTGGTGCCCTTGGTGCCGGGGGCGGTGCTGATTTTTTCGGGAGCGCTGGTGAACGCGATCACGCTGGGCTCGGTGGGATGGCCAACGGTCTTGATTCTGCTCGGCCTGATGCTGGTTGGTCAGGCGGTGGATTTTCTGAGCGGTGCGGCGGGAGCGAAGTATTTCGGGGCATCGCGCTGGGGCGCGATCGGCGGGGTGCTCGGAGCGGTGGTCGGGATTTTCTTCGGCCTGCCGGGACTTCTCCTCGGTCCCTTGATCGGTGCGGTGGGAGGCGAGCTGCTGGCCGGCCGGGGGCTGCTGCCGGCGGGCAAGTCGGGCTGGGGAACGTTTCTGGGAGCCACGGCCGGACTGGTCGTCAAGGTGATCCTCGGCCTGCTGATGGTGACCGTCTTCGCCGTTGCGGCGCTGGCAGGTTGATCAGGTGCCGCAGAAGGTCTGGTAATCCCGGCCGCCATCGGGCGGAGGCTGCATCCATCGCGGATCGGCGGGGCGTTCAAACGGACGGGAGAGGATGTCGAGCAGACGTTCGAGCGGTGCGAGGTCGCCGGACTGCGTCGCCGCGGCGAGGGCTTCCTCGACAAGGTGGTTGCGGGGGATGACGGCCGGGGAGCTTTGGGAAATCCGCAAACGGGCGGCGGCGGGACCGTCGGGTTCGCGTTCCAGGCGGTCGTGCCAGCGCGCGCGCCAGGCCGGCCATTCCGGGTCTGCAAACAAGGCTTCACCGGCCGGCCCGTCGTCCGCCAGCGCGCGGAAGGTATTCGTCCAATCCGAGCGCGTGCGCTGCAGGGCACCGAGAAGACGGTCGAGAAGCGCGATATCGCCGGCCTCGCTCGTGGCGAGCCCGATTTTCTCCCGCAAACCGGCATACCATGCGTCGCGGAATTTTTCCGGAAAGGCTTCCAAACGCTCTTTCGCAATGGCAACGGATTTCTCCGGGTCCGGGTCAAGGAGCGGCAGGAGGGTCTCGGCGAAGCGGGCGAGATTCCAGTGCGCGATCGTCGGCTGGTTGCCGAACGCGTAGCGGCCATGGCGGTCGATCGAGCTGAAGACGGTATTCGGATCGTATCCGTCAAGAAACGCGCACGGGCCGAAATCGATGCTCTCGCCCGAGATGGCCATGTTGTCGGTATTCATCACGCCGTGGAGGAACCCGATCTGGAGCCAGCGGGCGATCAAGGAGGCCTGGCGCCCGACGACGGCGGACAGAAAATCGGCATACGGCCTCCCGACCAGCTCCGGATCGTGCCGGCGGATCGTGTAGTCCGCCAGCGCGCGGAGGGCATCTGTATCCCCCTGCGCCGCCGCATACTCGAACGTTCCGACCCGGACGTGGCTGGCAGCGACGCGCGTCAGAACAGCCCCCGGCAGTGGCTCCTCGCGGTAAACCGGTTCCCCCGTGGCGACGACCGCCAGGCTGCGCGTGGTCGGCAGGCCGAGCGCTTGAAGGGCTTCGCTGATCACATACTCGCGGAGCATCGGGCCCAGCGCGGCTCGACCGTCACCGCGGCGTGAGAACGGTGTCGGCCCGCTGCCCTTGAGCTGGATATCCAACCGGCGGCCTGCGGGCGTGATCTGCTCGCCGAGGAGGATCGCACGCCCGTCACCCAGCATCGTGAAGTGCCCGAACTGGTGCCCGGCATACGCCTGCGCGATCGGGTCGGCACCGGGCGGGAGCGCATTTCCGGCCAGCACATCCGCTTGCAGTTGCCCGGCATCGATCCCGAGTTCCGCCGCGAGCGGGCGGTTGAGGATGACCATCCGGGGCGCCTTGACCGGAACCGGCGCCGTGCGTTGGAAGAAGAGCCCGGGGAGGCGGGTGTAGGAGTTATTAAAATTCCATCCGGAGCTGGGAGCAGGCGTGGTCATGGGCAAAGGCGGCTGCGCACGGTCCCCGAGCCGGCACCCGATGTCAACCGCCGGTCCGGCCGTTTACTCCGCCGGCCCGACCGTCCATTCCGGAAAAGGATCCGGCAAGTCCGCCCATACATCCGGCCCGGCCGCGAGCTCGGCATCGTCGAGGAGGCAGCGCTCCAGCGCGGTCTGCATCTCCTCCTTCGCGAGGTCCTGCCCGATGTAGACAAGCATCTGCCGCCGGTCGCCGTAGGGTTCCTGCCAATCGCGCAGGATCGCGCGCCACGTGTCATCATCATCCGGCCAGGTGGACTTCGGAGCCGCCGCCCACCAGAAGCCCACGGGCCGGTATTCCGCGCTGCCGCCGGCCT
>CAZSMN010000234.1:0-6341 GCA_964607615.1 uncultured Chthoniobacterales bacterium | reverse complement strand
AAGCGCGCGTGCCATGCATCGCTTGAAACGGTGCCGCCCTTATCGGCCGCCAGAGTTCTATCCAAAACAAATGCTGTCGCTGCGCGCCTCACGGTCTCGGGAGCCTTGTTGAGGATCTCCGGCTCGGCATTCACGAAGACAATACCAGCCACCAGCAGGCCTGCCCAGAGGAGCAAGGCACCGAACCGACGGTAGATGAGGAAGAGGAACGCAAACAAACCGAAGAGAAGCACGACGGTGATGCGTCCGCCACCCATGAAGGTGCCCCAGATTCCGACACCAATCAGCGGAACCAAGAGAAACCTCACCCAAAAGGCTGGATACATGCAGAAGTAGCACAGCGCGATGGTAGTGACGATCGAGCCCGAGATACGCAGGTCTCCTCCGAATCCGCCCGCCGGCACGAAATTGATCATTGGAACAAAGATCACCGTATCCTCATTTCCAAAGAACGCGATATACATCCCGAAGCAAAAGCGGATCAGCGCCGCCAAGGCCATCAAATGGAACGCGATTCGCAGATACTTCGTATTTCCAACGAAAAGAAATGGAGTAAAGATCAGGAAGGGCCAAAGAGCGTCGGCATACCGCCGCACCACGTTACCCATGCCTCCGATTTGCTCGACCTTGTTGTAGATAAGGCAGCCGAGAAGATGCAGGCACAGGTAGAAGAACAGAACGATCACCGGGGCGGGAATCACAAAATTCCGGCGGATGATGTCCCCCCGGTTCATCGCAAGCGCCGCCACCAGCGGCAGCAAGCAGACGAGTACGGCCAACTCGTGCGCATGGATCTTGAAGCCCAGATAGAAGTGCCCTCCGAGCGTCGTCAGAAAGAAAATCGGAACCCACCAGTAGTGGCGTCCGATGATGGCCCATGCAGTAAACGCTGCTCCCGCCGCGATGAGAATGAGGGGGAAATACTCCTCCCCGGCAATCCATACTCCGGCAAATCCCGCCAGCAGCACCCCGCACATCATCGCGATGGGAAGAACGATTTGGACCGGAGAAAACTGCGCGCTCATGGGATGTGTGGATAACTATCGCGGGACGTGCCTGATCGTGCAAACCCGGAAATCCGGGCTGTGGCGCAGTGCAGATCGAAACCCTGCTTGGTCGGTCGGCAGTCCGTATTTCAAATTTCGCATTCTGACCGAAACCGTCTTTCTATTTGTCCCTTTCCCAAACAGTGAAAGCGATCCAGCGATGGGTTTGTCGGAATCCCTCTGCGGCGAGTTGTTCGCGAATGGCCCCGCGCTCGTCAAACTGATCGGGGCGTGACAAAACGATCACATCCGGAACGGCGATGCCGTCGAGGGCTTTCCGGTCTGGAGCGAAGACAATGCGTGCCGTTCCAGTTGTCCCCTCAGCGGAGAGCGGGACGTTGTAGTATCTGCCAGTCGCCTCATCCGCTGCCCACCAAACTGTGCGGTTGGCGTCAAGTTGTGACTTTGCGAAGGTGGCGGCTTGTCGGTAGGCGTCTTTGGCGTGCCGGGGCATGGTCCGCAGGCTGAGTGAGGATGCCAGCCAGCAGACCCCGATTGCAACGAGAACTGTGCGTCCGACCCAGATTGGAAGATTTGTCCCAAGGCACGTTGCGGTAATTGCAACGATGATGAAGGGAAGCAGCGGCGCAAGATGTCGTCCCCAAAACGGCCACTTAGCCAAGGCTGCAGCTCCAGCGAGGAAGAAAAATCCCATGACGACGATCGTCGAACACGCAAGAAACAGAACTTGCCAAGGTTGGCGACGGATCCGGAACACCAGCAACGCACAGGTCACAAGCAGACACGCCAGTAACGCAAGGGGTAAAGCCGATTCCGCAAGAAGAGAGATAACTGCAGTTAGGCCTTCGCGGCCCGCCTCGCGGATTTCGATTCGGCCCGGTCCGAGTCCGGCAAAACCAAAGAGTTCGTAGACCGAAAGGCCGATATTCCCAAGCCCAACGCTCCAAAGACGAGCACCCCCGGCCCCGCGCAGCACGCTCAATGCATAGTAGGCGCCCACTACGGCGAGACCTGCGTAGCAGACAGCCAGAACAGCAATGGCTTTCCGATCAGTCGGCATACGGAGCCGCCAAATCAGGAACAGCCCAACCAAGGTGGCTGCACCGAATGGAAACGCCCCCAGCATGCTCGCGACGCACGTGACCCAGCCCCCGAAAAGCCAGAGCGCCGCCGTCGCCCCGTCGAGCCGCCTAAGGCACACTAAGCGCACCATCGCTGCGGCGAGGGCGGCCGCGCCGCCGAGTTGCATTCCGTAGGGTCGTGCTTCGTCCAAATAGAACCAGACGAACGGACTCACTGCAAAAAGCAAAGGGGGAGCACAGGTGCCCAACAAACGACCGGCATGCCAGAGGAACAAAACGCCGAGTGCTCCCCAAAGGATGTTCTGCGCCCTCAGTGCCCATTCGCTTGTGCCCAGAAGTCGACCGGAAGCCCATGCAGCCGTGACGAAACCGGGCATCTGCGCCTGTGAGTTCACGTCGCTCACAAGAGAAGTAAGCATCTCACTGAATGAACTCGCCTGAACGAACCGGGCGGTATGGCCTTCATCGATCCATAGGCTGTCGCTGGAAGGCGCCAGCGCAATGAGAACGAGTGAGGCAATCAGCGCAGCAAGCTGCCAAAGAGTGGGGCGCATGGGTTCCATTACTCTTTTCCAATTCGCCGAAGGTCAAACAACATGCTCGAGCCCATCCGTAGCACCTTTGGTATATTGATGCTGTTTTGCCCGCCTTGGCGTGCCCTGAAGTGGATCGGGATATGTTTCCAGCGCCAGCGTCCCGAGCGCTTGAGCACAAGGGTAAGTGCCACGTTGAGGATGTCGAAATCCGGAGGTATCAGCGGCAGCGCAGCGGCGAGTGCCTCGCGACGCATCATGCGGTAAGGGACGTTGGCGTCCTTTAAATTATTCCCGGTCGCAAGGAACGTTGCTGCTGTACAAATGCGACTGATCAAAAGCCGCGAGAGTCCGTCATCGCGCGTGGATCGGAATCCGAACAGGCAGTCCGCGTCGCCGCGGACGTCCCAAAACTCCGCAAAGTAGGCAGGATCACACTGGCCATCCGAGTCGATCTGGAAGACCCACTCGGCAGAACTAGCAACGGCGATTTCGTAGCCCAAGCGGCAGCTGAGCCCGTGGCCCGCGTTTGATTTGTGGATCACGCAGAGGCGATCCCCATACTCTTCCTCGAGGGCGTCTAGCTCGGTTGCTGTGGAGTCCCGGGATCCATCGTTCAGTGCGAGAAGAGTGAAGCTTGGTTCGGATGCTTGAAAGACGGGCATCCACTCATTCATCACGGAACGGATATTCACTTCTTCATTGTAGATCGGCATCACGATGAGCAGTCGTGCTGAGAGCGCTTGGCTGATTTGGGGAATCGTCAGGTCGAATTTCATGCTAGTCAGGGAGAATTTGGACAGGATTAACGGGATTAATGGGATTCAAGGAAATGGCAGGACCAAATTCACAGAATTTTCAGAATATTCAGCAGGCGGACAGGAGAGATGGATTGAGAAGTTCAAGGAAAGCAAAAGATGAAAACCTGCCGGGTCGCTCTCCTTCCCCCCCCGCGCATTTTGTGCCTCTTCGGGTTGCCCTTCTTCAAACCTCGGTATTCGGAAAGACAGGCAACGGATCGAAGGATTCCAAGGCGCGGAGAAAGCTTTCGGATAGCCCGAGGGCTTCTCCGATCACCGCCTCCATATCCATGTAGCGGTAGGTCGCCAGCCTTCCCAGAAAGGAAACGGGGTAGGGGAGCGGGGATGCCGCCATCTCGCGGTATCGAAGCAGCAGCGTTTTGTCGGCAGCCAGACGTTTGGGATAATAAGGAACATCTTCAACTTCTGTCTCTTTGCTGAACTCGCGGAAGGCGACCGTCCGCTCGTGCGATTCCCACGGTGTGAAGTGTTTGTGTTCGTGGATGCGCGTCCAGGGAACCGAGAGATCGGGGTAGTTGAGCACCGCGTTCCCCTGGTAGTCGGAGGCATCGGTTGCGATCTGCTCGAACGTTACGGTGCGATAGCCGAGGCGGCCCTCGGAAAAGCCGAAGAATTCATCGAGGGGACCTGTGTAGAAAATGTGGTCGTAACGCTTCGCCAATTCAGCCGCCTGGGAGGGATCGAAGCGCCGGCTCAGAGACACCGTGATCGACGGGTGGGCAAGAATTCCTGCGATGACGGCACTGTAGCCGTCTTCAGGAATCCCCTGAAAACGCTTGGCGTAGTAGTTGTCGTCATAGTTGAACCGAACCGGCAGACGCTTCAGAACCGAAGCCGGCAAGTCCTTGGGATCGCAGCCCCACTGCTTGATCGTGTAGCCTTTGAAAAACGTCTCGTAGAGATCGCGGCCGAGCATTTTCAGGGCCTGCTCCTCGAAGTTTGCCGGTTCGCCAATCGAAGAGTCTCCGAGTCCCGCAATAAACTCGCTGGCCTCCTGCGGGTTCATCGACTTTCCAAAAAACTGGTTGATCGTGAGGAGGTTGATCGGCATCGAAAAAACACCGCGCGTTGTGACCGCCTTCACGCGATTGACAAACGGCCGGAATGTTCCGAACCGGTTCACATAGGACCAGACTTTCTCGTTGTCCGTGTTGAAAATATGGGGTCCATAGCGATGAACCATCACTCCGGTCTCCGGATCGCGTTCGGTGTGACAATTGCCCGCCACGTGTCCACGGGCGTCCCAAACTTCGATGGAACAGTCGAGATGCTCCGCCAGCTCTCTGGCAACGACGGCCCCGGAAAAGCCGGCGCCGATGATTAGGAATTTTTTACCCATGAAGAATCTGCGGAGTTATAGAGCCGTGAAGGGGCATTTTGACAGAACAGAGAGAATCGGATTTTGTGGCGAAAACTGGGAGAAAGCTTTTGGACAGAATGAACTGAATTTTAAGAATTTCTGTTCCTCTGCGTCCCTGCGGCCCTGCGGGAGATTTTCGAATGCTGCTGTCTCGCATTTTGTTTTCCGCTTTAACAAAACCGTACGCCAGCGCATCGTCTGCGGAAATGCGCTGGCCAGACCGCAAAACCTTTCGAAGCTTCTCAAAGTATCTTCTGGCCTGCGCTTCCGAAATCGCAGCACCAGTCCTCCGCACCCGCTTGGCGCACCTTCCACCCCCGATGCCGCCTGAAAAGTGGCGGAAGGGCCTGCTCATGGGCGCAAGCCACATTGGAGACATTCTCTACCGCTCTTGTGCACTCGGACCACTCGCGGAGGCATTCCCCGGCTGCGAGTGGCACATCCTGGCACCAAGTGCGGCTGGTGAGGTGATCCGGCATCATTCCGGCGTGCGGAAGATCCATCCGTTCGATGTCGATGCGGGGCGGTTCGAAGTTCTTTTGACCGAGCGCTACGACGTCGCGGTCTGCTACGATGTCGGGACGTATTTTGCTCCTCTTCGCTTGGCTGTGCGTCTTGGCATCCCGAATCGCGTCGCTTATGCCCACAAAGGTTTTTCCGCCTGGGTTACACACCCCGTGTCGATCCGGTGGCCGCAACCGTTCCCTGCCTACTTTCGCGATCTTGTTGCCGATCTCGCCCGCCCGTCGGAAGCGATTTCCCTGCGGCCGGCCGTGACCCTGAGCGCGGAGGACAAATCAACCGGAACTGCGGCGGCCCAAGCGCTCGGATTTGCGCCGGGCCAGCCGTGGCTTGCCTGTTTTCCGCTTAGCCGTCAGCCCGGTACGGCCGACGCCAGCGCCAAGGTTTTCGAGATTCTGGCCGCCTACGAGCGCCTGAATCCCGCAGTAGGCACCGTGCTCCTCGGGGCCCCGGATGAAATGGCTGCGCTCACGTCAGCGAAGACCCTCCACCAGCTCCGGGCGAAAATTCTGAGCCCCGCTCTTCCCGTGCGCTCGCTCGTCGCCTTTCTGCAGCACCCTCAAGCTGTCCTTTGCGCCGATTCGGGTCCCCGCCACCTTGCCAACGCTGCCGAATGCCCGGTCTTCTTCGTCCGAAACCTTGCGAGCAACGCAATCGAAACCGGTGTCTATCTCGATAGTGAGACGGATCTCTCGCCTCCTGATTTCGGGGGATTGGCGCCCGAAGCCCGTCGACCTGTTCTGGAGTCGATTGATGCTGACTCTGCGGCAGTGAAAATCGTCCTGCGCACATAGGGAAAGCGACGACATCCTATTTATCCCTTTCGGTTTTCGGCGCGAGAAGACGTTTCACACAGTCAGTGACCGCTGCTGACGAAATCTCCCCGCAGAAATCGCAGTGTCGCCCGGCGGGTTGTCCGGCACAAAACCCTTCCGGAGGCTCCAGAACCTGCGCAGGAGCGCCGAGATTTCCCCAGACTTTGGCGGAAACGCCCACGCGACGGCAGAAAGGAGAGA
>CAZSMN010000233.1:0-6354 GCA_964607615.1 uncultured Chthoniobacterales bacterium | reverse complement strand
CAACAAGCGCGTCTCCAATGACGGGGACGCTCAATAAAACGGCAACGAAGCCATCCGATGGAACCTGCTCCAGGCAGGGACCGCGGATGGCTTTTTTCATTCCACAACATGACCAAAATGAAACAACGGAAATTCTCGGACCAGCGGCGGAAAACCTTCGCCACGCTGCTGCTCACCCTAGCGCTCGGGTGTGCGGCCTCCTTCAAAACGTCGGCCGCGGAAACCGCGCCTGAACAACCCAACGTCGCGTTCGGCTTCATCGCGTTGACCGACTGCGCTCCGATCGTCATCGCCCACGAGAAGGGATTTTTTGCCAAGCACGGGATCAACGCGACGATCAAGAAGGGAGCCAGTTGGGCCGCTATTCGCGACATGCTCTCCACCGGGGACGTGCAGGCCACCCACATGCTGATCGGCATGCCGTTCGCATCGTCCATGGGTCTCGGCGGCCAGCCGGTCCGAAAGATGATCATCCCCTGGCTGCTCAACCGGAACGGTCAGGCCATCTCGCTGTCGAATGAGTTCAAGGGCAAAGTCGCTGCCGATCCCGCAGCGCTCAAGCCCTTCGTCGAAGCAGCCAAGGCGAAAGGCTCACCGCTGACCTTTGCGATGACCTTCCCGCCCGGCACCCACGCCATGTGGATGCGCTACTACCTGGCCGCCGGAGGCATCAATCCGGATACCGATATCTCTCTCATCACGATCCCGCCACCGCAGATGGTCGCCAACATGCGCGTCGGCAAGATGGACGGATTCTGCGTGGGAGAACCCTGGAACGCACGGGCCATCGCCGACGGGATCGGCTTCACGTCCGTGACCACGCAGGACATGTGGGAGGATCATCCGGAGAAGGCGCTGGCATTCGACGAGGAGTGGGCAAAGGCCAACCCCCGCACGGTGAAATCCATCCTTAAGGCGCTCCACGAGGCCTCCGTCTGGCTCGATGACATGGCCAACCGCGACGAGGCCTGCGAGATCATCGCCCGCTCGAACTATATCAATTGCCCGAAGGAAGTCCTTCTCGGCCGGATGCTTGGAAAGCTCGATTACGGCGACGGTCGCACCGTGACGGATACGCATCCGATGCATTTCTCCATCCGCAACGCCAACTACCCGCAGCCGAAATATGGCCTCTGGTGGCTGACCCAGCTCCGCCGCTGGGGGATGAGCGAGGGAACTCCGGACTACCAGTCAATCGTCTCTCAGGTCATGCGACCGGACATTTACGAAGAGGCCATGGCAGAACTGGGCGTTACCGGCCGCACCCGCGACGACGCTCCGTTCACTCTCTTCGACGGGGTCACTTTCGATCCCTCCGGCGACCTTGAGGCCTACGCCAAGGGCTTCGCCGTGAACTCGATCAAGAACTAACGGCCCCGTCAAAAGCCCATCCGACAGACTCCTTCTCGAAAAGAAACACGGTCCGACCACGCAAACATCATGAAGCCAACCATCCGGAACCTCCTCCTCAACACGGCCTGCGGCGCGGTGGGCATCGCGCTCGCGCTGGGGCTTTGGACGCTCATCAGCGCGACCGTCTCTCCGGAGCTTCCCAATCCCGTGCAGACCTGGGAGGTGGCCAAACCCTACGTGCTCGAGCCGTTTGCCAAGCGGGGCGAGCAGGATCAGGGAATTCTTCGACTGGTCGGCTACTCCCTCTCCCTTGTGGTGAAGGGTTACCTGATCGCTCTGCTCGTCGGCACTCCGATCGGGTTTTTCCTCGGTCTGTCGCCCATTTTCACTCGGATCTTCGATCCTATCGTTCAGGTCCTGCGCCCCGTCTCACCGCTCGCCTGGCTGCCGCTCGGCATGGTGCTGTTCCTCAGCACCGGCAAGCAGGCCTTGGAAAACGGCGCCCTCTTCACCATCGCGATCTGCTCGATGTGGCCCACGGTCCTGAACACCGCCGTCGGAGTGCGCGCGATTCCGCAGGACTACCTCAACGTCGGCCGGGTGCTGAAGCTTTCGCGAGCCAAAATGCTCTTCAAGGTGATGGTGCCCGCGACGCTGCCTTACATGTTCACGGGATTCCGGTTGTCTCTCGGCATTGCATGGCTCGTGATCGTCGCGGCGGAAATGCTCACCGGACAAACGGGCGTCGGCTCGTTTCTCTGGAACGAATACAACAACGCCAATTACGGCAACATCATCTTTTCGATCATCACGATCGGCGTGATCGGCCTCCTTCTCGACCGGATGATGGGCTTTGTGGAGTCCCGCTTCAAAACGGCCTGACCCTGCACGTATGAGCTTTCTCGAACTTAGGAAAGTAACCAAGGCCTTCGGCGGCACCCCGGTGCTGCAAGACGTCAACCTGTCTCTCAACGAAGGCGAATTTGTGGCGATAGTGGGCTACTCGGGCCAGGGCAAAACGACGCTCATGTCGCTCATCGCCGGGCTGATTTTGCCGGACTCCGGCCAAATCCTCCTCGACGGCAAGCCGGTCCGCGGCCCGGGTCCGGATCGTGGGCTGGTTTTTCAAAATTACTCGCTCCTGCCGTGGCTGACCGTGGCGGAGAACATCGCGCTGGCCGTGGACTCCGTCTTCCCCCAGATGAGCGCCAAAGACCGGGCTGATCACGTCGCGAAATACATCGCCATGGTCAAGCTGAGCCATGCGGCAGACCGCCGGCCCGCTCAGCTCTCCGGAGGCATGCGCCAGCGAGTGTCCGTGGCGCGCACCCTCGCCATCAACCCACGGATCCTGCTTCTGGACGAGCCTCTCTCCGCCCTCGATGCCCTCACCCGCGCCACGCTGCAGGATGAAATCTCGGAGATCTGGCAGTCGGACCGGAAGACCGTCGTGCTCATCACCAACTCGGTGGATGAAGCCCTCTACCTGGCAGACCGCGTTATCCCCTTGAGCATGGGCCCCGGCGCGACGCTCGATGAATCGATCGCGGTCACCATCGAGCGGCCCCGCAACCACGCGTCTCTCAATCACGAGCCCGAATTTAAACGTCTCCGCGCGCAGATCACCGAAAAACTCCTGAGCTACAGCGCAGCCCGAAGGCAGAAGATGACCCGCGAGCTGATCGTTCCCGATCTTCTTCCCGAAAACCTCGATAAGCCGAGGCGGTTCGGCGCTCCGCGCCGGCTTGCCAAAGATTCCACCGAACGGATCTCCGGATGAACGCCTCGCAAATCCGCATCGAAACCGCAGCAGCCTACCGATGAGTTCGCACCTCGAAATCTCGCGCCTGACAAAAACCTTCCCGACTCCGAAGGGGCCCCTCACCGTGGTTAAGGACTTCGATCTGCGTGTCGACAAAGGCGAGTTCATCGCCCTCATCGGCCACTCGGGTTGCGGGAAGTCGACCGTCCTCTCAATGGTCGCCGGTCTGGCAGATATCTCGCTGGGCGGCATCGTTCTGGCGGGCAAGGAAGTCACGTCGGCCGGACCCGACCGGGGCGTTGTCTTCCAGTCGCCCTGCCTCCTTCCGTGGTTCACCGCCTTCGAAAATGTGATGCTGGGCGTGGATCAGGTTTACTACACGGCGAGCAAGAGCGAGCGGCGCCGGGTTGCCGACTAATACCTGACGCTCGTAGCGCTGGCGGATGCCATGCACAAATATCCCGCCGAGCTTTCGCAAGGCATGCGCCAGCGTTGCGGGATCGCCCGCGCCTTCGCCCTCTCGCCGAAGATGCTCCTGCTCGATGAGCCGTTCGGCATGCTGGACAACCTCACCAAGCTGGAGCTGCAGGACGTTCTTCTCGAACTCTGGCAGCGCGACCAGAAGACGGCCCTCATGGTCACGCACGACGTGGATGAGGCCATCTACCTTGCTGATCGCGTGGTCATGATGACCGACGGACCCGAGGCCGAAGTCGGCGACATTCTCGAGATCCCCTTCGAACGCCCGCGGCTCCGCGGTGAACTGCTGGAGGACCCCCTCTACTACAAGCTTCGCGAGCGCCTCATCGACTTTCTGGAAAACCGCTCCCACCTCCGTCCCTCGCGTCAACCTGCGGAAACCCCGCGCGAGTTCTCCAGATAAACCAACCCACAACACAACAACCAAACCGCTGCCAATGAAAACACTGCCACACTGCCTGATGCCGGTTGCCTGCACACTTCAACTGCTCGCTCTCTGCCTCCTGAGTCCGCCGGCGATCGCCGGATCCGCCATGGAATCCCGCGCAGAAGTGAAAGAAACCGTCGTCCCGGAGAGCAAGCGCTGGAAGCTCGGAGATCCCCTCTCTTTTGCCAACGGACTCCTCGTCTTCGATATTGAAGAGCGGCTGCGGTATGAGTATCGCAACAACACCTTTGACTTCAACGACGGGGCCTATCCCGTCACCGATGGCAGCCTGCTCCTGCAGCGCTTCCGCCTCGGGTTAAAAATCGAGCCAACGCCGTGGCTGCGCGCCTATGGTCAGCTGCAAAGCTCGATTGAAGTCGGCCGGCGTCCGAACGATCCCGGCGTGTTCGGAGCCGAAGGTGACGACTACATCGATCTCTACCAGGGCTGGATCGAATTCGCGAACTACAGCGAATTCCCGCTTGGCATCCGGCTTGGACGTCAGCTTTTCAACTACGGCGACCAGCGGCTGGTCGGCAGCTTCGACTGGAACAACCTTGGCCGCACGTTCGATGCCGTCCGCCTCCGCTATCAAACCGAGAAGCTTTGGGTCGAGGCATTCGCCTCCAGCGTCGTGGTGGTGGAGAAGTCGACCTTCAATACGTCGGACCTCTTCGACTGGGACGACACAGGACGTGATCAGGTGTTCAGCGGAGTCTATCTTTCGACCACCCACGTCCCTGCCCACACGATCGACCTCTATGCATTCCTGCTGAATCAGGCGAACGGGAACAACAGCAATTTCGGCCCGCTCCTGCAGGTTCCGCCCGCCGGATCGCAGGGCGGCAATCTGAATGCCCGAACGGATTTCGTCACCCTCGGCACCCGGTTCAACAACGAACCCGCAAAGATGGGCGGCTTCCTCTACGACGGGGAATTCGCGGTGCAGGCGGGGAAACTTGCAGGACTTGATCTGGCGGCCTTCGCGGCCCACATCGGGCTCGGCTACCAGCTCCCGGTGCCTTGGGAGCCCCAGGTCTACCTCCAATACAACTACGCCTCGGGCGACTCCGACCGCAACGACGGCCGGACGACCACCTTCCAGAACCTGTTTCCGACAAACCACAAGTTCTACGGCTACATGGATCTCTTCTCCTGGCAGAACATCCACAACCCCAGCATCACCTTCCGCGCCAAGCCGCACAAAACCTTCAGTGTGGCAGTGGACTTCCAGTTCTTCTGGCTCGCAACGACCGATGATGCGTGGTACCGCGCAAACGGCCTCACCCGTGCCCGGCCGATCACGCCTTCGGCAAATCCCTATGTCGGATCTGAGATCGACATCAGCGCCACGTGGAAGCCGACGAAGTGGGCAAGCGTCCATGCCGGATACAGCTGGTTCCTTCCGGGCTCGTATGTGAAGGAAACCGGCCCTTCGAGCCCGGCCAATTTCTTTTACCTGCAGACGACCTTCACCTTCTGAAAAATGCCACTGCCCTCCCTGCCAGACTCGGCCCCGTTTGATGCCGCCCAGCGGCATTGGATCAATGGCTACCTTGCCGGCCTTTTCAGCGGCAGCGATAGGCCTTCCGATTCCGGAGCGGGTGCCCCCCCCGCTCCGGATCGCGGCCAGCTCCTCTTCCTCTGGGGGTCCCAAACCGGAGGCGCTCAGAAGCTGGCCAGAACATTTGCGAAGCGCTCGGCAGCCTGCGGGTTTCAATCCCGCGCGCTCGGGTTGGAGGAAGCCACGCCGGAGCTGCTCGCCAGCGCGGGACGGGCGGCCATCGTGACCAGCACCTACGGCGACGGGGAAATGCCCGACAATGCTCAGGGCTTCTGGAACCAGATCAAAAACGGCTCCGCCCTTTCGATGGAAAAGCTGGAGTTCTCGGTCCTTGCCCTCGGCGACACGAACTACGTCCAATTCTGCGAGGCGGGAAAACTTTTTGATCAGCGCCTGGAGGAACTCGGCGCCCGGCGCATCCAATCCCGCGTAGACTGTGATGTCGACTACGACAAGCCGGCGCAGGCGTGGTTCGAAGGATTGCTCAACGCACTCGGTGCCGATGGAGCGTCCTCCACGGTCTGCGACAGCACAACAGCCGACGGCGCGGTGCGCCCGTATTCCAAGGAAAATCCATTTCCCGCCGTGGTCGTGGGAAACCGCCTTCTCAACGGCGCAGGGAGCGCCAAAGAGGTGCGACACATTGAGATCGCGCTCGCGGGCAGCGGACTCGAATACGAAGCAGGCGACGCCCTCGGGGTGATGCCCTCGAACTGCCCGTTCTTTGTTTCGGAGATCCTTGCCGCGGCCGGTCTGCGCGGCTCCGAG